>JACQDF010000063.1 GCA_016201205.1 Acidobacteriota bacterium
TCGATGCGGACGCGACAGAACCAGACCCGCCAGCGCAACCTTGAAGAAGCGCGCGACCTTCAGCGCCAGGCGGCCAATCTGATGGAATCCGACGCGCTCCAGGCCGTGTTTGCACGCACCCAAGCCTTCGCCGCACAGCACCCGGGGGATCCGGATTTCCAGAACATTGCCGCCGAGGTCCAGCAGCGGACGATGCTGTTCCCGGCGCAGGAGAGACCGGCGGCCCCCGCTCCGCCTCCGCCTGTGCCGGCGGAACCCAAAAAGAAACCCGCGGTCGCCGCGCCTGGCATGCTGGCGAGGGCTTGGGCCGCCTGGCATCGCATGGTGCCCAGACGCCGGCCGCGAATCATGGCATACTGCCTGGTCCTTCTGCTGGCGGTCGCGCCGGTGGTCGTTTTGAAGTGGTTGCCGCCGCCGGCGCCACGCACGCAGGCGCCCAAACCGGTCTTGGTCAACCTGAGGGCCCAACCGGCCCAAGCCCGGGTGACACTCGATGGAAAGCCGCTCGATCTCTCGCGCCCCCTCGAAGTGCAGCCAGGCGCTTCGCACATCCTCCGCGCGGAACTCGAGGGCTTCGCGCCCAAAGAGTTGCGAATCGATGCGGGCACACGCGATCCTGTCTTGCTCATCCTGGACCCATTGCCCACGGTGCTCAAGGTGGTCACCGACCTCGGCAGCGGTTCCGTTGTGCTCGATGAGAACAAATCCGCTCTCGAGAATGGCGGTTTCCTCGCTTCCACAGTGCCGGCGGGGATGCACAAACTCGCCATCGACGGCGGCTCGCTCTGGCAGGTCAAAGAGATCAGCTTCGAATCTGTCAGCGGAGCCGCTCCTAAGCTGGCCAGTGAGCTCCAGCGCTATCCGAATCTGCGCTCGGTGGTGGTCACAAGCTTCCGCAATCAGGCTCGCGTTTACTGCAATTTCCTGCCTGCCAAGGCCAAGGTCGAGGATCGCGAATATGAAGTTACCAAAGAGGGGGTCGACATCGCGATTCAGCCCGGCCAGCCCTTCGATCTCACATTTACGGGCGACGCCAGGCCGATCCACGTGGATGTGCCAGCGGGGCCTGCGTTGTTTGCGTTTCTTTCCGCGGGTGAGTACGGGGCTCTGGAAATCTCGGTCAGTCCGGTTGTGGAAGACGTGCAGATCTTCGTGGATGGCAAACCTCTGACACGGAAGCCCGACAGGAGAGGCAAAGTCACAATCTACAACGTAGCGCCGGGAGCTCATGCGGTTCGGGTCGCGTCGGCGGATTATACGGTGAGCCCGGAATCACAGCCGCTTCAATTGGAAAAGCGCGGGCTGGCCTCCGCCAAATTCGCCTTAACCGCAAAGCCCAAGTTCGCCTCGCTGGTGATCCGCGGCGGCCCTCCGGGCGCGCAAGTCAGCGTCGAGGGCCATTCCGGCGTCATTGATGCCGCCGGAGGATTGCAGATCGCGTCCATTCGTCCCGGCATGCAAAAGATCGAGATCAGCAAAGCCGATTTCGAAACGCGCTCGCTGGCGAAAGATTTCGCCGCCGGCGGTGTTGTCGAGCTGGGCGTCGAAGAGACGCGTCTGCTGCGCCCGGCGTTCAATGCGACGTTTCGGGTGACGCCTCCTGAAGCGGAATCGAAAGCCAGGTTGAATATCCTCGAGGCCGTCACCGCGCCGTCGGGAGCGCGGGAGTTCCGGCAGCGGGCCTCCGGGCATGACCCCAAGCAGCCCCTGCGTCTCAGGGATGGAACGTTCAAAGTGGAGGCGGTCGCCGAAGGCTTCTCGCCATGGTCTTCGGAAACTACTTTCTCCGTGGCCACCACTTTCCCCTACCACATCGAGATGACGCGCCCCGCCGCCAAGCCGGTTCCGACACCCGCACAGCCCACATGGCGAACAGTCCCCGCCGGTCACGTCGAATCCCTCGGCCAGGGCGCGGGACCGTTTCAAATCATGGTCCGCCCGAAAAAGCGCGAGTTGACCTGGCACATCGGGCACATAGACGACGGCAACTATGAAGAATACAGATTGGACAAAGACAAGCTGCGCTGGAGAAAGGTTGTCAACACCAGACCCTCCCGGCCAAAGGAGAAGAACCTGGGCTTCAACCTCCCCGATGAGTTCGCTTTGCAGATTGTCGTTCGCGGGACAACTGTGGAACAAAGGCTTGGGATCGCCGGCCAGGGCGCCAGGGTGTTGCCGGAGCTTCGCGATAAGACGCCTGTTCCGGACAACGGGCAGGTCCGGGTTTACCTCGAAGGCCAGATTCTGAAGCCTTAGCGCTTGTTCGGGACCGCTTGCTGACGCGCGCGGCTCAGCACGGGCTTCCGAGCCGCGACCGTGAGGGAGCGGTTGAAAAGGTTTCCCATGACAGCCCGCCTGCTGCTGGAATTCGCGCGCATCGGCTTTCTCGACATGCTCGCCTACCGCCTGCGCTATTACACGGGCGTCATCAATTACTTCCTGAGCGTCACTGTCTATTACTTCCTCTGGAAGGCCGTCTTCGCCGCCAATCCCGAATTCGGCGGCTTTCGCTTCGATGAGATGATCACCTACGTCACCGTGGGATGGATCATCCGCTCGCTCTACTTCAACAACATCGATTGGGACATGGCCACCGACATCATGGAAGGCAAGGTGAGCATGGTGATGATGAAGCCGGTGAACCTGCCGCTGACCTACATCGGAAAAGCGCTTGGCGAAGCCGCGTTTCGCACCGTGCTGCTCTCGGCGCCCACCAGCATCGTGCTGGCTCTCATCTTTCCCGTCAATCCGCCGCGCGACGCGGCCCACTTCAGCGCGTTCCTGCTGGCGCTGGCGGGAAGCGTGTTGCTGGTCTCCTCGATCAACTTCATCATCGGGAGCTGCGCCATCGAGCTGCAAAGCATTCAGGGCCTGCTGCGCTTCAAATTCTGGATGCAGGAATTGCTGAGCGGTCTGCTGGTGCCGCTGACGCTGTTCCCTGCCCCGCTGCGTGAGATCAGCCGCTGGCTGCCCTTCGAGCACATTGGCTACACGCCGATGATGATTTACCTGGGTAAGATCCCGGGGCGTGAAATCGGCCGCACGCTGGCTCTCGAATTGTTCTGGATCGTCGCTCTGCTCTGGTTCGGCAACTGGTTCTGGAACCGCCTCAGCCGGCGCATCACGATCCACGGAGGCTGATCCTATGCGCCGTCATTTCTCGCTCTTTACGCAGTATGCCGCCCAGTACGCCAAGGTGCGCCTCGAGTACCGCTGGGACTTCTTCATCTCCGTCGTGACCATGACGCTGGCCACCGTCTTCGGCCTGGCCGTCGTCGTTCTCATCTTCGGACGCGCCCGCGTCCTCAACGACTGGACGTTTCCCGAGCTGCTTTTCCTCTACGGCTTTTCTCTCCTGCCGATGTCCCTGTTCAACGTGATCAGCGTCAATCTCTATCAGTTCAGCGACGCTTATCTGATCCAGGGCAAGTTCGACCGCGTGCTGCTGCGCCCCATTCATTCGCTGTTTCAGATTCTGTTCGAGCAGTTGCGCTTCGAGGCGCTGGGAGACGCTGTTCTTGGTCTGGCGCTGCTGGCCGCCACCGCGCCGCAGCTCGGCATTCACGCGAATCCGGCGAGTATCGCCTTCCTGCTGGCGTCCGTCGTGTGCGGGGCTCTGCTCTACACGGCGATCTTTGTCATGCTCGCCAGCGTCTCGTTCTGGTTCGAGGACAAAGTCGGCGTGATGCCGCCGGTCTATAACCTGATCGCGTTCGGCCGCTATCCGCTCGACATTTACAACGGCTTCATTCGCGTGCTGCTGAGCTGGATTGTGCCCTTTGGTTTCGCGACCTTCTACCCGGCGGCGGCGGTGCTGCGCGCCGATCGATACCGCATCTATGCATGGCTGCTGCCGCTGGTGACGGCTGCGTTTTGCGCCTCGAGCGTCGTCGTGTGGAACCGCGGGATGCGCAACTACAGCTCGACGGGGAATTGATGAGTCGCTGATCGCCGCCGCCGCTCCCGGAGCCCGGCCAGGCCGAGTGCCGTTAGGCTGAAGGAGTCACTGGAGAGCGCTTGTCGCGGCTGAACGCGCTGCAGCGCGCGTCGCCATTTCGCGGGCGGCGGCGGCCTGCATCAGTCTATCGGGAATGCCTTCCGGGTAGGTGAACGAAGCGGCGTTGTTCCAGTCTTGAGGCGGCGTGTTGGGCTCCATTCGCGGCAAATCGCTCCGCAAGGAGAGCGCCGGGCTCACGCCCGCGGCTGCTTCGGGCGAAGGATTGATCCGCACCCAGGTTCCGTTGTTGAGGAAGCCTTCAAACGCCTGGCGGATGTGCAAATGGCCGGGAGCGGTTTGGACGTGGTCCTGGGCGCTGGCCAGCAGCATCACTTCGATGCCGGGCGCTTGGGCGGGTATCCGGTCATAAAAGCGGACGGCTTCGCGTTCCGCCCAGAACCGCTCGGCTTGCTCCGCCGTAGCCAGCGTGTTTGGCAGGTCGATCTTCAGCGCCGCCGCCGCTTCGAGCATTGACGGGGAGTAGTAGCGGCGCGGATCGCCGGCCGCCGTAATCGGGTTTATCGGAAAGTCCTCACCGGCATCGATCCGTCCGTTTCGATTTACGTCGGTAGTGGTGCAGCCATTCGAGAGCGTAATCTGGTCGATGCGGCCGTTCGCGTTGCCGTCGAAAAAAAGCCGGTTGGTAGCGGCGTCGAAAGCCAGCTTCGAGTAATCGAACTCGAGCGCTATGGGGTGGTAGGCGCGGAAGTATGGGTTGACAGACTCGATGGATTGCGGAGGCGGCGCGCCGCCGGGGCAGGCTACGGTGGCGCCCGGTCCCGGTTCCGCCACCGAGATCTGCGCATTGGTCGGGTTCTCCCACCCGACGAAGTACTGGAGACGAGGAAGTTCAGCGCCGTGGAGGGCGATGACGGCGGTGCAGGCGTTGCCGCCGAACGACCCGCCAAGCAACCCGACGTTGCCGGTCAACACGCGGAACGGCAGCATATCGGTGATACGCTTGCCGTTGACGTCGGTCTTGTCGCCGGAAGCATACAGGATCACGTCGCGCAAGGCGAGTATCGAATTCAATCCCCGCGTGTCGTAGGTCCCGTCGCTCGAGCGGTTCTCGCTTCGGCCGCCGGGGAACAGGAAGCGGACGTAGACGAAGCCGGAAAAACCGCTGTCGACAAGCGGCTGCAAGCCGCCGGGCTGAAACCCGCCCGGGACCTCGATCACCACCGGAGCGCCTTCGTCCAGCAGCGTACGCGCTGAACCAAAGTACAGCAGACGGAGGGCCAGGTTGCCGCCGCCGGCCGCCTCCGACGGCAGGGAGATGTCGGCGAAATCGACGAGCATCTCCCGCTGCTGCGCGAGGGCCGGAGCGAAAACCAGGAGAACCAAAACCAGGCGCTTCATACTTCTCATGACGGTGGCGGCGCGTGCGGGTTGACAGGCTCTCCAGAACCGCGGGCAACGGGACGCCGGGCCGTCCCCCGGCCAGGCCGGGCAGGCGTAAGAAAATTCACAAAAATTTGAGACCCAGGGGAATATTCGCTGCGTCTACTTCGATGAGTGCCGTTAGAGGAGCTTGATCATGACCATTTTCACTAAGCCCGTTCCGGTAGCGACGGAAGCGATGGCTTCTGTTTATTGCTACATCTGTACCCACACTGTCGAGGCGCAGGTTCTGACACACCGCAAGGGAGCATTCGTCAAGCAGGGCCAGCGTTGCCCGCGTTGCAACACTTCTCTGGATGCCGGCTACGTCTTTCGCCTCAACAGGGCGGCCTGATCGCGTTTGAGGTCTGCAAACTAGCGTTTGCGGATTTTTGCAACCTGTGGTTTGATGGGGAAGTAGGGGTGGGGTGGAGGCCCCGGACCGAGGCAATGAAAAAAAGACCAGGCGAAGAAAAACCGGTGGTTCCCAAGGAGATCATCGAGCAGGCCAAGCGTGCGATCCAGTCGGACCGGGTCAGTCTGGCCGGAAGGTGCAAAGTCTGCGGGTCGGATGCCGCACCCAACTCCTCGGAAGGCCTTTGCTGGGTTTGCCGCCGCCTGAAGATCAGTGCTTGGCGCGACATGGACCAGCAAATGTCCGCGCAGGAATAGCTTTGGCGCCCCCCACCTTAGGGATCGAAATCCTCAGTACTAAGCGTTCCGCCTGATTTCTATCCAGGTTTGGATACTTCTTAATATATTCAAGCCCACAATTGAAGCGACGCTGAGCCTTGCCGTTTCTCAGCCGAAGAGAAGGACATGAGCCCCTCTGAATTTGTCGACTACTACGAATTGCTGCAAGTCAGCCCAAATGCGGAGGCGGATACGATCCAGCGGGTGTTCCGGCTGCTGGCTCAACGCTATCACCCCGACAACAAGGACACCGGCAACGATCAGCTTTTCCAACAGCTTCTCAAGGCCTACCAGACCCTGAGCGATCCGGCCCAGCGTGCTGCCTTCGACGGCCAGCACCGCTCCCAGGTCAAACTGAACTGGCAGATCTTCGACAAAGAGGATGCACCCCAGGGCAGAGAGGCTGAGTATCGCAAGAGGGAAGGCATCCTCAGCGTGCTGTACCGCAAGCGCCAATTCACCCCCAATCAGCCCGGCATGAACCTGAAGGAGATAGAGGATCTTCTCGGGGTGCCGAGAGAACACCTCGAGTTCACAATCTGGTACCTGAAGGAACGCGGAGAGATCCGCACGGCGGACAACGGGCGTTTCGGTATCACCGTCAAAGGCGTTGAAAGGTTTGAAGAATTAAGCTCGCCGGAATCCGAACGTCCTAATCTGTACATGCTTCCGCCGGCCAAGAGCTCGCGCGCCGTCTAGCGCGGCCCGCACACTGCCAGGAGCTTGCGCCACTCAGTACACTGGAGTGAGTGTCCACGCTTCTTGAAACCAACCTGCCTGGCGTACCTTTGCACGCCCGCGGCAAAGTCCGCGATGTCTACTCGCTCGGCGACAAGCTGCTGATTGTCGCCACCGATCGCATCTCCGCCTTCGACTGCATTCTCCCGACCCCTATCCCGGACAAGGGACGTGTGCTCACTCAAATGTCAATCTTCTGGTTCGGCTTCCTGAAGGACCTGGTGGCGACGCATTTTCTGACCGCGAATGTCGAGCAATACCCTGATCCACTGCCGGGATTTCGTGATCAGCTCGAGGGCCGCTCGATGCTGGTGCGCCGCGCCGAGATGTTCGGCGCCGAGTGCGTCGCCCGCGGTTACGTCGCCGGCTCCGGGTGGAAGGACTATATGACCACTGGCGCCATTTGCGGAATTCCCCTTTCCGCAGGCTTGCGCGAGGCCGACAAGCTGCCCGAGCCGATCTTCACGCCGGCCACCAAAGCTATGTCCGGCCACGACGTAAATATCTCCTTCGAGCGGTTCCGCGAGATTGCGGATTCCAGGGCGGAGACGCTTCGCGACCTGACTCTGCGCATTTACAGGAAGGCCGCGGATTACGCCGCCTCTCGGGGCATTCTCCTGGCGGACACGAAATTCGAGTTTGGGATGATCGGCGGCACGCTGGTTCTGGCGGATGAAGTGCTCACGCCCGATTCCTCCCGCTTCTGGCCCAGCCAGACCTATGCTCCCGGCGGCCCGCAGCCCTCCTACGACAAGCAGTTCGTCCGCGATTACCTGGAAACACTGAACTGGAACAAGCAGCCGCCGGCGCCTCCCCTGCCGGAGAACATCGTTCTGCGCACCTCCGAAAAATACCGTGAAGCGTACCGCGCTTTGACCGCGCCGGGGTTATGAACTGGCTCGACATTCTGCTGGCCATCATCCTGGCCGCCTCCACCATCGCGGGCCTGGTGAGAGGTTTTGTCCGTACCGTCGTTGGAATCACGGCTGTCCTGCTGGCGCTTGTTCTCGCCCTCTGGTTTTATGGCGCCGCCGGCTCGATTTTTGTCGAGTATGTCAGCTCGAGGAGCGTGGCCAACTTTCTTGGCTTCGTATCTGTTTTCGTGCTGGTGGTCCTCGCCGGGGCGCTGGCCGGACGGCTGCTGGCGGCGTTGTTCAAGTTCGCCGGTGTGGGCTGGCTCGACCGGATTTTCGGCGGCTGCTTCGGCCTGTTGCGCGGATTGCTGGTTTCGGCGGTGCTGGTCATGATTCTGACCGCTTTCAGCATTCATCCTCCTCCGCGAGCCGTCGTTGACTCGGCGATTGCCCCGTATGTCCTGGATGCCGCCCGTGTCATGGCTCAACTTGCTCCCAAAGAGCTGACGGACGCCTTCCATGACGGCTACGAAAAGATCCGCAAAACCTGGTCCGAAGCGTGGCAAAAGCCAAGCCCCCCAAAGACGGAACATTGAAAGCGAAAGCGAGTCTGAAATGGATCTGCTCATTTTCGACCTCGACGGCACGCTCATTGACTCACAAATGGACCTGGCCGTTTCCGTCAATCGAGCCCGGGAGCACTTAGGCCTGCCGCCTCTGGCCCAGGAGCTGATCTTCACCTACGTGGGCAACGGCGCTCCCGTGCTGGTCCGAAAAGCTCTGGGGCCAGGCGCTGCCGACGAAGAAGTGGATCGCGCTTTGCAGTTTTTCCTGGCGTATTATCGCGAGCACATGCTCGATCACACGGTGCTCTATCCGGGCGTTCGCGAAGCATTGGACATTTTCCGCAGCCACCGCATCGCCATGGCTGTGCTCACCAACAAGCCGGCTCACTTGAGCCAGGCGATCGTCGATGGGCTCGGATTAGGCAGTCATTTCTTTCGTGTGTATGGGGGAAACAGCTTTGCGCAAAAGAAGCCGGACCCGGCCGGCGTGGAAGCGTTACTTAAAGAATCCCATGCTTCCCGCCAGCGAACATTGATGATCGGAGATTCCGCCATCGACGTCCGCACCGCTCGCAATGCAGGCGTGCGCGTGGCCGGTGTCACCTACGGGTTCCAGCCGGAGACACTGATGGCGGAGCCGCCGGACCTGGTGGTGCATCACATCGAGGATCTGGTGCCCTTGGTGCTTGCCATGCGCGCTACATGAGCTCTTCGACAAACTGACGCGCCAGCTCGGCCGGGATTCCGACCCGGCGGTGAGCGAGTGGCCCTCCCACGTCCAGCACAGGCTCCGCTTCATCGAGCGCCGGAATGTCGGTGCGCTCGAAGAATTTTCCGATCGGGATCTCGTCCCCCCACATCTGAGCTTTTTCCATGGCGGCGTCCCAGTTGGTGGGATCGTAAGAGCTGTCCGACTCCAGTTTCCTGACACGCTGCTTGAACCACGGGTAGGTGTTGTCGAGGTTGTAGGTGACGCAAGGGCTGAAGACGTCGATAAAGGAAAAACCTTTGTGCCGGATGCCCTGCTTCATGAGCTCGGTCAGGTGCTTGGGCTCGCCACTGAACCCGCGGGCGATGAAAGTGGCGCCGGCGGCCAGCGCCAGCACGATCGGATTGATGGGACCTTCCACGCTGCCGAATGGCGTGCTCTTGGTCTTCATGCCGAGGCGGCTGGTGGGTGAGCATTGTCCCGTCGTCAGCCCGTAGATCTGGTTGTCCATGGCGACGTAAAGGAGATCGACATTGCGGCGCATGGTGTGGAGGAAGTGGTTGCCGCCGATGCCGAATCCGTCGCCGTCTCCGCCGGTCACGATCACGTGCAGATCGTGGTTGGCGAGCTTGACGCCGGTGGCGACGGCGAGCGCGCGGCCATGCAGCGTATGCATGCCGTACGTGTTGATGAAACCGGGAAGGTTGGAGGAGCAGCCGATGCCGCTGATCGTCACCGCTTCATGGGGCGCGATATTCAAGTCGGCCAGAGCGGCCTTGAGCGCGGCCAGTACGCCGAAGTCGCCGCAGCCGGGGCACCAGTCGGGGTCAACCTTGCCCTTGAAATCCGCCACGGTCAATGCAACTTGAGTCTCGATAACAGCAGCCATGGTATCCTCCTCAAACCCTGATTTCGTGCGCCGGTACCGACAACGTGGTCCGCCCGGCCAACTGATCCTTTACCGCCTCGACGATGTGATGAGGCATGAACGGTTCGCCGTCGTATTTGCGGATGTGACCGTCCGGAACGAAGCTGGTCTCGCTGCGCAGGTAGCGGGCGAACTGCCCGCTGTAGTTGTTCTCGACGATGATGGTGCGGCGCGATTCCTTCAGAATGCCGGTGATCGTGTCGCCGTTCAGGGGAACCAGCCAGCGGATTTGCAGTTGATTGGTCGTGATTCCCTCCGCCGTGAGGATCTCGGCAGCCTCCTCGATCACGCCTTTGGTCGAGCCCCAGCCGATGAGAGTGACATCGGCGTCGGCCGGTCCCGTCAACCAGGGTGGCGGCACAGCCGCCTCGATGCCGGCCACTTTGCGCTGGCGTTTTTCCATCATGGCGCGGCGCTTGACAGGATCGGTGAACTCGTCGCTGATCAGCACCCCGTCTTCCATGTGCTCATCGGTGGCGACGGTGTGCACGTAGCCGGGCAAGCCCGGGATGGCGCGCGGCGAAATGCCGCTTTCGGTGATCAGATAGCGCTTGTAAGGCTCGCCGTTTCCGTTGGGCGACGTGATCAATTCACCGCGGTCGATGGGCACATTGAAGTCCAGATCCTTCGGGTCAACGCTGGCGTGACCCTCCGACAGCAGCAGGTCGCTGAGAATGATGCCGGGACACTGGAACCGGTCGGCGAGATTGTGCATCTCGGTGGTCAGCTTAAAGCAGTCGGGAATATCCAATGGGGCGGCGATGATTCGCGGATAGTCGCCCAGACCCGCTCCCAGCATTTGCCACAGGTCGCCCTGCTCGGTCTTGGTGGGAACTCCCGTCGAAGGGCCGGCTCGCTGCACGTTGATCACGACGACGGGTGTCTCGATCATGGCGGACATGCCGAGCCCCTCGGTCATCAGCGCGAAGCCGCCGCCCGAAGTAGCGCACATCGTCCGGACGCCGGTGTGGGCGGCGCCGATGGCCATATTGATGACGCCGATCTCGTCCTCGACCTGCCGCACCATGATTCCGGCCTTGCGTGCATGAGCTGCCATCCAGTGCAGAACACCGGTGGAAGGGCTCATCGGATACGCGCAGTAAAACTTCACGCCGGCGGCCGCACCTCCCATGGCCAATGCCATGTTCCCGGTGACGACGGCATAGCCATTCTCCGTCCTCGGCAGCGCGGTGGGGAACGGCTCGAAATGCTCGGTGGCATACTGGTAGGCCGAACGCGCTCCTGAGATGTTCTCCTCCACCACGGCGTCGCCCTTCTTCTTGAACTGCTGGCTCAGGATCTCCTCGAGGGTTTGAAAGCCAACCCCCATCATGCTCAGGGAAGCGGCCACGGCGAGGGTGTTCTGCTCCACTTTGTTCCGGCTGCTGGCGCTCAGTTGCCTGGCGGAGAGAGGACACAGGCGAACGCCGTCCGGGGGATTGTTCGGCTGGATCGAATCGGAATTGTAGATGACCGCAGCCCCAGGCCCGAGCAGGTCCAGATGCCGGTCCATGCAATCCTGGTTAAGGGGAATCAGCAGGTCGATCCGGTCGCCATGATTGGTGACTTCTTCCGGTCCGGTGCGGATAGTGAGGAACGTATGGCCGCCCCGGATGATGGATTGATAGGCGTTATAGGCGAACAGGTGTAAGCCCCGCCGGGCAAAAATCTTGGCGAAGATGTTGCCCGGGGTGGCAACGCCCTGTCCTGCTGCGCCCCCGATGCCAACAGCAAACGTGTACTTCATTGCCGTCTCCTTGTTCTCCGCCGCGCTGGAAACGCGGTTTATAATGCCAAGGATTCGGGCGCCGGCCCGGTGAGACCGACCCCCAACCCGGCCGAAGCCGGACACTGCACGTGAGGGAATTCCATCCCAGGAAACGTAAGAGTATGCGCACCATCCCAGCGGTGGCGATAGGAAAACCTCTTCAGTGTACTCGGAGATTCTCTCGCTGGCAAGCCACAGCGCGCAGGGTCAGCCCCCGGCGACCCTGACCCAATAGGTTGGGGTCATATTTCAGAAGCCCCCGCAGCTTGAATACCGCTTGCATTCATCCGCCCTCTCCGCTACCATATTAGCCATCCCCCGAGTTCGCTCGGTTCTCATTGCCGATACTCTTGACTATAGGGGTGCCAGTTGCTGCAAATCAGACGCCTCGAACTCCAGGGCTTTAAATCCTTCGTGGAACGCACGGAGCTGCGCTTTGCCGGCACCGGGTTCACTGCCGTCGTGGGCCCGAACGGTTGCGGGAAATCAAATCTGGCCGATGCCATCAGTTGGGTGCTCGGCGAGCAGTCGGCCAAGAGTCTGCGTGGCTCGCGGATGGAAGATGTGATCTTCGCCGGCACGCGCGACCGCAAACCTGTCGGCATGGCCACTGTCACGTTGACGCTGGTGGACCCGCGGCCGGACGCTGATCCCGGGGTGGATGGCGCGGGCAACGGCCACTCCTCCTACGGGCATCCGGCCACGCCCAAAGAAATCACCGTCAGCCGCCGCCTTTACCGCTCGGGCGAAAGCGACTACCTGATCGACGGCAGACACACTCGCCTTCGCGACATTCAGGACATCTTCATGGGCACCGGTCTGGGGCCGGAAAGCTACGCCATCATCGAGCAGGGCCGCATCACCCAGATTCTCAGCACCAAGCCGCAAGAGCGCCGGGCGGTGATCGAGGAAGCCGCTGGCGTCAGCAAGTTCAAGACGCGCCGCCGGCTGGCGGAAGCCAAGCTCGAGGGCGCCAAGCAGAATCTTTCGCGCGTGTTCGACATTCTCGAGGAGGTCAGCCGCCAGACAAACTCGCTCAAGCGGCAGGCCTCCAAGGCACGGCGGTACGAGGAATTGAAGACCGAGATGCTGGGCCATCTGAGCCGTGCGCTGGCGGGCCGGTTCAAGATCCGCGAGCGTGAAGCCGCTAAGACGGCGCTTGATCTGAACGAAGCCACACGCGAATTCCAGCAGCTTTCAAGCGACGTCCAGGAAAAAGAATCGCTCCAGGCATCTCTTCAGGAGCAGTGTTTCGCATTGGAAGGCGATCTGACAGGCAAGCGCCAGGAGCTTTCCGAGCTGCGGGTGGAATCGGAGCGAGCCAAAGGCCGGCTGGAAACGCAAGCCGGGCAGATCGCGGCCATCGAATCGCGTCTGGCGCAGGGCGAAACAGAGACCGAGGAGCTGGAGGCGCGTCTGGAGCGCCTGCGAGCCGATTGCCAGGCGCACGCCGATGCATTGGCCGGTCTCAACGCCGCCTACGACGACGCCAGCCGCCGGCTGGAAGAAAAAACCGTCGAGCGGGACCAGCGTCAGGCTGAGCTTCGCCAGCGGGAGATGACTCTCGAGGCCGGGCGCCAGCAGGTGCTGAAGCTGCTGGGCGAATCCTCGACGCTACAAAACCAGCTCGCCCAGAACTCCGAGTACCTGTCGAGCGTCGAGCGCGAGACGGCACGCGCACAGCGCGAAGAGCAAGCAGCCGCCGCCGACCTGGACCGCCTCAGCCACTTGAAGCGGCAATTGTCCGAGCGCGTTGCCTCTCGCCAGCTCGAGCTCACCTCGGTCACCGACCAGCGCCGCGCCGTCGAAGAAGAATTGCACTTGCACAAGACGCGGGCCGCCGAGGTGCGCCACCTGCTCGAGACGCTTCGTGCGGACTTCTCCCGGATCAAGGCGCGTAAAGACTCGACCCAGGACGTCCTGTCCCATCGCTCCTACACGACGGAGTCCGTCAAGCGGCTCTTCACGGCCATCGAGCACGGCCAGGCGCGCGAGTTGCAGCCGCTCGGGGTGCTGGCGGATTTCCTCGAGGTGGACGCCGCCTGGGAGAAGGCGGCCGAAGAATTCCTCCACGATGAATTGGAATACGTGGTGGTCCGCGACTGGTCCGATGCCCACCGCGGTGTGGACCTGATGCGAGGCGACCTCGATGGACGGGCGACGTTTCTCGTCCACCCGGAACAGGACCTCAACCCGGCCGGGACGCGGCGCGAAGAGCCGGCGGTTGGGCCCGAAACCGGGATTCTCGGACGTCTGGGGTCGCAGCTTCGCATGACCAACGGCCTCACCCAGGCGCCGGTGGAATTGATCCCGCGGCTGGCCCGCTGTTTCCTGGTCGGCGATCGCGGCGCCGCGCAACGGCTCGCGCTCGAGTACCCCGACTTCTTCTTCCTGCTCCCGGACGGCGTTTCCTATCACGGCCATGCCGTCAGCGGGGGCAAGAAAACCGGCAGCGGCCCGCTGGCGCTGAAACGGGAGCTGCGTGAGCTGGCGGTCTTGATTGCCGCCAAACAGGCGCAGGTGGATGAGAGCGCCAAAGCGTTGGAGCAGGCCGAGCGCGAAATCGATGCTCTCACGGAAGACCTCGAGCGGCTTCGGGCAGTCCAGCAGCTTCAAGAAAAGGATGCGCTGGCGCTCGATCATGAGATGCGCAAGCTCTCCGAGGAATTGAACCGCACCAACCAGCGGCTGTCGGTGGTTCGCCTCGAGTTGCAGCGGCTGGCAAGGGAGGCGCAAACCGCGCGGGAGCGGCAGGCGGCGACCGGGCGGGACCTCGAGCAAACCGAGTTTCTGCGAGCGCATCAGGAGCAGGCGCTGGAAGCGGCGCGGAGCGAGCTCACCGAGCTACAGCAGGTGCACGCCCGGCTGGCCGAAGAGCACGCCGCGCTCCGCGCCGGGCTCGCCGCTCTGGAGGAGCGCCGCCGCGCTGAGGAAAACGCCCGTGCGCTGCTCGAGCAACAGATCGGCGACTTCGGCTCGCGCCTCGAGGATCTGTTGGGCGAAATCGGGCGCTTCGGCATCGACCGCGCCCGGTTGCTCGACGACAACATGGAAGTCGACGCCCGCATCAACGAGCTCAACCGGCGGATCTCGGCGCTCGAAGAAACGGTCCTCGCGCTGGAAGAGAAGGAAGCCCGGTCTCGCAGCTCGCTGACTCAGGCCGAGGAGGAGCTGCGCGGGCTCCGAACCGCCGTCAGCGCGGCCCAGGAGAACCGCTCTCAGATCGAGGTCCAGCTCGTGCGCTTGCAGTCCGAATTGCAGTATCTCGACGAGACGTGCCGCAAGGAATTGAGCTGCCCGCTCGAAGAGCTGTCGCAGGACGAGGAAACGGTCCCGGATGAAATGGAGCTGGCCGAAGCCGAGGCCAGGTATGAAGAAGTCAAAACGAGAATCGACAATCTCGGTCCCGTCAACCCGCAGGCGCTCGAAGAATATCAGGAAGCGCAGCAGCGGTACGACTTCCTGAACGCGCAGCGGCAGGACCTGCTGGACTCGATCCGGGACACGGAGAAAGCGATTCAGGAGATCGATGTCGAATCGCGCCGCCGCTTCCACGATGCGTTTGAGGCGATCAACGCCAATTTTCGCGAGATGTTCAAAGTGCTGTTCCATGGCGGAATCGGCGAGATGCGGCTGACCGATCCGGAGAACCAGGCCGATTCGGGCGTCGACATCATGGCCTCCCCGCCGGGCAAGAAGCTACAGAATGTGCTCCTGCTGTCAGGCGGGGAGCGTTCGCTGACGGCGATGGCCCTGCTGCTGGCCATCTTCCAGTACACGCCGAGCCCGTTCTGCGTGCTGGACGAAGTGGATGCCGCGCTGGATGAAGCCAACATTACCCGCCTGGTGAAGCTGCTGAAGGAGATGTCGCGCCAAACGCAGTTCATCATCATCACCCATGCCAAACGCACGATGGAGGCATCCGAATCCTTGTATGGGGTGACGATGCAGGAGCCGGGCGTGTCCAAGATCGTGTCGGTGCGCTTCCAGGAGCCGGAGGCTGCGCTGCCCGCGCCGCCCCAGGCGCCGCAGCATATCTACGCGGCCAGCGCGGATTAACAGCTTCCGGAATGGAACCATCCTTTCCATTCTTACAATCTTAGTTGCGTCCTTTTCAGGGGCCGTGACGACGCAAGCGATCGGACTTGGCTGTATCGCATCGCTCACAACGTCGGGCTGACGTGGCGAGCCAAGGATCGGCGCACCCGGCGTCGCGAGCATCGTCTGGACGAAGCGGCGTTGACCTTGCGTGAGTCAGTTGACGTGCGCAGAACCACCCTGTTCGAACTTGTGGCTCACTTGCCCCCAGTGGATCGGTGCGGACATGCCCTCCAACCAAAGAACGACCAGTTGCCTCTTCGATTTCGCGCGGGCTATCGCCCCCCGCCCGGGAAGCCAAACTCCGACGACACCCCTTATTGCACCGGGCCGAAAACAAATCGGCTACACCTCGAAGAGGCGGTCCATGACCGATCTTCGGATAACCCGCAAGTACGCCGCACTGTTTACCCTCCCGCTCCCAGAGCGTGGGCTCGAACATGATTGTTTTCGCGCGGTTCGAGGACTGGGGAGCCCACTTTGAGAGGCCCATCCACCTGCAAGACCTCAGCCGGATGTATACTGGCCTTATGGCACAGACGATCGAGCAGAACTACGCATCTGCCGGGCATCCATCGATCGAAGAGTTGAAACTGGCGCAAGGCACGATCCCGACATCGGACCCGCGAGAGCTGTTCGGTGACTTCTGGCCTGAAGAAGAAAACATCGACGATTTCCTTGCGGCGCTGCGCGAATGGCGTGGACATACTGACACTCATCAGGCTGCATGAATGCGGTCGTGGTCGACACCGATGTCGTCTCGCTGGCCGGAAAAAGTAGTTGACGCCGAACACCGTTCCCTCTTCCCGCGACCTGATCGTCAAAAGGGCCGAGGTAATGGTAGTGGCACGCTCCGTGGGCCGGCGCATTGAAGTTGCGGACGCCTGGGTTGCCGCGACCGCGCTTCTTTACTGGCAGGTTGTACCGGTTCGAGCGGGACCTGTCTCCTTCCACACGCCTTGACTTGGCGACAGTTTTCTCAGCAGAATAGGGGCACTCTGGCAAGGAGGGCATTCCACCGATGAAGAGACCCTGCATCCTGTTTGTGCTCGTTTTGACAGCCTCGGCGGGGCTGCGCGGGCAGTTGACCTCGAATCAGAAAGCGTTGGACATGGAGCATCTCGCCAGCCTGTATGCCAAGAACTACGGGCCGTATGAGTGGAAGCGCGATTTTGTCGGCTTCGACTTGCTCGACCTCGCTTCCTGGCTGAGCCGGGCCCTGGCAACGAAGGACGATCTCGAGTTCTATGAGCTAATGGCCGAGTACGTGCGCCGGCTGGATGACGCGCATGACGGCTACTTGCTGCCGTCGAACTTTGTAGCGCGGTTGCACTTCACCGTCGACAATTACGATGGCCGGGTGCTGGTAGACTCCATCAACCGGCTGCGGCTTCCCGCCACCGAGTTTCCATTCCGGACGGGGTACGAGGTCCTGTCTGTGGATGGCAGGAGTTCCGAGGATCTGATTCGGGAGTATTCGCGATTCCTGACTGGAGGGAACCCGCGGACAACGCGGCGGCTGGCGGCGAACCTGATCACGGTGCGACCGCAGTCCGTTCTTCCAAGAGCGATTGAGATTGGCGATATGGCGACCGTGGTGATGCGGCGCTTCGACGGAACGACGGAGACGTTCCGCATCCCATGGTCAAAAGCCGGGCTTCCATTGCGAACAGTGGGGCCCGTGCCAACTCCCGCTGATAGTACCGTAGCGATCCGGCAGGCGGAGCGGGTGGCGAACTGGGAATCGGAATACCTGGCTCTTCTCGAACGGCTCCAGCGGGTGGAAGTACCGCACCGGACGGTGCTGGGAGTCGGAGCGCGCAACCCCGTCTTTTTGCCACCCGATGAATTTCTGCAGCGGCTGGGCCGTGCTCCTGCGGACTTCTTTTATTCCGGCGTGTTCGAGGCCGGCGGCTACCGCATAGGCTTTGTTCGCATCCCTTCGTTCAGTCCGCCCAATGCGGGCCTGGCGCTGCAACAGTTCGCTGCTGAGGTCGCGTTTTTCCAGGCGAATACGAACGGATTGATCATCGACACCATGCGCAATCCCGGGGGCTTCGTGAGCTTTACAAACTCGCTGCTGCAATACGTGATCCCGAGGGAATTCCGAACGGTAGGCTTCGAGCTGCGGGCGACTTCTTCCTGGGTGGTGGCGATCTCGTCGTCGCTTGAGAGCGCAAGGGCGCAGGGCGCTCCCCCGTTCGTGATCTCGCAATTGGAGTTCTTGCGGGACCAGATTGTGACGGCCAACCGCGAGTTCCGCGGTCGCACGCTGGCTATTCCCCTGGACGATGTGACGCTGGACCGGGACCCGGCGCGGGACTCGCGCGGCAGCCTGGCGGCATACACGAAGCCGCTGATGCTGTTGGTGGACGAGATGACCGCGTCAGGCGGAGATATGTTCGCCGCAACCATTCAGGACAACCAGCGCGGGCTGCTGTTCGGCATGCGCACGATGGGGGCCGGCGGCAGCGTGAGCGGGTATGCAGCGGGCGTTTACTCGGAGGGCTTCACCTCGCTGACGGAATCGCTCATGATCCGCAGCGCCAAGGTGCAGCCGGCAGGCTACCCGGCGTCTTCCTACATTGAGAACGTCGGCGTGCATCCGGATATCGAGGCGGACTACATGACGCGGGACAACCTCATTCTGGATGGACGGCTGTTTGTGCGGCAGTTCGTCGACGCGATGGTGGATCACATCCGGAGGAGCCGGTAGGAGGACCCATGAACACGCCAATGCTGTTGCTGCTCGTTTCGATCGGGGCATGCGAGCCGGCTTTCGGCCAGCTCACCAGGGAACAGAAAGAAGCCGACTTCCGCTTCCTGGCCGGCCTGTATTCGAAGAATTATGCACCGCTGGATTGGAAGAAGACGCTGTTTGGTTTCGATGCGCTGGCGATCGGACCCTGGATCGAGCGGGTCCGGACGACGCGTGACGACCTCGAGTTCTACGATCTCTCGGTGGACTATGTCGCCAGTCTTCGGGACACACACGATGCATTCAGCCTGCCGTCGGATTTTCTGGCTTCGCTGGGAATCGGCGTGGATCTCTATGACGGCCGCGTCCTGATTGACTCGATCAACCGGACACGGCTTCCGGCGGCGCGGTTCCCGTTTGACATCGGGGACGAGGTGGTGTCGGTGGACGGCGTGCCGGTGGAGGAGTTGATCCGTCAGTTCTCAAAGTACGCCGTGCAAGGGAACGACCGCAGCACCCGCCGCCGTGCAGCCGCGCGAATCGCGACGCGCCCACAGAGCCGGATGCCATACGCTCCGCGACTCGCAAACACGGCCGAGGTCGTCGTCCGGCGGCCGGGCGCGGCGGAGGAGTCTTACACGATCCCCTGGCTGAAGACCGGATTTCCCATGGAAGTCGGGCCAGTGCCGTTTCCGAAGACCAAAGCGGCCACGCGCGAGGCGTTCGAGGAGGACGCGCCAGAGTATCTCCGTGCCTGGAGGCAGTTGCAGTACTCGGCCTCCGTCGAGCCCTACGCGGAACTGGGAACCGGAGCGCGTACGCCGATCTACACGCCGCCGGCGAACTTCGTGCAACGGCTGGGCCGCACGGCTGCGGACTTCTTTTTTTCCGGAACGTACGAAGCCCGGGGGAAGCGGATCGGGCTGATCCGGATCCCGAGCTATGGCACGCTGGCAACGGCAGTGCTGCGCCAGTTCGAGTCCGAAATCGAGTTTTTCGAGCAGAACACGGACGGTCTGGTAGTGGACGAGATCCGCAACCCAGGCGGCTTTCTGTGCTTTGGCGAGAACATCGCCTTGCGGCTGACCCCGTATCCCTTCGATCCCGTGCGGTATGAGCTGCGGGTCTCGCAGGCCCGCGTCAACTCGTTCTACAACGCGCTCAACAGTGCGAGGATCGCTGAGGCCGAGCCATGGATTCAGGAGTTGTGGGAGAACCTGTTTCGCGAGGTGAGCCGCGCCTATGGCGAGAAACGCGGTTTGACCGCTCCGGTGCCGCTTTGCAGCTTCCGGAACCAGCGGGATCCTTATGCGGAAGGTGTCGCGGCCTACACGAAGCCGCTGATCATGCTGGTGGACGAATTCTCCACCTCGACCGCGGATTCCGTGCCTGCCATGATCCAAGATGCCGGCCGTGGCCTGATCTTCGGTATGCGGAGCAATGGGGCGGGCGGGACCAACACCAGCTTCTTGGCCGGCGCCTTTTCGGAAGGCTTTGCTGGAATGACCCTGGGACTGATGGTGCGGCCGAAGATGATCGTCACCTCCGACTATCCGACGACGCGGTACATCGAGAACGTCGGCGTGCGGCCCGACATCGAGTACGACTACATGACGCGGGAAAACCTGCTCCAGCGGGGCCAGTTGTATGTTGAGGCGTTCACGGAGGCCATTCTGCGGCACATCGAAGCCAGCCGTTAGATTCTTGACTAAGGTCCAACCGCTCCCTAACGGTCGCGGCTCGGAAGCGCTTTCTGAGCCGCGCGCGTCACGGTCGCGGCTCGGAAGCGCTTTCTGAGCCGCGCGCGTCAGCAAGCGGTCCCGAACGGCTGGCAGAGCGCCCGCACGGGCTGCCCGCTACAAGGAAGCCGGCTTGGCCGCCGAACCCGACCGCAGGAAAGCAATCCGTCCCGTCCGTGTACAACTCGACCAGAACGAAATTCTTCAATTCAGCCATCACTTCCGGCCGTGGGAACATGTTGGCCTTCATCCAGTGGCAATTGGTGCAGGCGTAGCCGGTGAAGTTGACGAACACGAGCTTGTTCTCACGGCGCGCGATTTCCAGCGCCTCATGGTACTGGTTCTTGAGCCAGACCAGCTTTTCCCCGCCCAGGTTGTAGGCGTAAGAGCTTTCGCTGGCCAGTGGCACATAAGCGTCCAGCTCGCCCAGCTTGCCGCCGAACATGCCCGGGATCAGGCTGATGGCGAAGATGAGAAAAGCTGCGCCCGTCAAAGTGCGCCCCACCCCGAGGTTCTGATCCTTTTGAATGCCCTCCATACGAAGCAAGCCCAGCAAGTAGAGGCCCGGCAGCGCGAACAACACCACCCAGCCAGCCAGGAACCGCTCGCGGTTCAGCACGTTCCACTGAAAAACCTGGTCAATGTTACTGAGGTACTTGAGCGACGCCGCCAGCAGCACAAAGCCGAGCACGATCTTCACCCGCGGCAGCCAGCCGCCACTCCTGGGCATATGGGAAAGCGTCGAGGGAAACAACGCCAGGAAGAAGAACGGCGAAGCCAGCCCGCCGGAGAAGGCAAGCATTCCGATGGCCGGCTCGAGTTTGTCGCCTTGCACGGAGGCCGCCAGCAGGCTGCCGACAAACGGTCCCACGCAGGCAAACGAAGTGAGCGAGAACGTCAGCCCCATCAGCAGCGAACCCGCAAAGCCGCCTCGCTTCTGCGAAGCCTGATCCATCTTCGTCAGCAGACCCGAAGGGAGCGTGACCTCGAACGCGCCCAGCAGGCTCAATGAGAACGCAACGAAAACCACCGCGATGAACGCATTCACCCATGGGTTCGAGCCAAGCTGCACCACGCCGAAAGGCCCCAGCGCCGCTGTCGTCAGAAGGCCCAGCGAGGTGAACAGTAGAACGATGCCGCCTGAAAAAATCCCGGCTTGCAGAATGCTGTCGGCGCGCGAGCCCGATTGCCGGTTCAGAAAATACGTGACGGTGAACGGGATCATCGGGAAGACGCACGGAGTAAAGATCGCCGCCAGGCCGAGGCTGAAAGCCACCAGCGCGAAGCGGATCAAGTCTGGAGCGTTCCGTGGGGCAGGCTGTGTCTTGGGTGCGGCTGGCGTCGCGGCTGCGAGTGCTGCGTTTACTTCCTTGTATCCATCGGGCGGGGTGAACGGCGTTGCGGGAGCCGATGCCGTGATCTCGAGCGTGGCGCTGGCGGTTCTTCGTACCGGCGGAAGGCACTCCCTGTCCGTGCAAACCTGATAGCGCATGTTGCTGGTCAATTCGAGCGTTTGCCGGGCCGCCGCCGTCTTCAACAAAATCTTGAGATAAAATACCGCTTCTTTCTCATAAGTCTCGGTGTCCAGACTGAAGTTCGGATCGAACTTGCGCACCGGTTTGGGCCGCCAGACTTCGCTTTTTTCGATCCCGTTGTCAGCGCTGAGCGCAATCACGGTCACGATCGGGCCGCCTTTGGGCGTGGTCGGCGAGTAGAGGTGCCAGGGCTCTTCGATCGTAGCGGTGAGCTTACCGATTGCCGTGCCGCCGGGCTTGGCCTGCCCTTCGAGCAGCTCCAGCTTCCACTTCACCGGATCCTTCTTCTGCGCCAGCACGGGGATGCCGAGCACGAGCAGAGCCAGGACAGTGGAAGAGCGCATAGAATCGAGGGACTTCCCTTCCCTCTCATTGTAATGCCGCGTGAGCCGGTACTCTCAAAAACTCAGCCGAAGCGCCATTTGCACGATGCGAGGCGAGCGGGCAGCGGTCATCTCGCCGAACCGGTTGTTCACCTGCGCGCCGCGGGCGTCGAATCGCGCCGCAGCGTCGAAGTTGGAAAACTGCGTGTGATTGAACGCGTTGTAGAACTCGGCGCGAAACTGCACCCGGACCCTTTCGTGGACCGGAAACGACTTGACGGCGGAAAGATCCCAGTTCTGGAATCCCGGCAGCCGCAACGTCGTACGGGCCGAGTTGCCGATGGTGCCGGCGTCCGGTGGGCGGAACACTTCGGTGCGGAAATTCCGTTCGAACGTGCGCTCACTGCGCGGCAGCGTCGGATCGCCGGTCAGCGAAATACGCGCGCCTTGCGACGATGTACCGGTCGTATCCACTGCATTGACGAAGGAAAACCCCGCGGTGGCCGGGGCGCCGCTCGACATCGCCGCGATGCCCGAAATCTGCCAGTCCCGCAATGCCCAGCGCGAGAGCGCGTTGCTCCACGGCGTCGGCGGCAGGCTGTACAGGAAATTCGCCTTGAATACGTGCGTGCGGTCGAAGGCGGCGAGCCCATAGTTCCAGACGCGCAACGGAACCAGAACCGCGATCGCTCCCTCATCGTCGTCGATATAATCGAGCGTCTTCGACCACGTGTACGAGGCGCCGAAATCGAGCCCTTTCCGGAACCGCCGGTTCATCGTCACTTGCAGTGAATGATAGTTGGACGATCCAGCCCACTCGATCATGTTCACGTCTGCATAGCCGGGCATCGGACGCAGGAAAGAGTTCGGAAGGGGCACCCTGGTGTTGGTCGGGTCGGCGTTGCGCGGATCGAAGTTGGCGCCGAACGGAACCGGGTTGATGTTGCGCCGCCACATCTGGTTGCGTCCCAGGGTGGAGACGTACCCGGCATCCAGGACAATGCCGGCCCCGATGTCGTGCTGCACCGAAAGCGATACATTCATCGACTGGGTCGGCTTCGGATGCGGGTCCAGGCCCGTCACCGCCTGCGGGAAGACCAGGCCCGCCGAGGAGCCGAGCGTCTGGAACGTGCCGTAGAAAATCGTCGGCGTGTCTTGCAACGGCGGCTGAATCGACGGTCCGGAGGAGGTGTCGTTGCGATTGTAGAAGACGCCAAAACCCCCGCGGATCGCCGTCTTGCCCGTGCCGTCGAGATCCCAGGCAAAGCCGAAACGCGGCGCCAGCCGCGGGGCGGGAGAGTCGTACATTCCGGCCGGATAGCCGGCGACCAAAGCCGGCACCACCATCCCGTTGGCCTCGAGTCCCGAGCCGGGGGCGATCGCGCCGATCGCGGCGGCGGGAAATGCCTCGCCCGTCCGCGGATTGACGCCCACCCTCCGCCCGCCCACAGTCGCCGGCGTGATCAGCGAGATCATCTTCGAAGCGTCAAAGCGGGTGGGATCGAATCCCGATATCATGTTGCCACGCTGCACGCGCGCACCGATCCAGTAGAACCGCGCTCCGATATCGAGCGTCAGCCGCCGGCTCACTTTCCAGGCGTCCTGGACAAACCATTCGTTGACGGTGTTCCAGTTCGTGAACACCGGCCGGCTGCGTGCCTCCTGGTAGGTCGAGAACACACCCAGTTCGGCGTTGGCAAACGGATGTCCCGAATCGAGCGGGTTATTGACGTTTCGCGAGAAGTCGAAAATACCGTTGAAGCCCGTAGCCCCCCAGGCCGTCGTGAATTCGCGTTCCAGCGAAACGCCGCCCTTGATGATGTGCGCGCCCGCGGTCTTGGTAATCGCATCGGTGAGCATCACCAGCATGCGCGAGCCGATCAGCGGAAACCGGTTGTCAAAGGAGATGGCCACCGCGCCCGGGATTCCACCGAAGGTGGCGTTCGGCAGCACGCCCAGCGGATTGATGCCCGGCCGGAGCTGCGGCACATGAAAGCCCGCGGCCGCACGCGTCTGCTTTGCCAGTTGGTCGTCGCTGATACCGTGCCACTCCCCGCGGCCATTCACGCCGGCCGACAGCTCGTTGATCAGCGTCGGCTGAAGGATGGCCTGGTAGCGCACCACCACCTGCCTGGGGTCGGTCGCGTAGGTCATGAAGGTCTGGTTCCAGTTGGTGCCTCCGTGAGCGGGGACCTGCCACCCGGTGCTGGTATCGCTGTGGAACAGGTAGCTGGTGAACACCTGGTGCTTCGGATGGAGGTTGAAGTCGATCTTCAGCGTCCCGATCTTCTGCGGGCTGCTGGTCCCCGAACTGAATACCGTGTTGTAGCGCCGCGCCGAAATGGACGTGTCGAAGAAATTGGGAAGCGGAAACACGCTGAGCAGCGCAACGCCATTCGCGTCCAGCCGGCTGGCGGGAATCACGTTATTGGGGAGCGGTTGGCGGGTGACCGGATCGACTACCGGGATGCGCGCGCCGTTCTGATCCACCGACTGCGAGAAGTCGCCCTTCCGCTCCAGTTCGGTCGGCAGCGTGACCTGCCTTCCCGAGACGGTGCTCCGGGTCGGCCAGAACTCCTGCGACCAGAAGAAGAACAGCTTGTCGCGGTTGCGGTTGAGCTTCCCGGGAATGTAGATGGGCCCGCCGATATTGTAGTTCCAGGTGTTGTAGCGGTATTTCTGCTTCGGAATGCCCAGGCGGTTGTTGAAGAAGCTGTTGGCGTTGAACTGCTCGTGGCGTTTGAAATACGAGCCGAGGCCGTGAAAATCGCGTGTGCCTGACTTGGTGATCACCTGGACGTTGGCGCCCGAGTAGCGGCCGTACTCGGCCTGGTAATTGGAAAGAAGAATCTTGACCTCGGATACCGCATCCTGGCTCACGCTCAGCAGCAGGTTGCGTGCTGCGCCGATCTGGTTCAGTCCCATCCCGTCGACCGAAAGGCTGTTGGCGTCAACACGGTTTCCGTTGACGTTGCCTGCCCAGTTGCGGGCGATCTGCTCGGGCTCATTTGGGCTGACGACGCCGGGAAGCAGCGTGAGCAGGCTCATCACATTGCGCCCGCGGATCTGGATGTTCTCGACCTGGGTGGACGTAATCACGCCGGAACGTTCACTGCTGGCCGTCTGCACCACCGCTCCCTGCGCCACCACGCTGACGGTTTCGGTGATGCTGCCGACTTCCAACCGGATCTCGCCGATTGGCAGTGTCTCGGAGGCCGACAAGCTGAAGCCGGTCCGCTCGGCCTGCTTGAATCCGCCGGCTTTCACCGCCAGCGTGTAGTCCGCCGGCGGGACGTTGGTGAAGCGAAAATCGCCGGCATCGTTTGTCTTGGTTTCGCGGACAGCCCCGGTTCCAGGCTGCGTCAGTGTGACAGACGCGCCAGCCACGGGCAGCGAGGAGGGGTCGCGAACCGTGCCGACAATCGTGCCGGTGATGGTCTGGGCGGCCGCCGTGAACGAGAGGAGTGAGAAGAGCAGGACTACGAGCCCCATATTGGGGTCATCATACACAAACGTGATCCTCTGGGGAAGGCCAGCTCAAGGCGACCCCCTGTTGACATTGGAGGGCAAATAGCTGAAGATGAATTCATATTCATATGATGTGGCTGCGAACCTTTCTGCTGGGACTCCTGATCTGGTCGGCCGGAACCATCGGCATTCGACTGGAGGGACACCGCCTTCTGCAATCAAACGAGAGGTCTCAAACGGTACTCCTGTACTTGGTGAGCTTCGTGTTGATGGCGTTGCTGGTGCGCCGGATTTGCCGTTGGCTGGGCTTGGAGAAGAACTCCTGGCCCAAGGCGGCGGCTCTGCTGATCCTTCCGACGTTGATTCTGGACCCGTTCTCGTGCGCCTATTTCACCAACGTGTTTCCGAACCTCGACCCAGGCACTGCCGGCGCATTTGGCGGGTGGATGCTGATCTGCTGCGGCGGAGCGGTCGCCAGCGTTTGCGTCAAGCCGTGATGCCGCGTCGAGAGATGCCTGTGCTTCCAACAGGCGAACTGCCCGCTCCGCCACGACAGGCCCGGAGTCGCAGAAAGCGGAAGAAACTCCTGGAGGCAGGCCGGGTTCTGTTTGCCCGGAAGGGATACGACGCAACTTCCATTGAAGAGATCACATCCAAGGCCCGAACTGCTTCAGGTGCGTTCTACACGTACTTTCGCTCGAAACGACAGCTTCTTGTAGTGCTCATGAATGAGCTGCTCGAGCGGCTGAGCAGTCTCGACTTGCGCCCGAAGGACAGCGCCAACTTGCGGACCGGCCTGCGAAGCTTCCTTGCCGGCGTTTTTCGCGCCGACCTCGAGTACGGTGGCGTGGTTCGGGCCTGGCAGGAGGCCGCCCTCGCCGACACCGAGTTAGGCCAAATGCAGACAGCGATCGCATCCTGGACGGAAGCTCGCATCCTGCGCGTCCTTCAACACCTGCGGAAATGCCCGCAGGCACGCCCCGATCGGGAGCTGCCAGCATTTGCACGAATGATGGATCGACATTTCTGGTCGCTGCTTGCGCGAAGTTACAGCATGCCCCCAGGGGATTTCGACCGCGAGATAAGAATGGCCGCCGACGTGATCTATCATTACCTGTTTTGTGACTTTCGACGTTGACTGGCAGCGTCCGCGTCAGACCATTGCCGCCTGGCGCAATTCTTCCTCGATGCGCTCATTCACCCGGCCACTGGCGAATTCCGCCGCCACCCTCACGGCGTTCCGGATGATAGTAATGGTGTTTGTGCTTGGAGTGCAACAGGTCCTGGGTTCAAATCCCGGCGGCCCGCCCAAAACCTCCCACCCGCTCAATTGAGGTCAATTGAGGGCCTTGCGGCACTCCCTCGCGCCCGCCCATGGTCTAATAGTGGGAGGCAGGTGAACAAGAATGGAGGAGCGTACGCTGAAGCCATTCAAGAATTTCCGCTGGATCGTGGCCGATCCGGACCTTCTGGGCGGTAAGCTCGCGATTCAGGGAACCCGGTTCTCTGTCTCGTTCATTTTGTCGTGCTTGGCCGAAGGGATGAGCGTCGAGGAAATCGAGGAAACGTACGGCCAGTTCCCTCACGAGGCGATCCCTGAGGTGATGCGAGTCGCGTCGGAGATCCTGGACGCGCCGAATGTGGCTGCTTGACGTTAACCTGAGCGCATGGGCCCGCAGCCCGATCCAACCCGTCGCCGGACAGTTGTTGCGCTGGCCCGCTGACGTTGTTGCGCTGGCCCGCTGACTGATCGGGCCAGTCCTTCCGATGACACCACGACCGCCACCGGCCCGGCGGGCGATCCGCATGTATAGGACAAAACTCTTGCCTTCGTCACGTGATTCACGAAACGGAGCGAACATGCAGAAGGCGGGAACGACCGCGCGAGGCACGAGGGGTGCCACCGTCTTGACGATGCGTATGCTCGCCCAAAAAACAGGGTCCAAACAGGGTCCAAACGCGAAAAGAATTCGCAAACTGGGTCCAAATCGAATGCCCCTAAGTCTTGTGTTATCATTGAACGTGCCCCGTAAGTGATTGATAAAAGTTGCTTGGGGTGCAAGAGGTCCCGGGTTCAAATCCCGGCGGCCCGACCAAATCCTGACCGTTGCTTAGACCGGAGCGAAAGTGTGTGGTGCAAAGTAGTAGAAATAGGCCCCATGGACGTATACCCCTCGGACACCTTCATCAAGAATCTGCCGATTCAACGGTATCTGCCCGAGTGAGCCGATATCCAGAACGGTCATCACGCCCTCACTGGGGCTCAGAACGTCGAGGCGGGTTAGAATCGGCTGGAATTCATTCGCCTTGGCGCCAACTACCTCCTGAATCTTCTTGTACGCGACCAACCGGCCCCGCTTATGCACAACGGGAGTCGCCACTATGAAACGCCACTCGTCTTCCTCCTGCCACCAGAACGCGGCCTCAAGTCGCACACCACTCGCCTTCTTGAGGAGTTCGGCGAGTCTCTTCCCGAGGGCGATGTCTTTGTCTACCAATGAAGCTTGATCCATGGGAGGACTCCTTCCTTAGTATCGCTCACGGCTCGGACCAGTTCTTCGGCCATGGCCTTCGTCGGCTGTTCATAGCGGCTGGTCTCCCGCCACTTGGTGACGACCTTCTCCCAGTAATCCTTAAATTGATCGGGGCGCTTGCTGCGGGCCTGCACCGCACTCGTGAGCCCAGCATGTTTGAGGAGCTTATCGAGATCGTGAGTGTACGAATCCTTTACCTTCTCAAGCTCGGGGAATTCGTGCCTCCGAATCTGCTTGGCTATTGGCTAGCGCTAGCGAGCCAGGAACCTGGAACATGTACGCGCCGCCGTTACAGGTGTGGTCGCCGGGCATGAACGGCTCGTTGTGATGGGAGAGCGGAAACGCGGAAATGCCCGCAGGCACGCCCCGATCGAGACCTGCCAGCATTTGCACGCATGATGGATCGACATTTCTGGTCGTTGCTTGCGCGAAGTTACAGCATGCCCCCAGGGGATTTCGAGCGCGAGATACTGCCAGGCGAAGCGACATTTCCAGCGCCATTCGGCCGATGCGTCCGCGTCAAACCATTGCCGCCTGGCGCAATTCTTCCTCGATGCGCTCATTCACCCGGCCACTGTCGAATTCCGCCGCCACCCGCACGGCGTTCCGGATGGCATTGGCGTTCGAGCGGCCGTGGCAGATGATGCAGACGCCTTTGACGCCCAGCAGCGGCGCGCCGCCGTATTCGGAATAGTCGACGCGCTTTTTGAAATCGCTGTACGCTTCCCTCGACAGCACGTAACCGATCTGGCGCGTGATGGTGGCTTGGAGTGATTCCTGGAGCATGTGCTTGATCACATCCACCAGCCCCTCGCTGACCTTCAGCGCGACATTGCCGATGAATCCGTCGCAGACCAGGACGTCCACATGGCCCGTATACACATCGCGGCCTTCGACGTTGCCGATGAAGTGGATGGGCAGGCTCTTGAGCAGCGGGGTGGCGCTCCGCGTCAGCTCGTTCCCCTTGTGCTCCTCTTCGCCGATCGAGAGAAGGCCGACGCGGGGGCGCGGCGTGCGGAAGATGACACGAGAATAGATCTCGCCCATGACAGCGAACTGCGCCAGCATGCGCGGCGTCGAATCGACATTGGCGCCCACGTCCACCATCACCGCCGGCGTGCCCTTCAGTGTCGGAAAGACGCTGGCCAGCGCCGGACGCTCCACTCCCGGCACCATCCCCTGCACCATCTTCGCAGTCGCCATGACAGCGCCGGTGTTGCCGGCGGAAACGAATCCCTGCGCCTGGCCATCCCGCACCAGCCGCGAGGCGACCCGAATCGAGCTGTCCTTCTTGGCGCGCACCGCCTTGGCAGCGCTGTCTTCCATGGTGATCACTTCGCTGGCGTGGTGGATACGCACCGGCAAGTGGCGCCAGTCTTCGTATTCGGCCAGCTCTTTGCGCAGCACCTCTTCTCTGCCCACCAGAATCACCTCGACAGGCAGCGTTTTGACCGCGCGAATCGCCCCTTCGACTTCCGCCTTGGGGCCGTGATCGCTTCCCATGGCATCGATCGCGATGGTCACCATAAAGGATTCTGGGAATTCGCGGCTCGCTGGTCTCTATTGCTCTGCGACTTCGACGATCTCGCGCCCCTTGTAAGAACCGCAATAGGGGCACACACGGTGCGCCAGTTTCGGCTCACCGCACTTGGGGCAGTCGGCCAGGGCGGCCGGGCGCAAATGGTCGTGCGCGCGGCGATTGCTCGTCCTCCGGGTGGAGTGTCTGCGTTTTGGATTCGGCATGATCAGTTCCCTTAGAATTCTACAAGTTCTTCAGAGCCGCCCACCGGTCATCCGCTGTTCCGGTTCCGCAGTGGCAGGCGGCCACATTCCTGTTCTGCCCGCATACCGGGCAGATACCCTTGCAATCTTGCTGGCAAACCTTCTGCATCGGCAAGTCGAGAAGCACAAACTCCCGCAGCACATCCTTGAGCGCCACTCCTTCTCCTTCATAAAAGCCGATCTCGCTCTCGCCCTCGTCGATCGCAACTTCTTCCTGCCGGGGCCCGGTTTCGAGCGGCCGGTAGAAGAGATCGAAACCGGAGTCGATCGTGCACCGCGCCGGCTCCAGGCAGCGGTCGCATTCGGTCACCATCACGGCCTGAGCGTGGCCACGGATTCGGATTTCCCCGAGCGTATGGCTCAGCAATTCCGCAACGCCCTGGGCGGTCAGCATCCCCTCCTGCTTCAGGCTGGGGTCCAGAAAGTCGATCTCACCGGCCGGGTATTCCACCTCGAAGTGGATTTTGCGGACTTCCAGGTCTCGAACATTAAAGAACACACGATACTCCCAGGCGCCGGCAAGCGGAGCAGCAACTTACCAGTATAACGCGTTTACTCTTCTCTTTCAGGCAGATGGGGCCGGATGGCGAACTCGTAGAGGGCCGCGCCGAGCAGCCCTCCCACCAGGGGCGCGACGATGGGCACCCAGAAAACCCCGCTCGCGTCCGTCAGCCCGTTGTTCCGAAAGCCGGCGGCGGCCGTAAACAGGCGTGGACCGAAATCGCGCGCCGGGTTGATCGCGTAGCCGTGCATCCCGCCGAAGCTGATCCCGATGGCCACGACAACCAGACCCACCAGCATCGGGCCCAGCGGGCCGATCGGCTGATTGTGCTCATCGGTGATGGCGAAGATCAGCAGCAGCAACAGGGCTGTTCCGACCACCTGATCGAGAAAGCCGTAAAAGGGCAGCTCCGGAAAAGCCGGAAAGGTGGTGAACACACCGGCGGTCTTCTCGAGCAGCGGGTCGAACTTCTGAAACGCCGGGCGGTAGTTGAGAAAAACAATCGCTGACGCCACAAACGCACCGGCGATCTGCGCTGCTGAATAGGGCGCCACTTTCGCCCAGGGAAATCCGCGAAAGACAGCCAGCGAGAGGGTGACTGCCGGGTTCAGGTGAGCGCCGCTGATCCTGCCGGCGACGTAGATTCCCATGGTGACAGCGAGCCCCCACCCGATCGTGATATTGGTGTAGCCGCCTTTCACCACTTCGCCAGGGACGCCGGCGCCAAACAGGACAACCATGGCAACCACACCGACGCCAAACAGGATGAGAACCAGGGTGCCGAGGAATTCCGCAATCAGCTCGCCAAGAAAAGAGGCCTTCATGGTCTCGTTATTCTAGCGGAATCCGTTACTGGACCGTCTTCACCGGGGGCACGGGAACCGGCCGCACCGGCTCGAACAAGCCGAACGAAAAGATGGCCGTCGCCGAAGCGATCGCCACATACTGCTTGCCATCCACCGCGTACGTGATGGGCGATGCAGTCAGTCCCTCCCCCATCTGGAAATGCCAAAGGTGCTTTCCGTCTCGAGCGTCGACGGCGACCAGGTGGCCATCGTCATCTCCGAAGAACACGACGCCCCCCGCTGTGGACACGGTGCCCGCCCAGGATTCGCCGGGTCCCGTCATCGGATATTCCCACACCCGTCTGCCAGTCGCCGGATCGAATGCACGCAGGAAGAACTGGCCGACTTCGTTGGGCTTCGGGCCTGCGCCTCCGCCGGAAAAATTCTTCTTCGGCTCCGGCTCTTTGGCCGAACTGGTGTAGATGTCGCACTGCTCGAGTGTGATCACGTAAAACAGGCCCGTTGCCGGATTGAACGACGGCGACATCCAGTTGGTCGCTCCACGCACCCCGGGACAGACGCGGTTGCCGCTGGGTGTCGGGTCTTTGCCGGGCACGACAATCGGCCGCCCTTTGTCGTCCACCCCGCTCGCCCAATCCAGCTTGTCCACCAGCTTCGACGCGCGCAGGAACTGCCCCTTCTCGCGGTCCAGCACATAGAAGAAGCCATTGCGATTCGCGTACAGGATGAGCTTCCGGTGGGGGCCCATGAACGGCATGTCCACCGCCACCGGCCAGGCCTGTCCATCCCAATCATGCGTGTCGTGGGGCGTTGCCTGGAAGTGCCACTTGAGTTTGCCGGTATCGACATCCAGCGCCACGAAGCCGCAGGAATAGAGGTTGTCTCCTTTGCGGTCGGCGCCATGAAAATCCGGCCAGGGATTTCCGGTGGTCCAGAACACGGTGTTGGATTCCGGATCGAAAGTGCCGCTGAGCCACGTGGCCGCGCCACCATACTCGACGTAGTTTCCCCAGCTCTCCGAGCCCGGCTCTCCCTTCTTGGGCACGGTGTAGAAGCGCCACATTTCCTGGCCCGTCTCGGCGTTGAACGCCACCACATAGCCGCGCATGCCGGTGTCGCCGCCGGCGACGCCGGCAATCACCTTGTCCTTCACCGCCAGCGGAGCCGAAGAGGCGTAGAGGCCGTCCTCAACCCGGCCGTACTGCTTCTGCCAGAGAACAGCGCCATTCCTGCGGTCTAATGCGATCAGGTGCACATCGCCGGTGACAAAAAACACTTTGTCGCCCAGAATGGCAGCGCCGCGGTTGACCGCTTCCTTCTTCGAGCGTGTGTCTTTGTATTCCCAGATGAGCCGGCCGGTGCGGGCATCCAGCGCGCGCATCTCATTGCTCCCGGTGATGTACATCACACCGTTGTAAACGATGGGATTGGTGCGCAGGCCGCTGGCTTTCGGAACATGATACGCCCACTTCGGCGTCAGTTGTCCTGCATTGGCGGGCGTGATCTGCTTCAGCGCGCTGTGCCGCGTGCCGCGATAATCTCCCGCATAGGTCAGCCAGTTGTCGCCCGGCCCTCTGAGAATATCCTCGTAGCGCACCTGGGCGACGGCCGGCAGGCAAAGCGCGGCCATCCAAAGAATCCTGTTGCTGGTCTTCATCACTTTTTCTCCGGCGCTTCGTAGGGGCGAATGCTCTGCCGGCTCAAGTAGGCCAGCAGGTTATCCAATTCCTCGGGGCTGAGTTTGTCCTTGTAGTCGCGCGGCATCGGCGAATGCCCGGACAGCGTCAGCTCTTTGACGTCAGCCATGCGCAGCAGGTGCAGGTCGCCCTGCGCGTCCTGAACCTGGATCGAGTAATTGGTGCGGTTTCTCGCCACTCCCTTGACCACACGCCCGCTTTTCAGCGTCACTGTCACACCCTTGTGCCGCGGGAATCCGTCGGCATCGGGATCGAGAATCGACTCGCGCAGATCGGCCATCGGCCGGATCGCGGCGATGTTGGTCAGGTCCGGCCCCAGCATGCCACCGACGCCTTGAATACGATGGCAGTGGCTGCACCCGGCCTTGCCCCGGAACAACGCTTCGCCGGCGGCTGCGTCCCCGGCCGCGGGCGATTCGATGGCAGGCGCAGTCAGCGAGCGCACAAACGCCGCCATCTGCCACAACCGCTCTTCCGGCAAGTTCGCCGGCGGCATGTCCGTTCCCGGAACGCCCTTCTGAATCGTCTTGAACAGCGCCTCGTCCTCGAGCGGGTGCCACGCGATACGCTGGCGCAGGTTGGGCCCGCGGCCACCCTGGCCGTTGGGGCCATGGCAGGCCACGCACGAAGCCATGTACAGCGTTTTGCCCGCGGCAATCGCCTGTGGATTTCCCATCGCGGGGTTTTTCTTTACATCTTTGGAAGCGTCCTGTTGTGCAGCCAGCGGCAGCACCAGACAGCATAGAACCCGGCGAAAACGCATAAGGAGACTGTATCAAAAACCGGGGACAGGCTACTGGACAGGCTACCCCTGTCCCCGAAAACCGCGGGCGGCCGTCCCGCCCGGCGCCCGGCAGGCCACGATAATCCCGCGGTCCTCAGCGCGCCATCCGTCTACCGGCGGCGTGGATTGCCAAAAGGGTCCCAGCGCCGGGCCAGCCCTCATTCACCAACTTGCCAAATTCAACCAACTAGGTTAACGTAGTCCCATGGAGAAACGAACGCCGCACTGTAAGCTGGCGGTCGTCAAGACTATGCTTGCGGCGGGCAAGGTCCGCACCACCGTTTCGGCGCTCGCCGGCGGCGCGGCTTTGGGGTTCGGTTTCGAGGAGATCATTGGCGTCGTCGCGGCGCTCACGCCAAGGGACTTCTACAAGAGTATGACGACACACGCCGATCACCGCGTCTGGCAGGACGTCTACCGGCCGAAGACGCCGGCCGGCGAGGTGTATCTGAAGCTCACGGTCCTGGACGACGTGCTGATCGTGTCCTTCAAGGAGCTATGAAGAAAGGAGCAATGCCATGAAATGCCCATCCTGCGGTGAGAGGAAGCTTGTGCGAGACACGCGCGATATCTCGTACACCTACAAAGGCGGAACGACGACGATTCCGGCCGTGCGCGGCGGGTTCTGCCCGGCCTGCGGGGAAAGCGTCCTCGCCGCGGCGGAATCGAAACGGGTCAGCGCGGCGATGCTGGAGTTCAACAAGCAGGTGAACGCCTCCATTGTCGATCCCGGCTTCATCGCGCGTGTCCGCAAAAAGCTCGCGCTCGACCAGCGGCAGGCAGCCGCGATCTTTGGCGGCGGCGCCAATGCGTTTTCGCGTTACGAGAACGGCAAGACCAGGCCGCCGCTCGCACTGGTGAAACTCCTCATGGTGCTCGACCGGCACCCCAATCTGCTGAACGAGGTCCGGGCCGGCCGATAGCCACGCCGGGGTGCTTCGACGGCGGTCGCTGCACCTGGCGGCCGGGTTTGCTCCTCCAGCGTCATGCTTCACCGGCCACGTAAAGCGGGACAGAAAACTCGCTCATCTGGCACTTAAAGTTTCGATGTACCGCTGACTGTTGGGTCCCGTCTCTTTGAGAAGCGCCGGGCGCGCCTGGTCGGGCTGTCTCGGCAGGGTTTTCTTCGTCCAGGCGGCAGCGCGGTAGAGCAGGAGGATGGCGGCGACGGAGGCATAGAGGAGCGGGAGGCGGACGTCGGACTTGACCAGCCAGTAGTAGTGAACCACCCCGGCCACCACGCTCGCATACACGAGGCGATGAAGAAGCTGCCAGCGCCGCCCGCCGAGACGCCGGATCCAGCCAGCGGTGGACGTGACGGCGAGAGGCAGCATGACGAGGAATGCGGCGAAGCCGATGGTTTCACTTATCGAAGACTTTCCTGGTCTTGAAGCCGTGCTGGGAAGCCGGGCGTTCGAAAGGCTGGCCAAGGCGTATCTCGACGACTGCCCGTCGTGCTCGTTCACATTGCGCGACCTGGGATCGCGATTGGAAACGTGGCTGCGTGAGCATCCGGACGCGGGGCGCAATTCCGCGCTCGCGCTCGACATGGTTCGCCTGGAGTGGGCGCACATCGTGGCATTCGACGGGCCGCAGGAAAAGATCCTGGGTCCTGAAGACCTGGTGGAGTTGAGTCCCTCGCTGCGCGCCGGATTGCAGCCCTACATCAGCTTGTTGGAATTGAACTACCCCGTGGACGAGTTGCGCGTCACGGTCAAATCCGCCCACGAGGGTTCCGCAGCCACGAGCCACGTTGCGACCAGGAAGAAGCAGCACGCGGTCCGGAGAGTGCGGCTGTCAAAGCCAGAGCGTATCTTCCTTGCGGTTCACCGGCTGGATTCGGCCGTCTATTACAGGCGCCTCAAGCTGGAAGAGTTTCGCCTCCTCCAGGCTCTGCGGTCCGGGCAGTCCATAGCGGCTTCGATACGGGCGGCGTTTGATGCTGGTTCCGAGACGGCCGAGGACGTTCCGGAACTGCTCAAGACGTGGTTTTCAACGTGGGCCCGATTCGGATGGCTCTCGGCCCCACCCGGAGGAAGGAAAGGAAAGGCTTCGTCATGAAAGCACCGATCGAGAACTGCTTCCGCTGGCTCAACACTGGAGCGAGCAGTCTTCAATCGCCGTTTCTATTGCTTGTTCGCCTGTACTGGGGCTGGCAGTTCATCGAGACCGGCTGGGGCAAGGTCAATAATATTGGCAAGGTGACCGCGTTCTTCACCACTCTGGGAATACCGCTTCCGGGGCTGAATGCTCACCTTGTCGCCGGCCTGGAACTGGTGGGAGGACTCCTGCTGATCCTTGGTCTGGGGGCAAGACCGATCGGCTTCCTGCTTTCCATCAACATGCTGGTCGCATACATCACAGCGGACCGGGAAGCGCTGCTGTCCTTCATCAGCGATCCGGATAAGTTCACCGCGGCAGCGCCCTTCACCTTTCTGGTGGCGTCCTTGATCGTGCTGATCTTTGGCGCAGGGTGGTTTTCGATGGACTCCTGGATTGCCTGGAGAAGGCGGCCAAAGACCGAATCGGCCGTAGGCGTGCAGCTATGAGTTCCTTTTGCGCAAGCCGAAGCGCGCGCCGCGAGGTGCCAGTCAATGCGCCCCGAACCGAAGACGTCGACCTGGCACGACGAATCCAGGCCGGCGACCAGCCGGCCTTTCGCGAACTCGTGGAGCGGCACCAATCCAGGATTTTTCAGGTCATCTACGGGATTCTGCACAGCCCGCAGGATGCGGAGGAAATCGCCCAGGAGGTCTTCGCCAAGGTCTATTTCTCCATTCAGACCTTTGACGGCCGGAGTTCGCTGTTTACCTGGATCTATCGCATCGCGGTCAACGAGTGTTTCGCCCATCTGCGCAAGAGGTCGGACGGACGCCCGACCGCTGACCGCGCTTTCGCCCAGAGGGATCTTGTAAACAAGCTGCTGGCGCGGATCCCGACAGAGGACCGCGTGCTCCTGTTGTGGAAAGAGGTCGAAGATTTCTCAATCGTTCAATTGGCGGAAATGGCAGGCCTAAACGAGAGCACCGTCAAGGGAAAGCTGTTTCACGCCCGCCGGAGGCTTGCCGAAATCGCGGTTCGTCTGTCGCGACGTCCAGTTTGATCAGGGAAACCGAAACCGGGGACAGGCTACTGGACAGGCTACCCTGTCCCCTATTTCGTGTGGAACCGGAACGAGTACAAATCCGCGTCCTTCAGTGCGAATCGCAGCCTCACCGGCTTTGCTCCCAGCGGCGACACATCGCTGCCGCCCGTCCAGCGCACGATGCGCTCGATCTGATCGCCGATGATCTCGGGCGATTCCGCCAGCGAGAACCCGGGGACTGGCTTGCCCGCCGCATCCTGGATCTCGACGCGGATGCTGCCGGCGGCGGAAGTCGAGTAGTTGATCTCGAGCCGGTTGCCTTGAAAACCGAGCGGCTTGGTCAGCAGTTCGCCGCCGTCATAGCCCGCATGCACGGAGACGAACCCGTCCGGCCGCAACGTGTACCGCGCCAGGTGCGCGGTCGGTTGGCCGTAGTTGCGGTTGACGTAGAACGACATCTCCGCCGGCCCGGTCTGCACAATATTCAGCGCCGGATAGTTCGTCCGCGAGACCCAGTTCTCTAATCCGACACCCGGCCGCAGGAAGGACTCAAGGAACGTGCGGTCGTAGCGAAGGCCGCCCCGGCTGCTGAACAGAACTGCGTCGGAGACGTCCCGGAAGTAGTCCGGATTCACCTGAATCGCCCGCGCCTCCTGCTCACTGAGCGCCTGCCGCCCTGGAAAGAACCGCGCCGCGATGCTGATGTAGAGGTGCGGCGCGCGAAAGTAAGCGCTGGTCTGGTTCGTGTAGAGATGCTCGGCGGGCGCTTCGCCAAAGGACATCTCTTCACCCGCGCTCCAGTCGAGAAAATCCGGGCTCGTTGCCCGCGACACCCAACGGTAGCTGGCGTCGCCAATGCGCTTGAAGGTGCGGTAGTAGCACACATACCGCTGTTCGCTCTCCGACCAGAACGCCAGATTCTGCGAGTCAAAACGCGACCCGCCAGGCGGCAGCACCGGATGCTGGCGCAGCTTGTTCCAGCGAACGCCATCCGCGCTGACAAACGCGACCAACCCGGACTTGCCGATTCCCGCCAATGCCTTGTATCGCTGGGCAGGCTGCGCCTCCGGCCGCGTGTCGAGAAACGGAGTTAAGTTATGCGAAAAAGGAGGAGCCGCCCCCAGAATAACGTTGTTGTCCAGGGCGCCGTACACGTTGTGCATGCGGAGGCTCGGCTTCTGCCAGCGAATCCCATCCGCCGATTCGGCGTAGCAGGTGACTTCCTCCGGATTGCCGTCCCGGCCGGCGCCCGGCAGGCCACGATAATAGAGCCGGTAGCGGCCGCCGTCTTTCAGCACCGTGAAATATCCGCAGAATGCGCCTTCCCACGGCTTGTCGAGACGCAACACCTCGCCTTTGTCAACCGGCTTCTGCAACTCGAGACGCGCATTCACCAGGCGCTCGATCAACAGGCGGTCGACGAACAACTCGCGGCGCGAGCCGATGTCGACCACCTCGGCGGAACTGGCGGCGGAGCAGATCAGCAGGCAGCAGAGGGCGAGGCGCATGGATCTATCTTAGCGGCCGGCGCCTCAACGGCAGGGTGTCGCCGATGGGGCGTCTTGTCCTCAAGAAACGGACACCGCCCGAGCAGTTCCAAGAACCTGTCAAGTGCCCGAGGACGGTATGCACTCGAATACAGAAGACGGTACCATAGCGTATATGGAGCCGCTACTCTTCTCAGCCCATGCGGCACTGGCTTCCGTCATGCCGACGCCCTCCAAACTGGCGCTCGCCACCTTGCCGCCGAGCAGTGTTGCGCCCGCCAAGCGCGCTTTGAATCAAACAACGGAGGCTACCCGATGACGGCTGACAAACAACACGCCCACGCTCTGCTTGACCGCGTTCCCGCCGATCAGATGACCGCCGCCGTGCGTTTCCTGGAGTTCCTGCTGCTCGATCCGGTGGGCCGCGCCCTGGCCACCGCGCCGGTGGAAGACGAAGAGATCAGCCAGGAAGAAGAGGCGGCCGTTGCCCGCTCCAAGGAGTGGTTCAAGCACAACGAAGGCATCCCCTTCGAGCAGGTCGTCGCCGACCTCGGCTTCACCATGGAGCAGATCCGCAACCACCGCACGGATGAAGAGAGGGACCCTGCGGCTTGAGGCGGATCATCATCCGCGCCATCCCCCAGCACATCGCCATGAACATCCTCACCGCCATTCACCGGCTGGCCGAATCCGGCGCGGGCCGCGTCAAGGCCTTGCATGGCGACTCCGGCGAGAAGCGCCTCCGCGTCGGCGACTACCGCATCCGCTTCACCGAAGAACACCCCGACTCGCTTCGCATCCACACCGTCAAGAACCGCAAAGACGCCTACCGCTGACTCCGTTTAACCTAGGCTAGGGTCCTTGAACAGGTAGCTCGAGGCGATTTCGTCCCAGGTGGCCCGGCCACCGGCGGGAGCGCCGTAGCCCTGGTTGTCCGCCCGCCAGGTGGAGCCGCGCACCGAGATGCGATCTTTGTTGCTCAGTTGGTAG
>JACQDF010000230.1 GCA_016201205.1 Acidobacteriota bacterium
AGCCCACTAGTGTCCGGCTGAGCGCTATCGCATCGACTGTAAGCGTAGGCAGGGTCAACAGTTAAGTGCCATTTTCAAATTTTTCGATTTGAACTTTTTGAGCCCGATTCGGGGGGCTGATGCGTTGGTGGGTGAACCGTTTGCGACCCCTGACAATGGGGCATGCATGTTGGCCGAACGGTCTTCGCCCAGGTGATGGAGCATTTCCCCGCCTACGAGTTTCAGAAATGCGTCACGCGTTACGGCGGCGATTTTGGAAAGCGCAGCTTTTCCTGCTGGGATCAGTTTCTTTGTCTCGGCTTCGCGCAACTGACCTATCGCGAAAGCTTGCGCGATGTCGAAGCCTGCCTGCGTTCCGTGCAAGGGAAGCTCTATCACATGGGCTTCCGCGGTCGCATCTCGCGCTCCACCCTAGCCGACGCCAACGAGTCCGTCGACTGGCGCATTTACGCCGACTTCGCCCAAGTCCTGATCGCAACCGCCCGGCCGATGTACGCGGAAGAATCGCTCGGCTTCGATCTCAGCGGCACCGTCTATGCACTCGACTCGACCACCATCGACCTGTGCTTATCCGTGTTTCCGTGGGCGCGGTTCCAGTCCACCAAAGGCGCGGTGAAGATGCATACGCTGCTGGACTTGCGTGGCTCTATCCCCACTTTTATTGAAGTTTCCGATGGAAAACGGCATGACGTGAATATCCTTGACGAGATCCTGCCAGAAGCCGGTTCGTTCTACGTGATGGATCGGGGCTATCTGGACTTCGAGCGTCTCCACGCCTTGCATCGTTGCGGTGCGTTCTTTGTCACACGCACCAAAGCCGGCGTCCTGTTGCGAAGACGATCCTCGCGGGCCGTCGACAAAACCACCGGCTTGCGCTCCGATCACACCGTCATGCTCACCTCGGCGGCCTCGATCAAAAACTATCCGGACCCGCTTCGCCGGGTCCGCTTTTACGACCTGGAGCAGCGCCGCTGGCTCATCTTCCTGACCAACAACTTTGATCTTCCGGCTCTCACCATCGCGCGACTCTACAAGTCGCGTTGGAAGGTGGAGTTGTTCTTCAAATGGATCAAACAGCACCTGCGCATCAAAGCCTTTTATGGGAATAGCGAGAATGCCGTGAAGACTCAAATCTGGACCGCCATCGCCGTGTACGTGCTGGTCGCCATCGTGAAGAAGAGGTTGGCCCTGGATGCGTCGCTCTACCAAATCCTACAGGTTCTCAGCGTCACCCTTTTCGAGAAAACGCCCATTCTACAGGCCTTCGACGATCAAGGCTCCCAAGAAAAATCCGCCCCATTTTCTAACCAACTGAATCTGCTCGACTTCTAGCCGGACACTAGTGCCTGCGGCGTTGCGGGCGATGGCGTGCAGCTTGTAGTATCCGTTTCCGGCAGCCTTGCTTTCGTAGTAGTCGGTGTTGTTAGGAAGAGAAGTGGTGAGCATCAGATAGCCCCAGCCGGCGCGATTGTTATTGGAGGCGTTGGGGTATGCCGTGACGATGTCAGGACGTGCGCCAGGCACGAACACGGCATTGCCGATGAAGACGAGACCGTTTGAGGCCGCGGCCTCGGACAACACGGGTTCGCGCCAGATCTCGACCCCGGTTACCTGGCCGTCGTCCAGCGCCCACCCTGTCACTGCAATTGCTCCCGCGTAAGCACCTGTAGAATCGACCGGCGTGTCGAAGCTGCCGTAAGGATAAGAGGCCGCGGAGGTGGAGATGTTAACCGGAATCTGCGCAACCCCGGCCGGATTGTTGTTGGCGAACAATTTCAGAATACCGCTGGCACCGTTGGTCACGCTGACTTGAAACGAGAATGAGCGGCTCGGAGAGCTCGCCGAATAGCCGCTGGACGGTGAGACCTTGATATTGGACTGGCTGGAGGTAACGGTCCAAAGGGTTCGCTCTGAATAGACACTCACGATCTGCGGCGGCGAGGGTGTAAGGTTGTTGCCTATCGTGAAGTTCAAAGCTCGCGGCGCAAAGGAGTATGGGATGAACTCCGCAGCAACTATGTGGGGAGAATCCATGGTCACTGTTGTGGGGTTAGTTCCGACAGAGCGATAATCAACCGAGTAAAAGCTGAATATGCCGTCCGGGTTGGGTGTCGCTGTGACTTGAACTTTCGTTCCCGAGTCATAGTATCCGTCCGATGTGGGCGGGTTGGCAGCCAAGCTTCCCGGCACGCCCCCAAACGCCAGCAGCACGGATAGAACGAGCGCGTATTGAGGAGCGAAAGTCGCGGTCAGGACCGACGGAGAGGATCCAACAAGGATATCGTGGTTTCGGGCGCCATTATCACTCCATCCACGGAAGGCATACCGCGTCAACACATTGGTTGGCTGCGGTGAGAGCACATCGACCGTATGTAGCGTGTTCGGAAAGAAATAAAACGGTTGCGGCGATGCATACTGGACGCCATCCACCAGGATGGAGAGCCCTGGCGGATTGGTGGTGACCGTCAACGGGGCGGGCGTGCACGGGTCGATGGAATAGGCGAATCTAGCGAAAGAATCGTCGGCAAAACGTGGGACCGGCGCCAGGATATCGGCGGTCTGGATCGAGGCCAATTGGCCTCCGGCCGGCGCCAGCGAAACATTGACGATACCGGCACCCGGCGTGACAAGCGGCTCTGGGCCTGTGAAAGCCATCGCCACGGGAATCGTGGCGAACTCGATTTGATAGGGCGTGGCATTCTCAACTTCGTAGAGTGCATATGCTCTGCCGCCGGAGTAAGAAACTTCTGCGACCGGAACGCCGGAGACCGAGGACGAGGCAGCCGCACTGGTAAATCCCGGAGTTGACGTGCCGTCCGGATTGCCGACTACCAATCGGAGTTGGTTAACGGCAATGCCCGTAACTGGCATGGGCTCGTTTATCACGGTAGATGGAGTTCCACTGCCCAGGAGCAACGGTATCGTCAGCGGGACAAAGAGATGGACGCCACTCCCCACGTTGCTGAACGAAATCCGTATGCGCGTTCCGAAATCCGCTAGTCCAACATTCTGGAAGCCCGTGAAGAGAGAGGGCACATAGAAGCCGCTCTCGTTGTTGTAGAAGAAGCCCGGAACATTCTGCGGATATAAAGACGGCGCGGTGACGCCGTTAGTCGTCAGGCCGGCGTTCCTCCGGCGGAATACGGAGGCGAAACCCTCGTAGAGCGAGACCTTGAAATCGAATGCGGGTGTGCCTGAGCCGCCGATCAGGGAGGCGTTATGGGAGCCACAGGCGGACAAACTGACCGGGACAACGGCATTGCCCAGGGGAAACTGAGTGAACGCTACCCACAATTGAGTCGGGGGCACCGTGATTGGCGCCGTCCCCACAACGGTCAGAGACATATTCACGGGCGTCGGATAGCCGATCGGCAAGGCTAGCGGCAACTGGGATACATTCACCCGCAGGTTGGTGATCCGGATGGCGCGCGTCCAGCGCGAACCAGGCGGGTCTATGGGAATGCTGGCAAATGTGATCGTATTGTTGCCCGTCTGCTTTCCAAGGAACACGTTCGGCTGGCTGGCATAGGGGCTTGGAGAGCCGCCGGTTCCGGTCTCGGCGCAGGGCGCGTTGGCCGGTACGCAGAAGATTTGTGGAGGCGCGTCAGGTGGAATAATGATAGGGGTCGGAATCGGCGCGGAAGGGTAAGGCTCGTCGATGAGGAGCGTGGCTTCCGATAGCCCCGAAGAATTCAGGAGCCTGCTGGTTACCGGAGCGTTCAGGCTGACCGTGATGGTGAACACGGGGATCGGCTGGCCGGCAGGCGTTGGAGTGCCGCCCGTACATTGGATGACTACATCGCCTACCAGTTCCGTGATTCCGGAACTTCTCATAGTCACGGGATTGCCCTCGTATTCAGTGCAGCTCATTCCAGCCGCAGTCGCCGAGGGGGTATAAAGGAAGCTTGCAAAATACAAGACAAGGCCCTGAGTCGCAACCCTGATGATGCATTGCAGACAATTCCGCAGCGTATCGAGCATATCGATACTCTATTTTACACCAGGTCGCGGATTTTGGTTGAATGCTGGCGGCGTACCAGTCGGCAGCCGACGTTACTTGGCTTTGCTGAGCTTGCGGAAGTAATCCGCCACTTTGTCGGAATAGCCCGGCGGAATCGTCTCGGCGCCGGCGCTGCGAACCTGATCCGAGTTTTTTTCGTCCAGTTTGCGGCGCAGCTCGATTTCCAGGCGTTCCAGGCCGGGCAACACCTCGTGGCTGAGGCGCTGCGATAGCTCCGCGTCGTTGGTGTATGCCGGATTCAGCGCGCGCAGGAGCTGCTGATAGCTGGCTCCGAAATCGGGCTGGCTGCGCATGAATTCGCGAAGCTGGTTCAAGTCCCGGAAAGTTTCGCGATAGCCCTGCTCCATGGGTACCCGACCGTTGTCGATCCACCCGTTGTGCGGGTTCACGGGCCCGCCGCCACCCACAGGTCCCCACTGACTTCCGCCGTTCGAGGCTCCGGGTTGACCGCCTTGCTGACCACCCTGTTGACCGCCTTGCTGACCTTGTTGTCCGCCTTGCTGACCTTGTTGACCGCCTTGCTGCGCCGACTGTCCCTGCTGCTGGCCGGGCTGTTGACCCTGCTGTCCGTTCTGCCCAGGCTGTCCGTTCTGCCCCGGCTGACCCTGCTGCTGCCCCGACTGCTGACCGGCCTGATTCCCATTCTGCTGGCCGCGTTGGCCCTGCCCCGGCCGCTGCTGCCCGCGTTGCCCTTGCGCCATCTGCTGCATGCGATTGCGCGCGGCTTCCACCTGCGCCAAGGCTCGCTCAAGATCGCCCTTATCACCCGGCCCGTTCTTGCCGGGCTGACCGTTCTGCATCGCGGCTTGCGCCTGCTGGAGCTGCTGCCGCAGGCTATCGAGCCCCATGCTCACGGTGTTCTCTCGCACCCAGGTGTAAACGCCCTGGCCTTGCCGGATCCACTCGGCGCCCTTGCGCATGCGCAGCTCGAGCTCGTTCTGCTGGGCTTCGGAAAGCGCATCGCGCAATTTGTTGGAAACCGGATTCTGCGCGCCGGCCATGCTGCGCGCCGTGTCGGCCATCTGCCGCTGCAACGACTTGAGCTGATCGGCCATCTTCTCCTTCTCGGTGGCCATGCGATCGTTGTCCTGCCGCGATTGCCCGGGCTGAGTGCCGTAGCGCGGCGTCCCGTCGGCATTCGAATACATTTGCCGCATGCGGGTCTGGAAATCCTGCTGGTGCTGCGAGAGCTGCGTGGCCTGCTTCACCATGTCGTCCATTTGATCGGTCGCATTTTGGTGCTGCATGCCGTTCAACAGGTCGCGAGCTTCCTGCAAGCGATCCGCCGCGCGACGCTGGCCGGCTCCGGTCTGATCGGGGTTGTTCTTCTGCTGATCCTCGGCCTGGCGCATGTCCTCGGTGGCCTTGGACAGCCGTTCGAGCGCCTGCTGGAGCCGCGGATCGGCGACCTGCCCGACGCGTCCTTGCTGGCCCGCCTGCTGACGCGACGACTGTTGGCCGGATTGTCCCTGCTTGCCCTGCTGCTGGCTGGTTTGCCCTTGCTGGCCTTGTGAACCGGCCTGCTGCGCGCTGGACTGCTGCTGCGAGGAGTCGCCGCGCGTGAGCTGCTCCATCTGGCGCTGCAACTGCTCTGCCTCGCGGCGCAGCATCTCCTGCTCCCAGCGCTGGCGGAACCCTTTGGCTCGCGGGAGAATCCAGATCTGGAGGAGGTGGAGCGGGTCGGTTGGCGATGGGTTCCGCTCGGCGTGGACAATGCCGGTCCCGGCTGACATGACCTGTACCTCGCCCGCCCGGATNNNCCAGTAGGTGGAGAGCCAGTCGGTCTGGTGGTGGTAGCGCTCCGCCGCTTTGATGACGAAGATCATCCCGCCAGCCCCGCGCCCATGCCGCCGTCCACCGATAACATCACTCCGGTGACCCAGTCCGCCTCGTCGCTGGCCAGATAGACGGCAGCATAGGCTACGTCGTCCGGCCGGCCCAGCCGGCCCAGGGGATGGCGTTTGACGATTGTCTCGTACTTCCCGGCGCGCTTGAGCTCTGCCAGATACTGCCGGTTGATATCGGTCTCGACGAAGGCCGGACAGATCGCGTTGACCCGTACCCCGTGAGGCGCGTAGTCGAGCGCCATTCCTTTGGTCAGGATGACCATCCCGCCTTTGGCCGCGCCGTAGGCCGCGCGATTCGTCATCCCCATGAGCCCCGCGATCGAGGCGATGTTGACGATGTTCCCCTTCGACTTGATCAGCTCCGGGAGCGCGTACTTCGAGCAGAGAAAGGCGCTCGTCAGGTTCCCCTCGATCATCGCGTGCCAGTCTTCCTCGGTGCAGTCGGTCGCAGACGTGCGAGCGGTGATAACCCCGGCGTTGTTCACCAGCAGTTCGAGCCGCCCGAAGGTGTCCATGGTGGTCCGGATCAGGCGTTGGAGATCCGGGACTTTGATCACATCGGCGGAGACCGCGAGCGCGTGCCCGCCCGCAGCCGCGATCTCTTTCGCCACGCTCTTGATCGGCTCCGGCCGCCGGCCGTTTACCACCACGCTGGCCCCCTCGCGCGCGAACATGAGCGCAATGGCCCGGCCGATGCTGGTCCCGCCGCCCGTGACAAGCGCCACCTTGCCTTTCAATCGCATGCCCGGTCTCTCCTCACGCAACGACTTTCTTTTCTCTCA
>JACQDF010000231.1 GCA_016201205.1 Acidobacteriota bacterium
CACCTGTGTTCCCGGCCGGACGCTGGTTCCTTCGTCGATCATGTAGACGCCGTCTTTGCCCGCCACCTTCAGCCAGCTCAGCGCCCGCGGCGCAGGGCCTTTGGTCACCGAGCCGTCCAGAGCAAAACGCGAACCGTGGCAGGGGCATTCGAAGCCTTCCGGCGTGGGCTTGATGATGCATCCCAGATGCGTGCAGACCATCGAGATCGCGTGGACGCCGCTGGCGTCACGAAAGACCGCCACCGTGCGTCCCGCCGGCACATAAGCTTCCCCTGCCGCCAGGGATTGAGGCAGCGTCAGGCTGAATTTCTTTGACGGTGAAGGCAACACCGCCGCTTTCGGCAGCCGCAACGCGCCGACGGTTGCAAACAGCAGAGCCGAAGCCGCCGACCACAGCGACGCCAGCCCCAGCACATCCCGCCTCGGCACCGGCTCCGGATCCAATCGCGATCTGGAAGCTCCAGGTGTAACGCTCATTGACACCTCCACGAGGTAGTAAACTGAACCCGCTCCATCGTGATGGCATCCACCGGGCAGCGCATGGCGCACAGCGCGCAGCGGATGCAGCGCTCTTCATCTTTCACGATCGCCGTGTTCTCATCGAGATCGGCGTCCGGCCCCAGCATCGCTTCCATGGCCGCAGCCAGATCAGCATCCGGCAGCAGCTCGCTCAGCGGAACCAGCTTCAGACACAGCGTGGGGCACACATCCACGCAGCCGCCGCACAACACGCAACGCGTGCCGTCAAACACCGGGGTGACGCCGCAATCGAGGCACCGGGAAGCTTCTTTCATCGCCAGTTCGCGCGTGTAGCCGAGCTCCACCTGCACCTCGGGATGCTCGAAGCGCTCCTTCGGCTCGCAGGCGGGGATCGCCTGGCGCCGGATCTTCTCGTAGCCACGCTCGCGCCGGTACATCTCGAGCGCCAGGTGCGCGGTGACCACATCGGATTCCAGCCGCCGGCCCGTCACGTATTGATAGACCGAACGCGCCGCCGCCTTGCCGGAGGCGACAGCGTCGATCAGCAGGCGCGTGCCGTGCGCCAGATCGCCGGCGACGAAAACGCCGGGCGCGGTCGTGGCCAGCGTCGCCGGATCGGTCTTTGGCCAGCCGGGCCGCGCCTGCTCGACATCCAGACCGCCGTCGTCGAGAAAACCGACGGCCGGCGATTGCCCCACGGCCAGCAGCACCGTGTCGCACGAAACGCTATGCACGTCGTTGTCGTCGTAGACGGGCGAGAAACGCTTCGCCTCGTCGTAAACGCGCAGGCAGCGGCGGAACCGCACACCGGTGACCCGGCCCTGCTCATCGCGCTCGATGGCGGTCGGTCCCCAGCCGTTCAAGCGCTCGATGCCCTCCTCGTCTCCTTCGAGAATCTCGAGGGTATCGGCGGGCATTTCTTCGAGGCTCTCCAAAGAGACAAGGCGCACGCGCGAGGTGCCCGGCAGCCGCGCCGCCGTGCGCGCCGTATCGTAGGCGATCTGTCGCAGCACCGTGCGGGCCACGTCGTACGCTACATTTCCACCGCCAATCACCACCACGTCGCGGCCGGTGTCCACGCTTTCCCCGAGCGCCACCGCCCGCAGCAGATCGACGCCGCCATATGCCCGCGGGCCGCGCTCGCCCGGCAGGCCTAAGGCGCGCGACGACTTGGCGCCGACGGCAATGATGACAGCGGCATACTCACGCCGCAGATCCGCGAACGAGATCTCCTTGCCCACCGTGACGCGGCAGCGGATCTCGACCCCCAGAGCTTCAATCACCGCCACTTCGCGGGCGATCACTTCGCGCGGCAGCCGGTAGACAGGCACACCAATGGCGAGCATTCCCGCCGGCACCGGCTCGCTCTCGAAAACGATAGGCCTGAATCCCAGCAGCGCCAGATCATGCGCCGCGGACAGGCCCGCCGGCCCGGCCCCGATGATGGCGATGCGCTCCCCCGAAGCTCTCTGAATCCGGCCATCGACGCTCGCCCGCAGCAGAGCCGCCATCTCTTCGGCATGCGCCGCCACCTCCGGCACATACGAGCGGAGCGCCTCGAGCACCTGTTCGCCGGGCCTCGACTCCGGCCCGGCCTGCTCACAAACGAATCGCTTCAAGGCGCGAATCGCGATCGGCCGGTCGTTGGCGACAAAGTGGCCGTCGTCATCCACCCGAGGCACCTTGCCGCGCCGGCAGGCCACTTCGCAGGGCGCCCCGCAGACGCGGCCGCAAATGGACGCAAACGGATTCGGACCGCGCGCGATCAGATACGCTTCCTCGAAACGCCCGGCCGCGATCGCCCGCACATAGCCTCGGGCATCCGTATGCACCGGACACGCCGCCTGGCACGAGATCAAGCTTGCGTGATAGCCATTGCCTGGGACTTCAACTTGCAGCGGCGTCATCTCATCCTTCTCCGAGCGGCCGGATTGCAGTTGTGTGTCCCAGAAGAACACAGGGAAAACTTCCCGACATCTCGTGCGCGGGACGCGGCTGTTTCAAAAGATGCTCCAGCGTCCAGCGCGACAGCACCTCCACGATGGCTCGGTGCAGTTCCAATGCCGCCTGATGGTAAGCACAGGCCTGCTCCGGAACGCAGTCGGTCCAGCAATGGGTATCGGTGAGCGTCCCCTGGCACGCTTCCACCATCGCCAGCAAAGTAATCTGCCTTGGCTGGCGTCCCAACTGGACTCCGCCCTTGACCCCCTTCTCTGCGCGAAGTAACCCAGCTTTCACGAGCGACCGTGTGATTTTCGCCATGTAGGATGGCGACTCGCCCAGCATTTCGGCCATGCGTCTGGGGGACAGCACGGTGCCAGGCTCCTGTTGTCCCAATAAGATCAGAGCGCGAATGGCGGAGAGGCTGGTTTTGGTGACCATGTCGGACAAGCCGCATCCGTCTTGTCTGCAAGCCGCGGGCCACTCCGCCCCTCTCCGTTGAATACGATGCCGGCTACACCAGGCTCGACAATCGTCGTATGGTGTAATACACGGAATGGCTGCCCATTCTTCTGTATCCTTTAGTTGTTATGCTTCGAAAGCTTTCCCTCGTCGCCACTCTCGCGTTCTTTGCCTGGCTGGCCTTCCCTCAGGACCCATCCGAACCCAAGCCGGAGGCCAAGTCCAAAGCATCCAAGAAAGGCCTTCCGCTCAAAGCGGAGCGGAAGATCGAGTTCACCACCGACGAAGGCACCTGGATGTCGCTGGATGTCTCGCCCGACGGCCGCACGGTGGTATTTGATCTGGCCGGCGATATCTACACTCTGCCCGTCGAAGGCGGCGAAGCCAAACCGGTTCTCACCGGCATGGGCCACGACTCGCAGCCGCGCTTCTCGCCGGACGGCAAGTGGATCGCCTTCATCTCCGATCGCGACGGCGCGGACAACCTCTATGTAGCAGGCGCGGACGGCTCCAATCCCAAACAGCTCAGCAAAGATCAGCAGTCCTCGTATCTGTCGCCCGCCTGGACGCCGGATGGCGAATACATTGTCGTCTCGCGCAAGAGCCCGGGTGGCGGCTCGCACGAATTGTGGATGTATCACGTGCGCGGAGGATCCGGGGTGCAGGTGACGCGCAGCCGCACTCAAACCGGCCCGCAGGCGGGACCGCCGCCTTCGCAGCAAACTTCCCGCCGCGATCTGGGCGCGGCTGCCTCCAAAGACGGCCGCTTCTTCTACTACGCGCGGCGCACCGGCGAGTTCACCTACAACATGAACTTCCCTTCGTGGCAGATCGTGCGGCGCGACCGCGTCACCGGCGATGAGGACACCATCACCAGCGAGCCGCAAAGCGCCTTCCGCCCGCAGCTTTCCCCCGACGGAAAATACCTCGCCTACCTCACGCGGAAGGAAACAGAAACAGAGCTGCGGCTGCGCGACCTCACCACGGGCGAGGACCGCACCATCAAGACGCCGGTTCAGCGCGACGACCAGGAGTCTCGCGCCATGCTCGATGTCTACCCCGGCTACGCCTTCACCCCCGACGGCTCGTCCGTCGTCCTCTTCTACGGTGGCAGGATCCACCGCATCGCGCTCTCGAATCTCGAAGATCACGTCATCCCGTTTACCGCCAAAGTCTCGCTCGATCTGGGACCCAGGCTCTACTTCGCGGACCGCGTCGAGGATTCTGCTTCCTTCCGCGCCCGCCTCATCCAGCAGCCGGCGCTCTCACCCGACGGCAAGCGCCTGGCCTTCTCCGTTCTGACGCGACTGTACACGATGGATCTGCCGAACGGCGTCCCACGCCGGCTGACTTCGGCGCCCGACCGCGAATACCAGCCCGCCTGGTCGCCGGATGGCCAGTGGATCACGTACGTCACCTGGTCGCGCGACGGAGGCCATATCTGGAAAGTGCGCGCCGACGGCAGCGGCGCTCCGATGCCGCTGACGCGCGTTTCCACTTATTACTCGGATCCGGTCTGGTCGCCCGACGGGGAGCGCATTGTCGCTCTCCGCGGCACGCGGCGGGCGCGGCTCGAGGCCGGCGGCTTTGGTTTCTCCGCTTCGCTCGATGTCATCTGGATTCCCGCCGAAGGCGGCCAGGCGAACCTGGTGGCGCCCGCACGCGGCCTCGGCCGCCCGCATTTCACCCGCGATCCGCAGCGCATCTTCGTCTATTCCAACGACGGCCTCATCTCGCTTCGCTACGACGGCACCGACCGGCGCACCCATCTCAAGGTGGTCGGCCGCAGCCAGGGCCCGCAGCCGGCGCCCGCCTCCAACGTCCTCATGCACCCCGACGGCCGCTACGCCATCGCGCTCTGGACCAACCAGCTCTACGCGGTCACCGTGCCGCAACCCGGCGGTGAGCCTCCCACGGTCAACCTCAGCACGCCCTCCGTGCCGGTGAAGAAACTCACCGATATCGGCGCCGACTACATGGCATGGGCCAACAGCGGAAGCCTCATCACCTGGGCCGTCGGCTCGACCTTTTTTCAGCAGCCGCTGTCGGCCGTTTCTTTCGAAGCGCCGGAATCCGAGAAACCCGACCCGCCCAAGCCGCCGCCGGCGTACACCGAGACGGAAGTTGCGGTGAACGTCCCGCGTCCGAAACCATCCGGCGCCGTGGTGCTGCGCGGCGCGAAGGCGATCACCATGCGCGGCGACGAAGTCATCCCGGACGCCGACATCGTCATCACGGACAATCGCATTTCCGCCATCGGAAAGCGCGGCGCGGTTTCCATCCCGCAAGGCGCCGGAATCCGCGACCTCCGCGGGGCCGTTGTCATGCCCGGCATCATCGACATCCACGCGCACTGGTTTGAAATCAAGCGCGGCATCCTCGATCTCGACGCCTGGCCGTATCTGGCCAACCTCGCCTACGGCGTCACCACCGGCCGTGATCCGCAAACCGGCTCCAACGACGCCTTCGCCTATCAGGACCTGATCGATGCCGGCCAGATCCTCGGGCCTCGCGCTTACTCCACTGGCCCCGGCGTGTTCTCGGCCAATGACTTCCAGTCGCTCGACGAAGCCAGGAGCACCGTCGCCCGCTACCACCGCTATTACCGCACGCACACGCTCAAATCCTACACGGTCGGCAACCGCCGCCAGCGCCAGTGGATGGTTCAGGCCTGCCTGGACAACAGGATGATGCCCACCACCGAAGGCGCGCTTGATCTGAGGCTCGATTTCACCCACGCCATCGACGGATTCGAGGGCAACGAGCATTCGCTCCCCATCGTGCCGCTGTATAAGGACGTCATCGAGGTGTTCGCCAAATCCGGAATCTTCTACACGCCGACGCTGCTGGTGGCCTACGGAGGCCCGTGGGCGGAGAATTACTTTTACGAGACGTCGGACGTTTATGCCGACGCCAAGCTCAAGCGCTTTGTCGCCCCCGGTGTGCTGTATCAAAAAGCGACCCGCCGGCCGTGGTTTCGGAAGGAAGAGCACGTTTTCCCGAAGCTCGCTGCCGAAGCCGCCAAGATCAGTCGCGCCGGCGGGCGCGTTTGCATCGGCGGTCATGGCCAGCTTCAAGGCATCCAGTGCCACTGGGAGATGTGGGCGCTGTCCTCAGGCGGCCTTTCCAATCACGAGGTGCTTCGGGCCGCCACCCTGCATGGCGCCGAGGCCGTCGGCTTCGCGCAAGACCTCGGCTCCCTCGAGCCGGGTAAGCTCGCCGATCTGGTTGTGCTCAGCAAGGACCCGCTGGCCGATATCCGCAATACCAACACCATCCGTTATGTGATGAAGAACGGCGAGCTGTTCGACGGCAATACGCTCGAGCAGTTATGGCCCTCCGAGAAGCCGGCGCCCAGGTTGTGGTGGCATTAGCGAAACCGGCTGAGCCGCGCGCGTCAGCAAGCGGTCCCGTTACGCCAGCATCTTCCTCACTACCTCGCCCCCCAGATCCGTAAGCCGGAAATCGCGCCCCAGGTGGCGATAGGTCAGCCTGGTGTGATTCATCCCCAGGCAATTGAGGATCGTCGCCTGCAAGTCGTGCACGTGCACTTTGTCCTCGACCACGTTCAGCGCCAGCTCATCCGTCCGCCCGATCACCTGCCCGCCCTTGACGCCGCCGCCGGCCAGCCACATGCTGTAGCCGTTCGGATGATGATCGCGCCCGATGGACTCAGGATCATCCGGCCGGCGGATCTCGGACATCGGTGTGCGCCCGAACTCGCCGCCCCACACCACCAGCGTCTCATCGAGCAGCCCGCGCTGCTTCAGATCCTTGATCAGCGCCGCCGCCGGCTGATCCGTCTCCGCGCACTTGCTCTTCAACCCCTTCACAATGCCGCTGTGGTGATCCCAGCTTGCGTGCATCAGCATCACAAAGCGCACGCCGCGCTCGACCAGCCGCCGCGCCAGCAGGCAGTTTGTTCCAAACGCCTTCGATTCCTTCCTCTCGATGCCGTACAGATCGAGCGTCTGGCGCGATTCGCCGGAAAAATCCAGCAGCTCCGGCGCCGACATCTGCATCCGGTACGCCAGCTCGTAGGAATGAATCCGCGACGCGATCTCCGCGTCGCCTGTCTTCTCCAGATGCTCCTCGTTCAGCTCCCGCAACAGATCCAGCCGCTGCCGCTGCTGGTCGCGGCTGACGCCCTTCGGATTCGATAAATAAAGAATCGGATCGCCCTTGCTGCGGAACACCGTGCCGGCGTAGGTCGATGGAAGAAAGCCGCTCGACCAGTTATCCGAGCCCGCGCTGGTGCCCACGCCTGACGCCAGTACGACAAAGCCCGGCAGATTCTGGCTCTCGCTGCCAAGGCCATAGTTGAGCCACGCGCCCATCGTCGGCCGCCCACCGACCATCGAGCCCGTGAACAGGAACAATTGCCCAGGATGATGATTGAACGCTTCACTGAACATCGAGCGCACCAGGCAGACGTCATCGGCGACCGCGCCGAGGCCGGGCAGCAACTCGCTCAGCTCCATGCCGCACTCGCCATGCTTGCGGAATTCGTACATCCCGCCCAGCACCGTGGCCGTCGGCTTGATGAACGCCAGCTTCAGATCCTTGGTGAGCGAAGCCGGCAGCGGCTTGCCGTGCCACCTGCGGAGCTCCGGCTTCGGATCGAACAGATCCATCTGGCTCGGCGCGCCTTCCATGAAGAGGAAGATGACGTTTTTCGCGCGCGGTTTGAAATGCGGCCCTTTGGCCGCCCGCCCTTCGAGCGCCATCAGGTGCGCCAGCGCGATCGTCCCGATGCCCCCCGCGCAATCCCGCAGAAAGGTCCGCCGGGAATGGATGGCAAATAATTCTTGGGGCCGCATCGCTTATTCCCTGGTGATGAACTCATCGAGGTTCATCAGCACGCTGGCCACCGCCGTCCATGGCTCGGCGTCTTTTTGCTTCGCGAAAAAGCGCTCGAAGCGCTCGCGCTCGCCGGCCGACGGCCTGCGCATCAGCGTGCGCAGAAACGCCTGATCCAGCCGCGCATTCCAATCGGACGCTTCCGCCGTCACCTGATGGGCCAGCGCCTGGGCCGCCTCGACGAACACCGGATCATTGAGCAGATTCAGCGCTTGCAGCGGGCTGTTCGAGCGGTCGCGCCTGCACAGCGCCACATTCGCTTTCGGCGCGTCGAAATTCATCAGCATCGGATACGGGGTCGAGCGCTGGAAATGCACATAGAGCCCGCGACGGTAGCGTTCGGCGCCGGGGCTCAACGGCCACGCGTTGCCCCAGCGATTGCCGTAGCCAAGCTCCATGACGCCTTCCGGCTGATGCGGTCGAATGCTTCTGCCGCCCACTTCGAGCGAGATCAGCCCGCCGGCGCGCAAGGCGGAGTCGCGAATCAGTTCCGCCGGCAGCCGCACACGGTTCTGCCGCGCCAGCAGCGTGTTCTCCGGATCGCGTTCCCGCAACTCGGGACCAGGCGTCGATGTCTGCCGGTACGTCGCTGAAATCACCATCAGCCGGATCAGCCGCTTCATGCTCCATCCGTCGTCCATGAATCGCGCCGCCAGCCAGTCGAGCAATTCCGGATGCGAGGGCCGGTCGCCCCGCGTGCCAAAATCCTCGCCCGACTTCACCAGGCCGCGGCCGAACAATTCCGCCCAGATCCAGTTCACGGTGACGCGGCTTGTCAGCGGGTTGTCTTTCGAGACAAGCCAGCGCGCCAGATCGAGCCGCGTCGGCGGCGCGCCGGGCCTTCGCTCGAGCGGCGGAAGCGCGGCCGGCGTCGCAGGCTGCACTTCCATGCCGGGCGAGCGATAGTCGCCCTTGATGCGCAGATGCGTCGGGTGGGCGCCAGGCGCCTCGGCGACGGCCAGCGCTTGCGAAAGCTGCGGATACTCATCGTGCAGTTTGCGCAGCTTCTCGTCGAGCTCCTTGAACTTCACTTGCTCATACTTCTTCGGCCCGACGGCGAAATGATAATTGCGGATGAAGTGATCGGTGAGAATATCCTTCTCGCGCCCGGTGCGCTGATGCGGCGGGATGCCGATGATTTTCTCGCCGTCGCCGCCCTCGGTCAGCTTGAGCAGGCAGTCCCACGCCAGGTCCCAGTCGGTGCGCTCTCCCGGATGGGCGCTCGCGCGCAACATGTCTTTCTCCCACTCGGCCTGCTGCTCGGCGACTTTGTACTCCTTCCCAAGCGCGTCGCGCCTGGCGCGGTACTCATCTTTCCTGGCCAGCCACGGCCCCAGCTCGCCGTCAAGCGGCGCGTCGATGTCGGCTTCTTCCAGATGATCGAAGAAAGCAAAGAGCTGGTAAAAATCCCTCTGCGTAAGCGGATCGTACTTGTGGTCGTGGCACTGGGCGCAGCCCATTGTAAGCCCCAGCCACGTCGAGGCGACCGTCGTGGCGCGGTCCACCGTATTCTCAAACTTGAACTGCCTGTTGTCGACGCCGCCTTCGCGATTGGTGAGCGTCATGCGGTGAAAACCGGTGGCCACACGCTGATCGCCGCCGCCCGGCAGCAAATCCCCAGCCACCTGCTCGAGGGTGAACTGGTCAAACGGCAAATCGCGATTCAGCGCTTCGATCACCCAATGCCGGTACCGCCAGGCATAGGGACGCGCCCAGTCTTTCTCGTAGCCGTCGCTGTCGGCATAGCGGGCGCGGTCGAGCCAGGGCCTCGTCCAACGCTCGCCGAAGTGCGGCGAGGCCAGCAGCCGGTCCACGACACGCTCGTAGGCGTCCGGCCTCTGAGCGGCGAGAAACTCCGCTGTCTCTTGCGGTGTCGGCGGCAGGCCGGTGAGATCGAGATGAATGCGCCGCAGCAGCGTGGACTTGTCCGCCTCGGGCGAGGGTGCGATTCCTTCTTTCTTCAGACGCGCCAGCACGAACGCATCCACCGGGTTCGGCGCAAGGGCGGGCGTCACCGGTTGGCGCACCGGCTGAAACGCCCAATGCGACGACTTCGGATTCTTCGCCGCCACAGCCGGCGCATCCGTCCACGCCGCCCCCTGATCGATCCATGCCTTCAGCGCCGCGACTTCCTCCGCCGCCAGCGGCTTACCCGCCGGAGGCATGATCATGAGACCCTTCGCTCCCGTCACCCGCAGAATGAGCTTGCTTTCAGCGCTCCTGCCCGGCACAATCACCGCCCCTGAATAGCCGCCGGCCAGCGCTGCCTGCTTGTCATCGAGCCGCAGGCCGTTCATCTGCTGTGCCGTGCCGTGACAGGGGTAGCACCTGGCGCGCAGAAGCGGCTCGACTTGTTTGGCGTAATCGATTTTCGTCTGTCCGAAAGCCGCCCCCGCCGCCAGCAGAAGACACAGCCCGGCGCGTCGCATCCCGCCTTTATTGTAAGCGAAAGCCGTATCCTGGAGATACCCGATGAGGCGCGCACTCACAGGCGTGGTTCTCTGCGCGCTGGCCGCCCTGGCCGGCTACCAGAGCCACGCTGTCTACAAGACCGAACAGGAAGCGATCGCAAAGGGGGAACAGCTCGACCTCGGCCGTGTCAGTTGGGAGGGGCCACCCGAAGTGGCGGTGGATTCGGCGGCTGATTTCAAGCTCAGGTTCACCGCCGGAAAGGCCGGCATGAAAAGCGGCGGCGGAATCCGCCTCGCCACCGGGCACGGCATGTACACCGAGTGGGGCGGCAACCGCTTGCAGGCACAAGACCCCAACCTCGAGAACTTTCTTTCCTTCCGCGCAACCAACGGTGCGCGCTTCGAATGGAAATCGTACGCGGGCGTGGGACGCAATCCGCTCTTTGCCCGCTATCACCCCTGGCAGAACATCCAGGAGTTCAAGCTGGCCCAAGGTGAGCTGCACGCTGGCGACGCCTTCGAGATCACGTTGTCGCGGGTGCGGATGCAGCAGTGGGACGAGACGGCCTTCACGCTGCGCTTCTATGTGGATCCGGGAGGCGAGGACGACTACCTGCCGCTGAGCATCAATCCGCAGATCAAGATCACCGGCGGCGAGGCGGAAGAGTTCAACGTGGCCGCGCCCGCCGATTGGGTGGCCGGCGCCCCCGGCTGGGTCCAGGTTTGGGCCGGCGACCGCTTCGGCAATCCGTCGGAATCGTATCGCGGAAAGGTTGCCGTCGAATTGGACGGCAAGATCCTCGAGCACACGTTCACCGCGCGGGATCGGGGCGTGAAGCGCTTCGAGAACGTCGTGATCGCAAAGCCCGGCGCATACCGCGTGCGCCTGAAGGAAAAGGCCGTGCCCATCGTCGTCCACACACGGGCGCCCCTGGAGCGCATCTATTGGGGCGACCTGCACACCCACACCATGTACTCGGACGGGCGCGGCACTCCCGCCGAAACCTACGACTTCGGCCGGCGGGTGGCGGCGCTCGATTTCGCCGCCGTCACCGACCATTCCTTCATCACCACCGATGCCATGTGGCGCGAGATCACCGAAGTCACCAACCGCTTCCACCAACCGGGCAGCTTTGTGACGTTCCTTGCCTATGAGTGGAGCGGAATGACCGAAGTGGGCGGCGACCACAACGTCTACACCACCGACCCCGAGATGCCGCTCATCCGCTGTTACTCGTATTTCAACTACCAGAACCTGCGCATGTATCACGGGCCGAACAAAGGCGCCAACCACGTTGAGGATCTCTTCCGGATGCTCGGCGAGCGTTTCCGCAACGAGAACCTGCTCGTCATCCCGCACTACGGCGGGCGGCGCGGCAACCCCGATTTCCATAATCCGCAGTTGCAGCGCCAGATCGAGATTTTTTCCGATCATCGGCGCTCGGAGGACTGGGCGTCGCAATTCCTCGAGAAGGGCTACCGGCTGGGAATCATGGCCTCGACGGACAATCACGCCGGCAACGCGGGCTACGGGGTGCGGCGTGCGAACATCGCCAATGCGCAGGGAGACGCGGAGCAGTTCTCGAAGGTGAGCCCCATCGAGCGAGGCACTTCGCTGGTGGCGGCCTACGCGGGTAGCCTCACCCGCGAGGGCATTTTCCAGGCGTTGTATCACCGCCGCACGTATGCCACCACCGGATCGCGCATTTTGCTCCGCTTCGAGGTCGACGGCTATCCGATGGGCTCGGAGATCCGCACACAGGGGCAGCCGAAGCTGGCGGTTGCCGCCGAAGGGACAGCGCCGATCGAGAAAGTGCGCATCGTCAAGAACGGCCGCGTGATTCACGCCGTTGAGCCGCGCTCGGCCGGCGTGAGCTTCACCTATGTGGATTCTTCCGGCGACTACCGGAACCGCTATTACTACATCGACCTGGTGCAAGCCGACGGCGAGAAAGCAATCTCGAGCCCAGTTTGGATAAACTGAGCAGACTGTATGGCTCAAACCGAAGCGCCCGTTTTGCGACTGAACACGACCACCTGGCTCATCCTGTTCGTGGCCGCCATGGGGTTTGCGTTCGACATCTATGCGATTCTCGTGCTGCCGCTGATCCTCGGACCGGCGCTGAACGAGCTGGGACAACTCAAGCAAGGCACGCCTGCCTACAACGACTGGGTCGGCCTGCTGTTCTACATTCCCGCCATGGCCGGCGGCGTTTTCGGCCTGATTGGCGGTTACCTGACGGACCGCTACGGGCGGCAGAAGATTCTGGTGTGGAGCATTCTGCTGTACGGCTTCTCGGCGCTCGGGGCGGGCTATGCGACGTCGCTGCCGATGCTGCTGTTCTTACGCTGCACCACGTTTGTCGGCGTGTGCGTCGAGTTTGTGGCGGCGGTGGCGTGGCTGGCGGAATTGTTCCCGAACGCGAGGCAGCGTGAGACGGTGCTCGGCTATACACAGGCATTCTCGTCGGTCGGCGGTCTGATGGTCGCCGGCGCCAATGCGCTGGCGGTGCATTTCGCCGGCTCGCTGCCGGCTATCTACGGCGCGCATTCACACTGGCGCTACACGCTCATCTCCGGCCTGATTCCCGCCATCCCGCTGATGATCATCCGTCCGTTCCTGCCGGAATCCCCGGAATGGGCGCGCAAGAAAGCGGCCGGCACGTTGAAGCGGCCCAACATCCTCGAATTGTTCCAGCCGCAGTACCGCAGGACGACGATCGTCACCACGCTGATGTTCGCTTGCAGCTACGGAGCGGCGTTCGGGGCCATCCAGCATCTGCCGCGCATCGTGCCGGGGATTGCGGAGGTGTCCAGGCTGCCGCGTCCGGCGCAGCAGCAGACGGTGAACGCGGTGCAGAGCTTTCAGGAAACCGGCGGGCTGGTGGGCCGCCTGATCCTGGCGTATCTGGCGGTGCGCATCGCCAGCCGGCGCAAGCTGGTGCGCTTATTCCAGGCGCCGGGGCTGGCGATTGTGCCGCTGGTGTTCCTCTTTCCAGCCAAGGACAATCTCGAGCTGCTCAAGATCGGCATCTTCCTGGCCGGCCTGATGACGGTAGCCCAGTTCAGCTTCTGGGGCAACTATCTGCCGCGCGTGTATCCGATGCACCTGCGCGGTACTGGTGAGAGCTTTGCGGCCAACATCGGCGGCCGCATGATTGGGACGTCGATGGCGATGGTGACGGCGCAACTGTCGAACATCGTTCCGGGAGCGACGCCGGCCGGCAAGACGGCGAACGCGGCGGCCATGGTCGCTCTGCTGGTCTACGGCGTTGGGTTGCTGTCGAGCTTCTGGCTGCCCGAGCCCAAAGAAGAGAGGCTGCCGGAATAGGGGCGCATGCGCTCGGTCTTTTTTGGAGGTCCGGCGGAGCAACAGCCGTCGCCGGACTTTGTTGTGCCGGAGCTCGGCGCGGAAGAGTTGCGCGTACTGGGGTGCCTGATCGAGAAGCAGTTTCTGACACCCGATCTCTATCCGCTGACGCTGAACTCGCTCCTCAACGCCTGCAACCAGAAGACGAGCCGCGAGCCGGTGGTTTCTTACGAGGAAGAGACGGTCGGGCAGGCGCTCGAGAGCTTGCAGGCCAAGGGGCTGGCGACGCGAATTACAGGCGCCGAGCACCGCGTACCGAAATATCGCGAGCGGCTCAGCGAGCAGACGGGGCTGCGCGTCTCCGAGACCGCGCTGCTCGCTGTGATGATGCTGCGCGGGCCGCAGACGCCGGGCGAACTGAAGGAGCGGACGAACCGCATTCATGACTTCGCGGACACGGTGGAAGTGGAGGCCACGCTCGATCGTCTGATGACGCGGGAGCCGCAAGTTCTCGTCGTGAAGCTGGCGCGGCAACCGGGTCTCAAAGAATCGCGCTACACGCATCTGCTCGGAGGGCCGGTGAACGTGGAGGCGACGCCGGCGCCGCAGCCCGCGCCTCCCCAGGACCGGCTGAGCCGGCTGGAGGCGGAGGTGGCAGCTTTGCGGGAGCGGATGGCGCACCTCGAGCAGCAGTTCGAGAAGTTCCGGAAGCAGTTCGAGTGAGTGTTCCGGTCAGCCCGTGCTAGATGTCAGCCTGAACGTTTACAAGCCTCATCCAGCCCCCGCCGGCGCGGCGAGCGAAACTTTGCGGCGGGAGATCATCTCTCAGGCTCGTGAGATTGGGTCGCGTGCTCCCCAAATCAGTGAAGAGGAAGCTGACGCTGTTGTAGACCAGGCATTAACAGCCCGTTCCGGAGTTCCGGACAGCCCATTTGCCTCCCGCACTCATTTGGTGTATAAACTTCCCAAGGGGGGTCTTTCCATGACCAGGATTCTGGGCTTGTTGGTTCTTTCCGCGTTTTCGCTGCTGGGCCAGCGCGCGGAGACGGTTTTTTTCCGCGCGGTGATGCTGCCGGCCAATGAAGTGCCGGCGATCAACATCAACGCGTCGGGCACAGCGACCATCCGTGCTCACGTCGTGCGCGACGCGAGCGGCGTGATTGTTTCCGGCACGGTGGATTTCATCGTGAACTACTCCTTCCCGGGGGCGGTCGAGATCACCGGACTGCATATCCACAACGGGCCGGCGGGAGTGAACGCGCCAGTGACGATCAGCAGCGGGATTGGGGGCGCGGCCGGCAATGTGGCGGATCCGACTGGCCGGGGAACGATCGTTCGCTCGGGGCAAGTGCAGACGAGCGACGCCAATGGCCTGGCGACACTGCGCGGCATGATGGACAACCCGGCGGGCTACTACGCGAATCTGCATACCACGGTGAACGCGGGCGGGGTGATCCGCGGTCAACTGCAGAAGCCGGACGTGGTGACGTACCTGGCGGTGATGGCTACACGCAACGAAGTCCCGCCGATCACCACCCAGAACGCGGACGGTTTGTCGGCGATCACGGTGATGCGCACCTATGACGAGCGCGGCGTCATGGATTCGGGGCAGGTGATCTTCGAAGCGGATTACGCGCTCGAGAGCCAGAAGACGTTGACGGGGTATCACATTCACAACGGCCCGGCGGGGGTGAACGCGGCCGTGGTGGTGAACACCGGCCTGGCGAACCAGCTTTCGACCGCGAGTGGGCGCGGCTCGCTGCTGTTCCCCGTCGAGGTCGACGTTTCGCGGCAGGCGAACCTCGACGTGATGAACGGGCTGTTCGAGAATCCCGAGGGCTTCTACGCCAACATCCACACGACGGAATTTCCCGCGGGGCTGATCCGCGGGCAGTTGCGGCGAACGGACCAGATGTCGTTTCCGATCAACATGTCGCCGGCCAATGAGGAGCCGCCGGTGCTGATCAATGCGAGCGCGCCGTCGCACGTCACCGTGAACACCATCCGGAACCCGGACGGCGAGATTATGGCCGGGCGAGTCACGTTTGACGTGAACTACCGTTTCCCTGGCCCGACCGTGTTCCAGGGGTTGCATATTCATAACCAGGTGGCGCGGCAGAACGGGCCGGTGATCATCGACTCGGGCCTCAGCGCCAACAACACGATTGAAACCGCGACGGGATTCGGGAACATTTACCGCAGCGTGCTGGTGACGTCGGCGGCGGGACTGGCGACGCTGAACTCGATGGTGGCGGGGCCGGAGAGACATTACTTGAACCTCCACACGCAAGTGAACCCGGCCGGCGTGGTGCGTGAGCAGACCGGTGTGGCATTCAGCGCTCCGCCGGTGGTGGGAGACGCAACCAGCGCGGTCCTGGATGCTGGCCAGCGCAACGTGGCCCCCGGCGGGCGAATGTCGGTCTTCGGGCTGCGCTTTGCCTATGCCGGAACGGATCTGTCCGCGTGGGAGGGGCGGACCGTGCCGATGTCGCTCAACGGCGTCGAAGTCACCGTGGGGGGAAGACCGGCCCCGGTGCTGAAAGTGGCCGACGGCCAGGTGGATGTGCAGGTTCCGTTGGACTTGCCGGAGGGCGCGCAGCCGGTGGTGGTGAAGAACGTCGTTGGCGCCAGCTCATCGTTTCCGGCCAACGTGCGCCGGAATGCGCCGGCGATCTGGAAGCTCCGCTATGACGCGGATCTGGGCCAGGTGATCCGCGCGCAGGACATTACGTTCATTACTCCGGACAATCCGGCGCGGGCCGGCGACATCCTGGTCATCATCGCCACGGGGCTGGGGCAGACGACGCCTCCACTGGCCACCGGACGCGTGGTGCCGGACGAACCGTTGTTCGTCACGGCGCCGGTGGCGGCGAACATCGGCGGGCGGGCAGTGCCATCCGTGCTGTCGGTGGCGGCGCCGGGCGTGCCGGGCGCCTATGCGGTGGCCGTGGTGCTGCCGCCGGGCATTCCCGCCGGCCTGCAGCGGCTGCAATTGATGATGGGGGATCAGGCGTCCAACACGGTGATGCTGCCGGTGCGCTGAGGGAAAGCGCCGGCTTCGATCTCGCATGGCGACAGGGTGGTCAGATCTCGAGATCCTGCCGCGGGAATTCTATGCGCGTCCCACGGTCGAGGTGGCGCGCGATCTGCTCGGGATGGTGCTGGTGCACGGCCGCACCGCCGGGCGCATCGTGGAAGTGGAGGCGTATCTGGGCCTCGAGGATGGCGCGGCGCATGCCTCGCGCGGGGTGACGCCGCGCACCAGAGTGCTGTTCGGCGAGCCGGGACACGCGTATGTGTTCTTCATTTATGGCATGTATGAATGCCTGAACCTGGTGGCCGAGCGGGAGGGGACGCCGGGATGCGTGCTGATCCGTGCGCTCGAGCCGCTCTCGGGGATCGGCATCATGCGCCGCCGGCGCGGCCTTCAGCGCATCGAGGAGCTGGCCTCCGGTCCGGGAAAGCTGACGATCGCGATGGGAATTTCGCGCATTCATAACGGCGCGGATGTGACCCGAGGCAAGCTCACCGTGCGGCGCCCGCCGCAGCGCGAGCCGGTGCGCATCACCGCCAGCGCGCGCATCGGGATCAGGAAAGCGGCCGACCGGCCGCTGCGGTTCTGCGTCGAGGGCCGCCCAGGCACTTGTGGGGTGGGCTTTCAGCCCGCAAGCCCGCTTTCAGCGGGGTTAGTAGCCGCCTGGAAAGGCGGCTGCGACCAGGATTGGCCGCCCCACCAAAGCTGGTCTACCGCACAGGCACGCTGACCGAGCTCGAGGCGCGGCCATCCTGGCTGACCGTGAGCGGTTGCACACCCAGGGGCACCGAGCTCTTCAGCGTGAAAACCACCTCATACAGGCCGCGCTGAGCGGCGGCGCTGACCTGCTGCGCAGTATGCTCGACGGCGCCCACCGTAACGGTGACATCATCCACCGGGACGGCGGCTGCGAAGGCATCCGGGACGAGGCCGGTGACCAGGAGCGTCAGTGTATCGCCAGGACGCACCGGGCGAGCGGCGTCCACAGGCAGACCATTGTTCTGGATCGCGATCACCGCCGGCGGCGGAGATTCGATATGCAGCGCGACCGGCAAGGCGGAATCCGTTGCTGTTCGAAGACGCAGCACGGCGGGTCCGGGCGGCGTTCCCGCCGGAATCTGGAACGTCACTTGCCCATTTGCCACACCCGCTACCGGAATCGGAAAATCATTCAGGGTAAGCGTCAACCCGGACGGGGTGATGCCGGCAGGCAGATTCAGTACCAGGACCAGCGCCGGATTTCCGGCTTGCAGCATTGCCTGCCCGGTGATCGGATTGACTGCCGTCGGCAGAACGATCATTTGCCTGGGGTTGGCCGGCAGGATGGTCAACCCGAAAGGCAGCGCGGCCATTTGCAGCCCGTTGACGACGCTGACCGTCGTCGGACCCAAGGCTGCGTTGGACGCAACGGAAACGTTGGCCAGCAAGCGGTTGGGCGCGGGGGTCCAGACACGGCGAACGGTAATCTCGCTCGATCCGAAGCCGAGACGGGCGAGCCCGTCGATCAGATTCAGTCCGGAGCCGGTGACCTCGACGAGCATTTCCGAGCCGGCCGCCAGGACAGCGGGTGAGATCGTGATCACGGCAGCCTCGCCGGCATCGTAGGTGTAGGTGGTGAGATTGCTGCCCTGCGCGAACAGAGAGCTCTGCCCGTCGCTGTTGGCGGCGACCACGACGGCGCGATGGCTGGCGGGGGCGGGCGGAGGCGTCACCGCCAGGCGTCCGTTCTGCTCATCGAACGAGCGGATCGCAGCCGGGTGGCCGTCGAACAGGATTCTTGTTTCCCGGTCGAAGCCGGCGCCGAAGACCGCCACCACGCGCGCGCCGGTTGCATCGACCGTGTTCGCAACGCCGCTGATCGATGGCGGCGCCTTGCCCGTCACATAAAATGCCGACGGCAAGACATAGATGTCACCGGCGGCCGAGAAGATCAGATGGTGGGAACCCTCGTTGGTGAACGGAGTGAAGTTCAAATCCATTTGCACATACGATGGCGCGAACTGGTACGGCCGCAGGCTTCCCGAGACTACTCCGGCGGCCCCGCCGATGGGATTCGCCAGCAAACCCGGCGTCAGCCCGCTCCCGGACAACAGGCCCACGCCCGCCGCCACCATCGTTCCCCGGCCGGTGCTGCGGTTCAGCAAGGGCGGCTTCGTCGTGACCTGGCCGATAAATCCATACGTCTGCACGGACGAGATGGGGACACTGGCGCGCCGCTGCACCTGGAAGCTGATGTTGTCGGTCGAACTGCCCGCGGTGACGGCCACCGCAAAGATGGCGTCTTTTGTTCCCGGAAAGAACTGGGTGTCAAAATCCGGGCTCAGGGTGAAGGGGCGGCCATCGGGGCCGAGCGGCAGGACGATGTTCGCCCTGCTGGCTTCGCCTTGCAGCGCCGGCGGCAGCGGGTGCACGTAGATGTGATACTGGCCGGGCGGAATTCCCTCGATACGGTACGTTCCGTCGGGGTTGGTCAGCGCGCTGACGGCGCCGCCCGTGGGAGGAATCGCCACCACGGATGCCAGATTGACCGCATCGCTGCCCATCGTCACTCGCCCGCTGATGCTGCCTGTGGAAGCCGGGAAATTTCTTGCCGGATACAGCAGGGATACAGCGGCAATGTCATCGGCCGACAGCGGTTTTGCTTTCGTGGTTGCACGCGTGATCTCGGTGGACATGATGCTCGAAGAGAGCGTGTGCTGCAACCCGATGGCGTGACCGAATTCGTGGGTCGCGGTGAGGAAAAAGGCTTCGCTGTAGCTGGGCCGGTCGGCCAGGTTGCGGCGCAGCATGACGATGGAGCGGTTGATGGGAACAAAGGGGCCGCCCGGCGCATTGTTCAGCTCGCCGCGCGAAGTGATTCCGCCCTGCGCCACTAACCCGGGGGGCAGGTCGTCGGAAAAGATCACGTCGATGCCCGGACCGTTTTGCGACGCGCCCGGTCCGGCGATGCCGCCGAAGTTCAGCCGCAGATCCGACGAATCGACATCGCTCCAGACTCTGGCCGCCAGCCGGATCTGGCTGATCACCCCAGCCAGGCTGTCATTAGCGGCCAGCGAGGTGGGGCCCTGGTCGGAAATGTAGAAGTTCAGGGTCTTGTTCGGCAGGGCGTTCACATCCCACCTTTCCTCGATCGGAACAAAGGGGCCCGTGCGCGAAAGGTAACGGATGAAGTGGTAATAGGCGGAAGCATTGGGACACAGCGCCGCCAGCGAGGCCAGCAAAGAAATTTGGGCTAAGAACCTCATGGCCTTCACTTGGTTGCGCCGGTGAGCGAGCGCTGAATCCGATCGACCACGTCTCGAAGCCGCAAGCTCACCGGCGTGTCCTCCACCAACCTGCCGGAGGAGTCCAGCATCACGTCCCCGGCTGCCGGCCGCGTCAGCACGAGCTCCCCCTTCGGATCCCGCTTCAACTGGAACAACCCCTGGCTCAACCCGATCACCTGCGCCAGGCCGCTGCGGCCGGCCCACAGGAACAGCACATAATCCTGACCGTCGCTCAACGCCGGGGAACCGGAGAATGTCTGAACCATCGATCCGTACTTCCCCCCAGGCACGTAAATCTCGGTCTCAGCGGCGCCGCTGCCTTTCCACTGATCTGCGATGCGAATCCGGTACCGGGTATAGATCACCGTTCCCCTCAAGACGGTGGACGAACCTGTCACTTTGCCGGAGACAATCGCGGTGGACTTCTGGATCATGTCGTCCAGCGTAAGCCGTTCGAGTGTCGCCGCTTGAAGCGAGCCCGCCATCAGGAGTGTCAACAGCCAAAGGAACAGCATGAGTGGCCGTCTTCCAGGGGGCACGCCGGCGGCCACTCCGGCGAGCTGTGTTTTGTTGGATTTATCGGCGGAAAATCGGCCCAGGCTTGGGTTGGAAGGACACATTCCGGGGCAGGGTGACTCATTCCGGCGCGCCCGCCGGATTCTCCTTCACGATCAGGATCGGGATATCCAGATCATGGCGTACGCCGTTGATGGTTGTCCCGAAAATGATGTCCTGAATGCCTTTATGCCCGTGGGCGCCCATCACCACCAGATCCGGTTGAAGCTCTTTGGCAACGCGAACGATCTCATGCCTGGGGTCGGTGGCGTGCCGGACCACCAATTCCGAGGCAATCTTTTCGACATGCAGCGAGGCCAGGATCTGGTCAAAGTACTGCCTGCCGCGTTCGACCTCGGTGGTCGACGCGAGGCTGCCGTAGACCCGGCTTGTCACACCCTCCTCCACGTGGAGCAATACGATCCGGGAGCCGTGCTGGCGGGCCACCGCAGCGGCATGGCTGACGGCGGCCCGATCCCGCTCGGAATGGTCCAGCGGAACCAGGATGGTGCGATACAGCGGCGACGGCAGCGAGGACGGCACAGACGCAGGCACAGGAACGCCACCGGCCTCCTTGATTGGCCTGCGCGCCCAAATCGGCTGGAAGGCGATATAGGCCAGCAGCAAGAAAAGGCCGATTACCAGCGGCGCCACCAGCCCGAACACGAGGGGCCTCCAGGTCCCGGCGGACTCCACCCAGACGGACAGGGTGGTATAGGCCAGCCGTGCATTCAGGCCTACAATGATGGCGGCTGCCAGCCAGGCCAGCATTTTCACCCATTGCCTGTTGCGAAATAAACCCATCTTCTCCCGATCCGAAGTGAACTGAATCAACGGGATGACCGCGAAGGGGAGTTGCAAGCTAAGGACCACTTGGCTGAGGATCAGGAGTTGGTAGGTGGCCCGCTCGCCGGCGAGCAGGATGGTGAGGGCGGCGGGAATAATCGCCACTGCGCGCGTGACCAGACGCCGCAGCCAGGGGCGCATGCGGATGTTGAGGAAGCCCTCCATGACGATCTGCCCGGCCAGCGTGCCTGTGAGCGTCGAGGACTGCCCCGAGCACAAAAGGGCGAGCGCAAACAAGACGCTGGCCAAACCCGTCCCCAGGAGCGGGGCCAGCAGCACATGCGCCTGCTGGATCTCTTTCACCTCGATGCTTCTCTGGAAGAAGACCGACGCCGACAGAATCAGGATCGACGCGTTGACCAGCAGGGCGCCATTCAGAGCGACGACCGAGTCGATGAGATTGAAGCGGCAGGCAACTCTCTTTTCTGATTCGCTTTCGCCGATCCGGCGGGTCTGAACCAATGCCGAGTGCAAGTAGAGATTGTGGGGCATCACCGTCGCGCCGAGGATGCCGATGGCGACGTAAAGGCTTTGATCATTCAGGCGGGGGATAAGCCCCCAGGCCATGGCCCCCAGGGAAGGTCCTGCCAGGGAAATCTCGACCAGGAAGCAGGCCGCAATCACCGACACCAGGGACAGGACGAAGCCCTCCATGACACGGATGCCAAAGCGCGTAAACCAGAGGATCAAAAGGGTATCGAAGGCGGTGAGGGCGACACCAGCGAGCAAGGGGAGGTGGAATAACAGATTCAATGCAATGGCGGCGCCGAGCACTTCCGCCAGGTCGCAGGCGGCGATGGCGATCTCGCAGAAGATCCACAGGGTGCGGGCGACGGGCGTGGGATAGGCGTCACGGCAGGCCTTGGCCAGATCGCGCCGGGTGACGATGCCGAGCCGCGCACTGAGGGTCTGCAAGAGCACGGCCATGGCGTTGGAAAGCACAAGCACCCAGAGCAGTTGATAGCCGAAACGGGCGCCGCCTTCCAGATCGGTGGCCCAATTGCCAGGGTCCATGTAGCCGACGCTGACCAGATAGGCCGGACCGGCGAACGCGAACATGCGGCGGAAGAGGGAGAGCTGGGAGGTGGGGACGGAGGCGTGGACCTCCGGGAGGGAGGGGGCACGAGGGAGCGGGGTGGCCGTAACGCCGGATTTCATTCTCTAATTAACTATAGTTTAGCGGACCCCTCCCCGTCAACCCCGCCGCCGAGCACAGAGGGCATGAATGAAGTTCAGATAGACGCGTTAATCGCCCGCTCAAAGTCCTCGATTCGGGCGATGACCTCATCGAATTCGGGAACGGCTCCCATAATCATCCCGGCCATCCGAGCGTAGTCGCGTCTTAGGAAGTCGGCCATTGCGAGTGAAGGGCTGAGAACAAGAGTGCCTGGGATGGCGGACGCGAGGTCGAAATCGGCACGGTCGAAGAACATCCGGGCGTGGCGTACACAGTCGCGGGAGAGAGACCGATCTTCCAGTGCCCGCTGACCGACTGGGGACTCCAGCAGGCGGTAGATGTCGTAGTAGTAGCGCGAAACGCGTTGGCCTTGGTTCTGCAGTTCTCCGCGGCGCTCAAACCATCGCCGCTGCCCGTGGATGATGATGACCTTGTCCCAGAATGTCCGCTCGGCGACGACGGTCGTTATGCCCGAAAGGTCGAGATTGAGAGAAGCAACATCGTCCGCGAGGTATGGCCGAATGGTGGTCTCGCAGTTTGGATCGAGCGCCGACTTTGCTCCAGATTCAATCTTGACGGCTTGGCGGATATAGCCTTCGACCGGTGTCACGGTTGGATACCAGACGAGCAGGCTTTGCCTGTCCGGGTC
>JACQDF010000182.1 GCA_016201205.1 Acidobacteriota bacterium
CATTTCCTGTCCACTGTTTGGCCGTCGAGCGGAACGGGGTATCAAGTGCCCAGACGGTCGATCGAAGGGCAGATTGCCAAGCTGAATCCACAGCCGGCTGGCAACACGGAAATGAAGGCTGTCGCCCTCAAGACGAACCGTTAGGCGCTACGGGGCGTGGCCTTTGCGCTTTCTATCAACACGGCCCGGACCCGCATGGGTCCGGGCTTTTCTTTGGAAGTGGAACCCGGGTTGCCACGGAACAGCGACGAAGGGAGAGCCCATGGACATTCGTCGCAGAGAATTCTTCAGTACGGGCACAAGCGCCGTGCTCGCAACCGCCGCTTCTCCGGCGGCGACCGTCCGGCCAGTCCGCTTCGGCGTCGTGGGCGCCGGGAACCGCGGCACGGCATTGATCAGGACCCTGCTGCACATCCCAAACATAGAGGTCCGCGCGCTGTGCGACATCGAGGAGAAGAACCTGGTGCGTGCCCAGAACCTCTTGGAGAAGGCCGCCGGCAGACGCCCGGAAGGTTACCAGCGTGGGCCGGACGACTATCGCCGGATGATGACCCGTGAGGATCTCGACGCCGTGCTGATCGCGACTCCCTGGCACTGGCATACGCCCATGGCCGTGGAGGCCATGAAGTGCGGAAAGTACGCCGCCGTCGAGGTTCCCGCGGCGATCACCCTCGAGCAGTGCTGGGATCTTGTGAACACCTGCCAGCAGACCAAGGTCCCCTGCATGATGCTGGAGAACTGGAGCTTCCGCCGCGACAACCTGGCCGTCCTCCGGATGATCCGCGAGGGGCTGCTGGGTGAAATTGTTCACTGCCACTGCGCACATTCACACAATTGCATCGACCACTGGTTCTTCGATGCCGATGGCAATGATCGCTGGGGGGCCGAATATCTGGTGAAGCGCAACGCAGATCAGTACCCCACGCACAGCCTTGGCCCGGTGATCAGTTGGATGGACATCCACTGCGGCGACGCATTCGCCTGGGTGACCTCGACCGCCACCGAGTCCCGCGCCATCAACGCCTACTTCGCGCGCAAGTTTGGGCCGGAGCATCCCAATGCCAGGCGTAAGTTCGCGCAGGGCGATATCGTCACCTCGGTCGTTCGCACGCACAGAGGCAAGACCATTGTCATCAACTACGACATGCAATTGCCGCGTCCGTACGACAACCGCTGGATGGTTCAAGGCACGCTCGGCTTATACGACGAGGATAAAGCCGCGGTGTACCTGACGGGACGGAGCCTGAAATACCAACAGTGGGAAAGCTTCGATCCCTATCAGCGGAGGTATGAGCACGGCTGGTGGAAGGCGATGAGGGAAGCCGGTTCGGCGGCAGAACACGGCGGGACCGACTACCTGGAATTGTCCCTGTTCGTGGAAGCCGTGCGCGGAAAAACGCAGACGCCCATCGACGTGTACGACTCGGCGATCATGAGCGCGATGATTCCGCTCTCGGAGGAGTCGATTCGCCGGAGCAGTGCGCCCATTGCCTGTCCCGATTTCACGCGTGGCCAGTGGCGGGAGAAAAAGCCGTCCTTCGCCCTGGACGGGTAAGCTGTCATCCCTATTCAGCTTACCGGCGCCCGCATGGTCGATCCGGCTCTTACCCTGCTGGATGTCGATTGGTCGAATGGCGGCAACGACTGGCAGGATCGCGTGACCATCGGAAACGCCGGCGCCGTTCTGACGGCGGTGAACCCGGCCTTTGTTTCCGTTTTGGGCCTCGTGGCCACCGGGATTGGCGGCAATGTGGCCAACAGCAGCACGAACGGGAACGTGAATGTCTCGATCAACTCCGTGTTGGTGGACCTGCCCGAGCCGACGACGTTTCCGCTTATTGTGGCCGGTGTGTGCTTGATCATGATCGGCAGAAGCCGCTCCACCAGGCCGTCACAACTCCTTTAGCGCCGCCCAATCCACGTTTCCCCCGCTGAGCACCACGCCCACCGAGCGAATCTCCGGCGGCAGCTTTCGCTTCAGCACGGCCGCCGCCGCCACGGCGCCGCTCGGCTCCACCAGGATCTTCATGCGCAGCAGCAGAAACTTCATCGCCTCGATGATTTCTTCTTCGGAAACGAGGATGATACGCTCGACCAGCTTTTGCACAATGGGGAACGTGATCTTGCCAGGCCGGGTGGGGCGGAGGCCGTCGGCGATGGTGGCCGGCGGCGGAATCTCGATGGGGTGGCCGGCCTCGACGGACAACGCCCAATCATTGGCCAGAGCCGGCTCGATTCCAAACACGCGGATAGACGGGTCGAGCGCCTTGGCGGCAACGGCGCAGCCGGAAAGCAGCCCGCCTCCGCCGACACACACCGCCAGTGCGTCCAGCGGCCCGGTCTCTTCCAGCAGCTCGACAGCAGCGGTGCCTTGCCCCGCGATGATCCATTCATGGTCGAACGGCGGCACCAGCGTAGCGCCTGTTTGCTCGGCGATGCAGCGGCCGATGGCCTCGCGATCTTCCTTCAGCCGGTCAAAGCGTACGATCTGGCCTCCGTAGGACAGCGTCGCATCCACTTTGGATTGCGGCGCGTCGTAGGGCATCACCAGCGTCGCCTTCGTCCCCCGGATGACGGCGGCGATGTCCACCGCTTGCGCGTGGTTTCCGCTGGAAAAAGCGACAACGCCGCGGCCGATATCCGCAGCGGGGATCGACAGCAGGAAGTTGGCCGCGCCGCGGATCTTGAAGGCGCCGCCTCGCTGAAGGTTCTCGCACTTGAAAAAAGTTTGGATGCCTCCGGCTTCATCGGCACAGCGCGACGTCATGACAGGCGTGCGGTGAACATGCGGGCGGATGCGGGCGGCAGCTTCCTGGATATCGGCAAAGGAAACGCCCATCGCTCAATACCCCAGCTTCTTGTCGACCAGGTTTTCAAGCGGCTCACCCCGCATAAAGCGGTGGAAGTTGGCGACGAAGAACTGCATCGAGTCCTCGAGCCAGGTCGGCGTATGGTCGGCGCAATGCGGCGACAGCAGCACATTGCTCAGGCGATAAAATGCATGTCCGGAAGGCAGCGGCTCAACGTCGAACACGTCCAGCGCCGCGCCTTTGATCCAGCCCTCTTCGAGCGCCCGGATCAGCGCCGGCTCAGAAACCACCGGTCCGCGTCCCACATTGATCAGCACGGCCGACGGCTTCATCCGCCGCAACTCAGCCGCGCCGATCAGGCCGCGCGTCTGAGGCGTGTTGGGCGCCGAGACCAGCACATAGTCGCATCGGGCGAGCATGTCGCGGAGCGCAGCGGGCGGCAAAACCTGCTCCAGGAGCGGATCCGAGCCGGATTGTTCGGGATGGCGGCGGATGGCGATCACTTTCATGCCAAGGGCGTGAGCGCGCCTGGCAGCCTCGCGGCCGATGCCGCCGTAGCCCAGAATTCCGAATGTCTTGCCCGCCAGCTCCTCGACGTCGTATGGATCCCACTCGCCCGCCTCCTGGCTGCGGACCATGCGACGGAAATCCTTGGCGAAATACAGAGCGGCGGCGATGGCGAACTCGCCGAGCGAGCGTCCGTAGACGCCTTTGGCGTTGGTCATCGGAATCGCGCTTTCCACCAGCGCGGGAAACAGCACATGCTCAAGTCCCGCCGTGAACGAGTGCAGCCAGCGCGCCCGTGAAACGCGCGGCCAAACTTCCTCGAGCAGTTTTCCCTTGCCGATTCCACAGAAAACCGCATCCGGATCGGGCGCCGGGTCGAAAATCTCCTTCTGGTCCCCAGCCACGATGTGCGTCGAGCCCGGCAATTGATCGAGCAAACGCAGGTAGCCCGCCGCAGGATTGTTCAGCACCCAGAGAACCTGGCCGGACATGGAATCATCGAACTTAACATAGATCGCTATACTGGAACCTGTGCACACCCATTGCACCTGCGGCGCCGAGCTCCCGCCGGACGCCCGCTTCTGCCACAAATGCGGCAAGCCTCAGTTGGAAATGACGGCTGCGGAAGCAGACTCGGTGGAAGACGCCGTGGTCGCGCAAGCGGTGGGAGCGCGCGAGGAATCGAAGCCGCTCGAAATCAGCTTCCGCAATCCGGCTGCCGTCCGTGTCGGGCTGATCACCGCGCTGGTGGGATCGATACTCGGCTCGCTGCCGATCCCCCCGCAAGGCTTATGGCTGCTGATCTCGCTGCTGCTGGCGGGCTTCCTTTCCGTCTTTCTTTACATGCGGAGAACGGGGCAGGCGCTGACGGTGGCAAGCGGCGCGCGCATGGGCTGGATCACCGGCCTGTTCAGTTTCGTGATCGCGACGGTATTTTTCACGTTTAGCGTGCTGCTGATCACGAGCGAAGGCGGGTTCGCCAAGTTCTACCGCGATCAATTGCAGGACCGGATGGGACGCGATGCCGATCTGGAGCGCTTTTTCCAGATGCTGCAAACGCCCGGCGGGCTCAGCACGGTGCTCCTGCTCACCCTCGCCATTCTGTTCGTGCTGTTTACAGTCTTTCCCGCGCTGGGAGGGGCGCTGGGCGCGAAGGTGCTCGAAAGGGACCGCGCGTGATTCTCACGCTGACCGTGAATCCGGCCATCGACCGGAATCTCACCGTCGACCGCCTGGTCTTTGAAGATCGCGCCTACATTCTGGACACGCAGAAGGGCGCAGGCGGACGCGGCCTCAACGCCTCGTGTGTCATTCACTCCTTCGGCGGCAAGACGGCGGCGGTGGCTCCGGTGGGCGGTGAAGCCGGAGAGCGGCTGAAAGAATTGCTGGGCTGCTGCGGATTCCCCGTCGATACGGTGTCCGTGAGGGCAGCCACGCGCACCAATCTGAACATCTCCGACAAGCAGGGGCTGACCATCAAGCTGAACGAAAAGGGCCTGCCGCTCGGTCAGGAGGAGGTAAAGGCAATCGAGCTGGCGGCGACTGCACGCCTGCCGGGGGCGAGCTGGCTGATGTTGTGTGGGAGCCTGCCGCCGGGCGTGCCGCCGGACTTCTACGCAAGACTGATCGCCGCCTCCAAAGCGCTGGGCGTCAAGACGCTGCTCGACACCGACGGCGAAGCGCTGGAAGCCGGCCTCGAGGCGGGCCCGACCGCGGTCGCCCCCAATCAGCAGGAAGCCGAGCGCCTGCTGAACAAAGTGCTGCTGACGCGGTCGCAGTTTCTCGAAGCCGCCGAGCGCATCCGCCAGATGGGCGCCCGGATGGTTGTGTTGTCGCTGGGCAGCAGGGGCGCTGTCGGCGCCCGCGAAGGACAAATCGTGGAAGCCATTCCACCGCGCGTCGAGGTGGTGTGCCCGATCGGCGCCGGCGACGCGCTGGCGGCCGCCTTCGTTTGGGCGATGCGGAGCAAGGAGGATTTCGCCGCCGCCATGCGCTGGGGCGTCGCCGCCGGCACCGCCTCCGCCCTGCTGCCCGGCGTCACGTTCGCTTCCTTCGACGAGACCAAGGCCATGTTCGCGCAAGTCGAGATCCGCGAGAATCCCCGCTGACGGCGTATCATGTCAGAGACCAGGCCATGCGAATGAGAGATCGGGTTGTGATCGTGACCGGAGGCGGCACCGGCATCGGCCGCGGCATCTCCGAGCGCTTCGCGGCCGAGGGAGCGAAGGTGGTGGTGAACTACGCTTCTTCCCGCGATGCGGCCGAGGAGACGGCCGCCGGCATTTGCGCGCGGGCAGGCGAGGCGATTGCGTATCAAGCCAGCGTCACCGCCGAGTCCGAGGTGAGACGCATGTTTCAGGAAGTTGCCGCCCGCTACGGCCGCATCGACGTGCTGGTGAACAACGCCGGCTGGAGCAAGCGCACTCCTCACGCGCAACTCGAGGATCTGACCGACGAGATCTGGGAGCGCACGCTGAACACAAACTTGCGCGGCGCGTTCTATTGCATGCGGGCGGCGGCGCCGTATCTGAAAAAGCAGCCCGGCGCCTCGATCATTAACATTGCCTCGATCGCGCCTTACAGCGGGCAGGGAAGCTCGATCGTCTATGCGGCGTCGAAAGCCGGCCTGATCTCGATGACGAAATCCTTCGCGCGTGTGCTGGCGCCCGAGGTGCGCGTGAATGCGATCGCGCCGGGCTTTGTGCGCACGCGGTTTGCGGGCTGGCCGCAGGAGACATTCGACGAAGCCGAGCGGCGTTCCGCGTTGCAGCGGATCCCTACGCCGGAAGAGGTCGGCGCGGCAGCGGTGTTCCTGGCCGCGGACGCCACCGCGATCACCGGCGAGACGATCAACGTGGACGCCGGCCAGACCTCGATTGGCAGGACCGTGTAGTGTTTTCCGGCCGCGTTCCCTGGTCGCTCGAACCGAATGAGCTGGCCCGGGCTCTGGAGGAGAAGCGCCGGAACGGCGCCGGGCTGATCGACCTGACCGAATCGAATCCGACGCGGGCCGGCTTTCACTACCCGCGGGAGATGGCTGCTCTTACCGATGAGCAGGCGCTGGTGTACGAGCCCGCTCCATGGGGACTGCCTCGCGCCCGGGAAGCGGTGGCCGCCGAGCACGGCGTTGCCGTCGAGCGGGTCCTGCTGACCTCGTCGAGCAGCGAGTCCTACAGCTTCCTGTTCAAGCTGCTCTGCGATCAGGGAGACCAGGTGCTGGCGCCGCGGCCATCCTATCCCCTGTTCGAGTTCCTGGCCACACTGGAAAGCGTCAAGATCGCGACCTATCCGCTCGTGTATGAGGGCGGGTGGCGCATGGACCTCGACAATCTCGAACGCTCGATCACGCCGCGAACTCGCGCCATCTTTGTCGTAAATCCGAACAACCCCACTGGATCTTATGTGAAGAGCAGCGAGGCGCAGCGGCTGGCGCAGCTATGCCGCCGGCATGATCTGGCACTCGCCAGCGACGAGGTTTTCTTTGACTACGCACTGGATGATTTCGTTCCGCCGCCGTTCAGCGAAATCGCCGGCGACGCGTTGCTGTTCCGGTTGAACGGGCTGTCGAAGAAGTGCGGGCTGCCGCAGATGAAGGCCGGCTGGATCTTGCTCGACGGGCCAGAGCAGTTGCGGCAGCAGGCAGCAGGACGGCTGGAAGTGATCGCCGATACGTTCCTCTCCGTTTCGACGCCTGTCCAGCACGCCTTGCCGCGCCTGCTCGAACTCGGCAGCCAGGTGCGGCGCCAGATCCGGCAGCGCCTGCAAGCCAACCTCGACTGGCTGCGCACGGCCGCCCAGCCTTGGCGAGTGGAAGGAGGCTGGTATGCCATCCTGGCGCTCGATTCCGGCATCGACGAATCTGCCTTCGTCGTCGAGTTGTTAGAGCGCGAGGGCGTGCTCGTGCATCCGGGCTTTCTATATGACTTCGACACGCCGGGCTACATCGTGCTGAGCCTGCTGGCGGAGCCGGAAGCGTTCCGCGACGGTGTTACGCGGCTGCGGCGGCGGCTTCCACGTCCTGGCGCTCCTGGCGCACCCTAAGGAAGCGAATCGCCGTCTCCTGAGAGTCCCTCTGCGTACGAGCCGATTTGAGGCGTTCGTTTGCAGAAGGTTTGCGGAGAGCCGAACGCCTCCAAGAGTGGGATAATGAAAGGGATCATGACCGTAAGACTGGAGCTTAAACCGGACGTCGAGGCGAACCTGGCCGCCCAGGCGCGCGCCAGAGGTATACCACTCGACGCTTATCTCCAGGGCGTCATCGAGGATCTCGCCCGGCCCGAAGCCGCTCGTCCGGCAAGCCTCAAGGATCTTGAGGCAACACTCGACGCCCTGGCAGAGATGGGCAGAGATCTCCCTCACTTGCCGTCGTCCGCTCTTAGCCGCGAGAGCATCTACCAGGATCACGACTGAGGTCAGGGGTGCTGGTCCTGATCGACACAAACATCCTCCTGCGCTTCCTGGAGCCCAAAGACCCGAATACGCTTTGGTTCGAGAAGCCGTGAAGGCGCTCGCGGTCCGGGGCGAGAGTCTGTGTTTCGCCTCGCAGAATCTGGTCGAATTCCGGAACGTGTGCACTCGCCCGATATCCAAGAATGGGCTCGGCTTGACCCTGGCCCAGACAAACGAACGGGCCACGCTAGTTGAAAGCAGATTCCGGCTCTTACCGGATAATGAGCGAGTTCATGCGGAATGGCGCCGGCTCGTGGTCGCTCACTCAGTGGCGGGCGTCCAGGTGCACGATGCCCGGCTTGTCGCCGCGATGATGGCGCATGGCGTCCCGCAGTTGCTCACACTGAATGATCGCGACTTCGCGAGGTACGCCGACATCTCGGCCGTCCATCCGCGCGACGTTGTGCCGGCCAAACCTGGCTCGTGACTTGGCACGAAGCTACGAGAGGATGCCGGTTACGTCAGTCATGTCCTGTAGTCCTGATTTCACGAGTTCACCAAACGCAAAGAACGCAAGATCCGCTCGCCTCATTACGATCCTATTGCGATCGCCCCAAACTCAATGGGCGCCGCTTCATAGCCAGATTCAATCTGACCCGTTGCTGGCTGGAGTACGGCGGCAGTACAATCAGGAGTGAGGTAAACCCTAATGGCTCTTGCATCGCCCGACCAGCCGCGCGACCGCCGGTTTCAGCTTCGTGCCACGGCATCGGAAGAGACGCTGATCAAGGTTGCGGCTGAGCGCGAGGGCGTCAGCGTCACGGATTTCATCATGCGGAGCGCCCGTGAGCAAGCGGAACAGGCATTGTCCGACCGGACGCGATTCGTGATTGAGGACAAGCAATGGAAGGCGTTCCTGGCGGCCCTGGATAGGCCCCCACGAGACAAGCCCCGGCTCCGGCGTTTGTTCAACGAATCCCATGTCGCCCGACGGCGGTCATGAGCGGGGCGGGGAATCCCGAATTCGTAATTGAAAAGCTCCGGCGTGAGCACGACCTGACCGAGTTCGACTGCGGCAACGCGACGCTTAACGCCTGGCTGGAGAAGTATGCATGGACGAATCAGCAGGCAGACTCCGCCAAAACTTACGTGGCGCTGGCTGAAGAGCGAGTCGCTGGCTACTATGCTCTGACCACCGGTTCCGTTCACAAACACGAAAGTCCCGGGCGGATTGCCAAAGGGCTGGCTAATCATCCGATCGGGATCGTCTTGCTGGCACGACTGGCCGTGGATAAAGCGCACCAAGGCAAAGGGCTCGGCAAAGCACTTCTCTTCGACGCTTTGACACGGATTGAGCAGGCGGCGGACATCGTCGGCGTGCGTGCGGTGATGGTTCAGGCCATTGACGAGGCGGCCCGGCAGTTCTACGAACACTTCGAATTTGAGCCGTCGCCGGTAGATCCGTTTCAGTTGCTCCTGCTCCTGAAGGATCTGCGCAGAGCGATACGGCCTGGCTAGATGAAACGCATGTCACGAAAAATATCCGGAAGCGCTTTCCGAGCCGCGCGCGTCAGCAGGCGGTCCCTAACCAGCCACGGCCACGCACTCGATCTCCACCCGCACGTCTCGCGGCAGCCTGGCCACCTCGACGGTAGCCCGCGCCGGCGGGTCTTCGACAAAGTAGCGCCCGTAGACTTCGTTCATCCTGGCGAATTCGTCCATGTCTTTGAGGAACACGGTGGTCTTCAGCACCTGGGTGAGTGAAGAACCGGCCCCTTCCAGGACGGCCTTCAGATTCTCGAGCACGCGTCCGGTCTGCACGCCCACATCGCCGTCGATCACCTGCCCCGAGGCGGGATCGAGCGGAATCTGGCCGCTGCAATAAACGAGCCCGTTGTGCACAACCGCCTGCGAATAAGGACCGATGGCTTTTGGAGCGCCGGAGGTAGTGATGATTTGTTTCATGTAGTCTGTCCCCGCATTTTTTCGCGCAGCGTCCCGATGAGTTCGCCGACGCCGGCGATGCCTTCCTCCCGAAGAAACGCATCCAGCTCCCGCGCGATACGCACGGGCGAAGCCGGATCCCAGAAATTCGCAGTGCCAACCTGCACCGCCGACGCACCGGCAATCAGGAACTCGGCCGCATCTTCCCCACTGGCGATGCCGCCCATGCCAACCACCGGGATCTTTACTGCTTGGGCCGCTTCGTACACCAGCCGCAGCGCGATCGGCTTGATCGCCGGCCCGGAGAGCCCGCCGAAACCGGCGCCGATGCGCGGCCCCCGCGTGCGGGCATCGATCGCCAGCGAAACGAAGGTGTTCACCAGCGAGATGGCGCCGGCGCCAGCGTCCTCGGCGGCTTTCGCCAGCGGCTCGATGCGGGCCACGTTCGGTGACAGCTTCACCATCACGGGGCGCTTCGGATTGAGCCGCTGGACGGCGCCCACCAGCTCGGCGAGCAGCGCCGGATCGCTCGAAAAGAACATCCCGCCGTGCTTCGTGTTGGGGCAGGAAACGTTCAGCTCATAGCCGGCAAGCCCTTCCGCATCCTCCAGCACGCGCACTACTTCGAGGTAATCCTCGGGCGCGTAGCCAAAAACATTGGCGAAGATTTTTGTTTGATAGGCCCGCAGCGCCGGCAGCTTCTCCTCGACGAACGCGCGCACCCCGATGTTCTGCAACCCGATGCTGTTGATCATGCCACCCTCGGTCTCCCAGATCCGAGGCGGCGGGTTGCCGGCGATCGGCTGCGCCGACAGCCCTTTCACCACAATTCCACCGATGGCGTTCAAATCCACCAGCGAGGCAAACTCGACGCCGTAGGCAAACGTTCCGGAAGCTGCCAAAATAGGATTCGCCAGAGGGATTCCGCAAAGGTGAACGGCAAGCCGGGAAGCGGACATCGGGCTTCTGGCAAGTCTAGCAGGGATGGAGAAATCATGACGCGATCGTTGCTGCCGGCTCTTCTCGCCGTGCCGCTCGCGGCCCAGCAATACGGCTATCCGGTGGTCTACCCGGCGGCCAAACAGGGCGGCCAGTACATGCACAACTACTACATCCCTCCGGCGCCCTCGACGACACCGTGGGCGCCGGCGTGGTCGCCCGACGGCAGATGGATCGCGGTCGCGATGTATGGCAGCATCTGGCGCGTCGATCCAAAGACCGGCGCGGCCGGCGAATTGACCTACAACCGCAAATACCACTCATCGCCCGACTGGTCCCCCGACGGCAGGTGGATCGTCTACACGGCGGATGATGACGCCAGAAGCATCAACCTCGAGATCCTGAACGTCGAAACGGGTCAAACGCACGAACTGAGCGCGGGCGGCCAGATCCATCTCGATCCGGCGTTTTCCCCGGACGGCAAGCGCCTGGCGTACGTCTCCACGGAACCCAGCGGCTACTTCAATCTCTACGTTCGCGCCATCGAGAACGGCCGTTGGGCGGGCGAGCCCATCGCGCTCACCAAAGACAACCGCTACCCGCGCGACCGCCTCTATTTCGGCCCGTGGGATTTTCACATGCAACCGTCCTGGACGCCGGACGGCAAGGAGATCGTGTTCCTGTCGAATCGCGGCGTTCCGCTCGGCTCAGGCCACCTGTGGCGGATGCCCGCCGTCGCCAATGGCATGCAGGATGCGATACCGATCGTGCAGGAGCAGTCGCTTTATCGCGCGCGTCCGCACGTTTCACGCGACGGCAGGCGCGTGCTCTACTCCTCGACGGCGGGCGCCGCGGACCAGTTCGATCATTTCTACGTGATCCCCGTCCAGGGCGGCGCGCCCTACAAGCTCACCTTCGGCGAGTTCGATGAGTTCCACCCGCGCTGGTCGCCCGATGGCGAGTGGATCGCGTTCCTCCATAACAAAGGCGGCTTGCCGAAGCTGGCGCTGCTGGAGACCTACGGCGGCGGGCGTCGCGAGATCCGCATCGCGGAGAAGCGCTGGAAGCGGCCGATGGGCCGGCTCGAAGTGCGTGTGATCGACGAAAGCACCGGCGCGCCGGCGCACGCCCGCATCTACGGACTCGCATCTGACGGCAAATTCTATCCGCCGGCTGACGCCTATTCGCGGCTGGGCCGCGCCAGCGAGCACACGTTCCATACCTCCGGCGAATATGCCGTCGAGGCCCCGCCGGGCCGCATGCGAATCGAAGCTGTCAAAGGTTTTCAATACTGGCCGGCTTCTGCTGATGCCGGGATCCAGACCGGCAAGACGACGCCCATCACGCTGCGCCTGAAGCGCATGACGGATCTCGCCCGGCAAGGCTGGTACAGCGGCTCGACGCATGTCCACATGAACTATGGCGGCAACCTGCGCAACACGCCTGAGAATCTGGCCTTTATGGCGCGCGCCGAAGACCTGGATGTGATCATGAACCTGGTGGCGAACAAGGACAACCGCATTCTCGATCACCAGTACTTCGTGCCGGGCGGAGGCGAGCATCCAGCTACGCGCGCAATGAAGGACGTGAAGCTCCATATAGGCGAGGAATACCGGCCGCCGTTCTATGGCCACGTGTTCTTTCTGGGCCTGCGGGATCATCTCATCTCGCCGTTCACCACCGGTTACGAAGGCACGGGCATCGAAAGTCTTTACCCGAGCAACACCGACATGTTCCGCAAGGCGCGAGCCCAAGGCGCGGTGAACGGCTACGTGCATGCGTTCTATGGAGACGCTGATCCGCTGGACCGGGATCTCGGCATCGCCAGGGCGTTCCCGGTGGATGCCGCCTTGGGCACGATCGAATGCCTCGAGTGGTCCGGCTCCTCGCGCAGCGAATTGCATGTCTGGCATCACGCGCTGAATAATGATCTGCGCATCACGCCGACCGGCGGCGAGGACTCGATCACCAACCTGCACCGCACCAAGCTCATCGGGAGCGTGCGCACTTACGCGCACTCGGGGACCTTCTCCATCGAAGCCTGGCTGAAAGCGCTGCGCGAAGGACGCACCTTCATGACGACAGGCCCGCTCGTCGAGCTCCGGATCAACGGCAAGGAGCCCGGCGAGGAGGTGCGGTTGCCGCCGGCGGGCGGCTCGATTACCCTGGAAGCGTCCGTGCAATCCATCGCCCCGCTCTCGAAAGCCGTCATCTACCGCAACGGCGCGGCGTTCCGCGAGCTGCCGCTTTCCCCGGACAAGCGGTCCGCGAAGCTCACCCAAACGGTGCAGGCAGAACGCAGCTCGTGGTACGCGCTGTACGCCGAAGGGCCGTGGTCTCACCATCTCGACGGCGAGTATCCGCAAGCGACCACCAACGCGATCCGCGTGTACGTGGGTGAGGGGAAGATCCGCAACAAGGATTCGGCGCGCTACTTCCAGCGCTGGATCGATAAGCTGGAAGCGATGGCGCGCGACTGGCCCTGGTGGCGCTCCGACCAGGAGAAACATCACGTGCTGGGGCAATTCGACGAAGCCAGACGCATTTACCAGAAGCTGGAACAGGAGGCCCAATGAAGCCAGTAGTAAGCCGCAGAGCAGTTTTCCAGACGGCAGCCGCCGCAAGCTGGCTGGCCGCACCGGCGGCAGCCGCTCCGCCACCGAAGACCGGCACGCCGGATGTCTATACCCGCATCGGCGCCCGCCCGTTCATCAACATGACCGCAACTTACACCATCAACGGCGGCGCTCCCATGCATCCCGAAGTGAAGCAGGCGATGGAAGAAGCGTCCCAGTGGGCAGTGAATCTGGACGAGCTGATGGAGAAGGCCGGCGCGCGTATCGCTGAATTGCTGGGCGCCGAAGCCGCCATCGTCAGCGCGGGCTGCGCTTCGGCGTTGTGCCACGCCACCGCCGCCGCCATCGCCGGCAACGACCCGGAGAAGATGAAGCAACTGCCGCATTCCGATGGGTTGCGTAATGAAGTGCTCATCGCGCGCCAGTCGCGCAACGATTACGATCACGCCTTCCGCACCGCCGGCGGACGGCTGGTCGAGTATGATGCCCGCGAGCAGTTTTTCGCGTCGCTCGGCCGCCGGACGGCGCTGGTGGCGGTGCTCGGCACGGCGGAAGCCAAGGGCAAGCTGCGGCTCGAGGAGATCGCCGAGGCCGCGCACAAGGCCGGCGTGCCCGTGATCGTGGATGCGGCCGCCGAATTGCCTCTGAAGCCCAATCCGTTCCTCTCCCGCGGCGCCGATCTGGTTGCCTATAGCGGAGGAAAGATTCTGCGCGGGCCCCAGAGCGCCGGTCTGCTGCTCGGCCGCAAAGACCTGGTTCGAGCCGCCTGGTGGAACAGCTCGCCGCATCACGCTTACGGCCGCGCGATGAAAGTGAGCAAAGAAGAGATCTGCGGCATGGTGACGGCAGTCGAGATCTTTGTCGAGCGCGGCCTCGAGAATGACTACCGCGTTTGGGAGTCGTGGCTCGAGGCGATTTCCGCCGGGATCACCAAGGTGGCCGGCGTCACCACTCGCATGCTGCCGCCCGCCGGCGCCAGTCCGTTCCCGGTGATGGACGTGAGCTGGGATCCGGACCGCATCGGCCTGGCCGGAGAGCAGGTGCACCGCTTGCTTCTCGACGGCGAGCCGCGCATCATGTCGCATGCCGGCGGCGAAGCCACCTCGTTTCTCATCCGGCCGGTGGCGCTGAAGCCCGAGCATCCACCGATGATCTCGAAGCGGCTCACGGAGATCTTCCGCTCCGCTCCGCGCGGCATCGCCAGGCCAGCCGCGGCGCCTCCGTCGACGGATCTTGCCGGCTCGTGGGACGTTGTCATCGAGTTCTCCTACGGCAGGACGCGTCATACCCTGCTGTTCGAGCCCGTCAAAGGCAGCCAGCTCAAAGGCGTCCATGTCGGGCTTACCGCGCGGAGCCGGCTCCGCGGCACGATCGATGGCAGTCGCGTCAGCTTCCGCAGCGCGCTGCCGGTGGAAGGCATGCACTTGAGTTATCGCTTCACCGGCGCGATGCAGGCTGATGCGATGTCCGGCGACCTGGATCTGGGCGAGTTCGGGCAGGCACGCTGGAGCGCGAAGCGCACTGAGGGCTGACGCATGCCAGGATCGCGTCGCAAAATGATGGAGGCGGCGGCGTGGATGCTCGCAGTGGCCCCCGCGGCGTCCGCCCAGTCCGGATCCTGGTCGCCGAAGAAACAGCTTGTGGGCGGCGTTGTCCGCTCCGGCCATCTGCTTTTCCTGAGCGGCATCGGCGGATGGTATCCGGAGCGGCGCCCCATGCCGGGCGGCATTGGCCAGCAGACCTCCGACGCTCTCACGATCATGAAGGAATCGCTCGCCAAAGCAGGCTCCTCGATGGACAACGTGCTCAAAGTGCAGGTGGCGCTGGTGGATCCGGAAAAGAACTGGGAGCCGATGAATGAAGTCTATAACACGTTCTTTCCAAAGGACCGGCCGGCGCGGTCGTACTTCGGCTCGACAGGGTTCCGCCGGGCGGGGCAGTTGTTGCAGATCGATTGCATCGCTTACGTGGATTAGCGTTCCGTGTTGAAAATTAGGCAGTAGTCCGCTGCCTGCTACGATACCAGTCCTACCCGGCTGCTAATACTACAGATCAAATCTAAGTGACCTAAGGCGTCTCTCTAATGGGACCGCTTGAGGCATAGCCCCAATACTGGAATTGGTTCCCTTTTATGAAGACGGCGAGAGGCCAGGGCAGGCCTGCGGGCTTTCGGTCACTAGCCACCAGATTCTTTGTCTTTACGGCGTCCCTGCTGTCGTGGGTGGTGCTGACGCTGTTTACCCTCGACCTGCGCGACGAGTCCATGAGCTGGTCGAAGTGGGCGCTGGTGAGCGTGATGATGGTGCTGGTGGCCGGCGTACTGTCGCGGTTCACCACCCGGCTGCTGGCGCGTCCGCTGATGCTGCTCGAGGAGGGCATCCGCTCGGTCACCGAAGGGCGGCTGGAGCCGATCCAGGTGAGCAAGACGGGCGATGAGATCGAATCTCTGGGACACAGCTTCAACCGCATGATCGAGCGGCTCATCCTGACGCAAAATGAAGTGCGCCAGCACCAGGAAACGCTCGAGCAGCGCATTCGGCAGAGAACGGAAGAGCTGGAGCGCACCATGCAGCGCGCGCAGGCCGCCAGCCAGGCCAAGAGCGAGTTTCTGGCGAATATGTCGCACGAGCTGCGCACGCCCATGAACGGCGTGCTGGGCATGATTGACATCGTGCTCGACAGCCCGCTGACCGGGGAGCAGCGCGAACAGCTCGAGACAGCGCACCGCTGCGCCCATTCGCTGCTCGCCCTGCTCAACGACGTGCTCGATCTGTCCAAGATCGAAGCCGGCAAGATGGTTCTCGAGCGCATTCCGTTTGATCTGCGGGTGCTCATCGAGGACGCCGTCAGCACGCACCGCCCGAAGGCATCCAAGAAAGGGGTCACCATCAGCGTGGAGGTTGGGCCGGAGGTGCCGCGCAGAATTACCGCGGACCCGCTCCGCATCCGCCAGGTTCTTTCCAACCTGCTCAGCAACGCCGTGAAGTTCACCGAGCGAGGCTCGGTGCGGGTACACGCCCGCCGCGCCGCCCAGGAACACGGGCACGGCCTGCTGCTGGAAGTGATCGACACCGGCGTGGGAATCCCCGCCGAGAAGCTGGCCGAGATTTTCGAGAAGTTCACCCAGGCCGACGGCAGCATCAGCCGCAGGTACGGCGGCACGGGGCTCGGCCTTGCCATCACAAGAAAACTGGTGGAAATGCACGAAGGCGAGATCATCGTGGACAGCCAGGTAGGCCGCGGAAGCACGTTCGGCATCCTGTTGCCGGTGAGCGTCTGCCATGCCGAAGCGGCGGCCGAAGCCGAAGCAGTCGTGCTGACGCCGGAGATCTCGTGCGAAGAACGCAAAGGCGCGCCGCCGGCCATTCTGGTGGTCGAGGACAATCACGTCAACCAGAAAGTCGTCAACGCGATCCTGCGCAAGCACGGCTATCACGTGGACGTGGCCAACCACGGCCGCGAAGCGCTCGAATACCTCGACCTGCTGGCCTATGGGCTGGTGCTGATGGACGTGCAGATGCCGGTGCTGGACGGCTTGGAAACAACCCGCGCCATCCGGCGCGACCCCCGCTTCCGGAATCTCCCCGTCGTCGCAATGACTGCGCATGCGATGAGCGGCGACCGCGAGCGCTGCCTGGCCGCCGGCATGAACGGCTACGTTGCCAAGCCGCTCAATCCGTCGTTGCTGCTCCGTGTGGTGGAAGATTTCCTGCAGCGCTCCCAGGAGCCGGCTCTGGCTGCGCCGGTGGCGGAGCCGCGGCTCCCCATCGATAGCTGGGCCGCCGTGCAGTTGTCGGAAAGCGACCCCAGCCTGCTCGTCGAGTTGCAGCGTCTGTTCATGCAACTGACGCCGAACCGCATCGAGAAGTTGCACCAGAGCGTCCAGCACGCCGATTTCGCGAACCTCGAGCAAGAGGCCGGCCGGTTGCGCGTGTCGGCGGAAAAAATCGCCGCTCTCAAAGTAGCGGAAGCAGCCCGGGAGCTGGAAGAATGGGCCCGGGCGGGCGATCTGGACAAGATTCGCCAAAACATGGAGTCGCTGGAGCACGAAATCGGGCTGGCGAGCCGGCATTTGCAACGGGTCTGCCAGGCAGTCTAGACGAAACCGCCCCGCGCCGCCGAATCAACTCATCCGCAGCACCGACTTCCCCATCGCCGCCCGCCGGCCCAAGTCACGCAACCCTTGCGGCAGCTCCTCGAACGCGTAGCGGCGGGTCACCGCCGGGCAAATCCTGCCGGCCTGCCACAGTTGGACCAGTTTGTCGTGCGCCGTGTGGATGTAGTCCGGCTGTTGCTGGGTCCAATTGCCCCAGAGGGCGCCAACAATGGCGATATTCTTCAGCAGCACGCGATTTGTCTGAATCGAGGGGATGCGGCCGGAGGTGAATCCGATCACCAGCAGCCGGCCGCCGGAAGCGATGCACCTGGTCGAAAGATCGAACACGTCGCCGCCGACCGGATCGTAGATCACGTGAGCGCCGCGGCCGGTAATCTGCTTCACCGCCTCCACCCAGGCGCCGCCGGTGTAGCTGAGGGCGTGATCCGCTCCCTGCTCGAGGCAAAAGGCGAGCTTGGCTTCGCTCGATGCGGTGGCGATCACGCGAGCGCCAAGCGCCTTGCCGATCTGAATCGCCGACATGCCGACTCCACTGGCGCCGGCGTGCACCAGCAGCCATTCGCCGGGCTGGATGCGCGCCCTGTCGGCCAGCGCGAACCACGATGTTTGGTAGACAACCGGCATCGCGGCCGCGGTCTCAAAATCCATCCCCTCCGGAATCCGCAGAAGGCGCGCCGTTGGGCACGTTACGTACTCGGCAAAGCATCCCAACGAAGGCAGAGCAATGACACGATCGCCGGCAGCGTACCCGGCCACGCCCGGTCCGGCGGCATCGATCACGCCGGCGGCTTCGGCGCCCGCTGTAAACGGAAACACCGGCCTGGACTGATACTTGCCCTGCACCAGCAGCAGGTCGAAAAAGTTCAACGCAGCCGCGTGCGCGCGGACGCGCACCTCCCTTTCCCCCGGCTCCGGCAGCGGGACTTCGGCGAGCTGCATCTCGTCGGGCTCGCCGAACTGGATCACCTGCCATGTGCGCATGAGCTGTAGGGCGGGCTTTCAGCCTGCAAGCCCGCTTTCAGCGGGGTTAGTAGCCGCCTCAAAGGCGGCTGCGGCCAGGATTGGCCGCCCCACCAAACCTAGGAGTTTATCAGACCCGCTCGTGA
>JACQDF010000186.1 GCA_016201205.1 Acidobacteriota bacterium
AAGCTCGCGGTCAGTTCCTCGATCAGCCGTTCTTTCTTCCGGGATTTGAGGTTCTTCAAAACACCGGCTCGATCCGCTTCCACCCTCTCCTGCCCGAGCTTGAACTTGCCTTCCAGTTGCTCGACGTCCATTTCAAAACCAATGATCCCCTCCATCAACCGGTACCTGTAACTCTCCGGCAGCTTCGCGAAATCGTACCCAGAGTTCCGGGAGCTCTCGAACTTTGCGATCAGACGCGCCAGCAAATCGTGCAGGGCCATCTTCTCTGTGATCGGCTTCAGCCGCCCAGTGGCATGCACGACCGCGAAATTCCACGTCGGAACCGCATCGGGCTTGGCGTACCAGGAGGGCGAAATGTAGCTGTGCGGCCCACGAAACACAATGACAGCCGAGTGTTCTCCGTCCAAGGTCCTGCTCTGGGGGTTCTGCCGTGAAACATGCCCGTAGATCTTTCCATAGCCTCCGCTGCCACGGTCGAGCAACACCGGAATATGCGTAATCCGCACCTCCGGCGCCGCCGTCACCAATTCGACGAGCGAGAACTCGTCCATGAAATCGTGCAGAAATCTCCGGTCTTCGACCAGATGCGCCTTGGGAATGTACAGCGATTGAGCACGGGGCGGCTGCGACTGCCCCTGGAGCGAACTGAGTGTAATTCCCGCGAGCAGATCACGACGCTTCATGGAGCCTCCTGACTCCTCATTCTAAGAGAATCCCGTATGGTACACTGACCCCGCTTGGCCGCGCCTCCAGCCCATCCGGCTCTCCAACGCCACATCGGCCTGCTCCACGCGACGGCGATGGTGGTGGGCATCATCATCGGCGCTTCCATTTTCGTGCAGCCCGCGGAAATCAACCGTCACGTGCCCGGCATTCCCGGCATGCTGGCGGTGTGGATCGCCGCCGGGGTTCTGACCATCTGCGGCGCGCTGGTCTGCGCGGAACTCGCCTCCGCCTTTCCGCGCACCGGCGGCGTGTACGTCTTTCTGAAGGAGGGGCTGTCGCCGGCGTCAGGATTCCTGTGGGGCTGGGCGATGTTCTGGACCGTGCACTCCGGCATCATTGCCGCTTCCTCCGTCATCTTTGGGCGCTATGTGGCGTATTTTGTTCCGCTGGAGGATTCGGGAATCCGCACTGCCGCCATTGCCGGCATTCTGCTGCTGTCGTTCATCAACTTCCTCGGGGTGCGCCAGGGGAGCCTTCTGCAAACCATCGTCACGACAGCGAAGCTCGTCGCCATCGTCCTGCTGTTGGGGATGGTGGTGATGTTCGGCTCTCCGGCCTCCAGCTCGAAGCCCGCTGCCGCGATGCCTCCAGCATCTTTTCGCGATTTTGTGCTGGCCGTCAGCGCCGCGTTATTCACCTTTGGCGGCTGGCACATGGTCACGTACGCCGCCGGAGAGACGCGCAATCCGGAGAAGACGATTCCGAAAGCGCTCCTGATCGGCTCGCTGGCGGTCACCGCTTGCTATGTTGCTCTGAACGCCGCCTATCTGTACCTGCTTCCTCCGGATCGCGTAGTCTCCTCGACGCGAGTGGCTGCCGACGCCGCCTACGCGGTGGCCGGCTCGCGAGGCGCGGCCGCCATCTCCGCACTGGTGATTCTTTCTTCGCTCGGGGTGCTCAATGGCGTCATCCTCTCCGGACCGCGAATGTATTTCGCAATGGCCGAAGAAGGGCTGGCGTTTTCCTGGCTGGGCCGCATTCATCCCCGCTTCCACACGCCGCACCTGGCGATCCTGCTTCAGGCGCTGTGGTCCTGCTTTCTGGTGGCGACCGGAACCTATCGCGAGCTGTACACGCGAGTGATCTACACCGAATGGCTGTTCTTCGCGCTGATGGCCGCAGGCCTGCTCCGGTTGCGGCATCATGCCGGTTATGCGCCCGCCTATCGCGCGTGGGGCTATCCGCTGGTTCCGATCGTGTTCCTGGCGGCGTCCATCGTCGTTGCGATCATCCTGATCGCCGCGAATCCATTGCAGGCAGCCACCGGACTGCTGCTGGTCGTGCTAGGCTTTCCGGTCTACTACTTGTGGCGCCATGCCCATCATTGACTTTCACAATCACTACTATCCTCCCGCCTACCTGGACTCGCTGCGCGTCGGACCGAGCGCCGTCCAGGTGACCGTGGACGACGACGGCAATCCGCGCCTGCACTATCCCGGTGACTATAACATCGCCGTGCCGGGACACCGCGACATCGACTACCGCGAGCGAGTGCTGGAGGAGCACGGCATCGATACGCAGGTGCTCACGCTCACCACGCCGGGAACTCACGTCGAAGCGCCCGCCACCGCCACCCGCCTGGCCGCATTGGTGAACGACGCATTCGCGGAAGCGATTCAGAGCAAGCGCGGCCGGTTTACGGCATTGGCCACGCTGCCGCTGAACGACGCTGCCCGATCGGCGACCGAACTCGAACGGGCCTGCCGCGATCTTGGCCTCCGCGGCGCGATGCTGTTCAGCAACGTCAACGGAATCGCGTTGAGCGACACTCGCTTTTGGCCGCTCTACGAGGCTGCCAATGACCTCAGCGCCGTGCTCTACATCCATCCGACCAGCCCCGCCGGCGTGGAAGCGATGACGGACTACTGGCTGATGCCTCTGGTCGGCTTCCTGTTTGACACCACGCTGGCTGCCTCGAAGCTTGTGTTCAGCGGCGTCCCCGAGCGATTCCCGCGAATCCGCTGGGTGCTCTGTCATCTCGGCGGCGCGATTCCCTATCTGGCGGAGCGGCTGGACCGCGGATTCCACGCCTTCCGCGAGTGCCGCGCCCACATCCCACATCCGCCGGGCCATTACCTCAGGCGGTTCTACTACGACACCGTCAATTTCGATCCGCGGGCGCTCGAGCTGGCGATTCACTTCGCGGGCGCCGGGCATATCCTGGCAGGCAGCGACTACCCGCACCAGATCGGGAGCATCCCGCGCATGCTCGAGACGATCCGCAGCCTGCCGATTTCAGACGCGGAGAAAACGGCGATCCTCGGCGGCAACGCAGCGAAGCTGCTGGCCGCTGTCTGAGGGTCGCGGCCCGGCAACTGCCCGCGGAATCTGATATGTTCCTTCCATGCGATTCCTGCTTTTCTTCGAACTGGGGATGCTGTTCGCTCAAACCACCGCCAGCACACTGACCGGCGTGGTTCAGGACTCGACGGGCGGCGCCGTTCCCGGCGTCAAGGTCCATGTCCTCAACGAAGCCTCGGGAGTGACGGTGCAAACCCAGACCAATCCAGCCGGCCTGTACCGTGTCTCACCGCTGATTCCGGGCACGTATCGGGTGGAAGTCGAGGCGCCCGGATTCCAGCGGCTGGCGCGTGGCGGCGTCACCATTCAGATCAGCCAGGTGCTCCAGTTGGATCTGACGCTGCAAGTCGGCAATGTGCAGGAGACGGTGACGGTGACCGGCGCCGCCTCGCTGGTTGAATCCCAGAGCAGAAACAATTGCTGGAGCGGCTGGGAATCCGGCTCCCGGACAGTTCCAATCCAATCAAGAATGTAGTGCAGACTTTCCGATAGCCTGAGCTGATTCTACAGGGCTTAGCCGAGTCTCGCCCCCCTCAGTGACGAACTTGGGCTAACGCGGGCTAACGCTGGGCTAACGCGTGGAGATAGGAGTCACGCTGTCAATTTGTCGCTTCTCGTTGATCTGAAACTCGACCCAGTCACCCTCGCGAAGTCCAGATTCTTCGAAACTGTTCAGTTTCAGATGCCGCAGGCAGAATGCAAGCTTGGTGCTCGGGTCATCAGTCGGGATTATGAAGCCAAGTCCGTCTGGACCAAGGTCGGTAAGGTGTCCGCGCTGCGGCTGCTTGTTGTAGGACATCACGTCTCGCCCCTCGCGTCTATCGGTAGTATAGGTTGAGTTCATTAGGAGCCGTTCCCGGTCTCAGGATAGCAATCGAAGGGCTTTCGCCGGCGCAAGGCCGCCATCGGGTCGCCCGAAGGGATGAACAGAAATAGTTCGATTTATCAAATACTTCTCGTCGGAAAACGAAATCATACAATTGTAGGTGACCGGGGATGGGCGGGTGCTCGTTGTGCTCGTCCGTGCTCGTCCATCGGCGATTCGCTCTCCCCACGAACGGTTGTACAATAGAGAACACATGGCTGTGGAGACACGCTTCGGGCGCCTTTTCGATCTTGGTCCAGACGGACTGGGTTTCATCGCTGACCATAAGGATAACCGAATCTGGGCATTTCAGTACCCCGAGGAAGGTGTCGGATTGGCCGCAAGCGTAGACGCCTTTCTGGAGCTCGAGGGCAAGCAAGTGCAGTTCTTTGTGGAGGAAGGCAGGATTCGGTCCGTCGAGGTGCTCAAGACCGCGTCGGCCGGCACATTGTGATCATAGGTTCTCGTCCGTTTCTTTGCCCCGGCGAAGAACGCAAAACGGCTCAGGCACCTTGGAATCCCTCAGCAGACAATTCGTGGTGGCGGCCGAAGTCCGAGAGCTATCCTGCGTCCGATCAGTTGCTACCGGGGGACGTCCTGCTTTTCGCCCCTCAGATGCCCGATTCAACGCAGACGTTCATTCAATTCGTACAAGGCCGATGGGGATCAGCCCACGAACACGCACAGTTTACGCACGCAGCCCTCTACATTGGCCTTGACCACCTCGTTTGCGAAGCGGTCCCGTCTCATGGTGTGTCGTACTCGACGCTCGAATCCCGCCTTGACAACTATTGCTGGATCGTGCGGCGGTGGCCTGACCTAACCTTAAGGCAGCGTCGCTCGATTGCGGCCGAAGCGTGCAGAAAGTTGGGCCAACCGTATGGCTGGACGGCGGCCATTCTTGAAGCTCTCAAGGAAGGATGGGCATCGACGTGGGATGCGAATGCGACTCGGGGGTTTGTGTGCTCCCGTTTATGCGACCGTTCCATAACCCTGGCGCTTCTTAGGGAAGGCTTCCCGCCCGATCGGATTCAGTTTCATCCTGACCCTAAGAAGTGGATTACACCGGCAGTCCTGAGTGAGACGGTGAGGCTAGTCGACGTCGATGTCGGGTGGCGGCGGGTCGATTCAGCACTCTTGGAAAAGCTGGAATGAACGAACGGCGAAGCGCGCCGCGGCTGCGCGGTCAACATCGCCGGACATCGCTTTCAGCCGCATCCGAAGGAAATCGTGTCGGCGAGCCGGCGCCCGCGTCGTTGAATCAGCATCGGCAGGCAACGTCCGTGGGGTGGCGACCGGCGGAATGGGCCAGCGGCCTTCCGAAGGCTGCCCTTCGACGCTGCGCGGGCCCATGGGGGCGGGATCTGGGCCTACGTCACGCACCGTTTCTTCGACGTCTTCAAGGTGTCGATTGTCCGCGGTCCGCAACTTGGTCGTGTGCCAGGCGATGCTGCTCGCCGTGGCCGGGATCGTGGTGGGGCTCGGTGCCGCTTATGGGCTGACGCGTCTGATGACCACGATGGTCTATGCGGTGAAGCCGACCGATCCGCTGGTGTTTGGATCGGTGACGACGCTGCTCGGCGGATGGAAGACGGGTGTGATTGCCAGCATGCAGACTGGCGCCGTCTTCACCGTGTACAGCTCGGTAAACCAGACCAATGCGTTTCCCTCCGGCAGTCTCCGAGCGGATCTGGTGGGCGATCCGAAGCTGCCCGAATCCGAGCGCTCGATCAGCCGCTGGTTCAACACGGCGGCTTTCCGGATTCCAGCGCAATTCCGGTTCGGCACCGCGGGCCGGTCGATCCTCGAGGGGCCGGGGCTGGTGAATCTCGACGTTTCGTTCCTCAAGACGATTCCCATTCGGGAGCGGCTGCGGGCGGAGCTGCGCGCCGAATTCTTCAATTTTTTCAACCGGGTGAACTTCGGGCTCCCGGGTCACTCGGTGGGCAATCCGAACTTCGGCATCATCAGTTCAGCGAGCCCCGGGCGCAGCACACAGCTTGCAGCGCGAGTGGAGTTCTGATGCAAGCCCGGAGCGCTGTCACCACGTGGTAGCATCAGTAGGCTGATGGGCAACGCCCGCGCGTCTTCTTTTCTGGAAAAGTATTTCTGGCTCGTCTTCGGCGGCGTCTGGCTGGTGGTCGGCGTTCCGTTCCTGGCGATTGGCGTCGGCGTGATCTGGAGCGAATCCCGTCTCCAGAGACAGATTGCCACCGGCGCTCACATGGCCACCGGCAGGGTGCTTGTGAAGTCGCGTGGGGACAGCTCCAAATCCTCGAGTGTCACGTATCACGTTTCCTACCGCTTCCAGACCACTTCCGGAAAGAAGGTTTACGGAGAGTCCGAGATTGCTCCCGAAGCGTTTGACCAGCTTGTCGAGCAAGGGCCGGTTGTCATCCGCTACCTGGCTGATGAACCAGATTTCAACTGGATCCAGAAACCGCCGGACAGGCAGCTCCTGGGCTGGATTTTCAGCCTGCTTGGCGGCGTCTTCACTCTGCTGGGCGGGGCGGTTTTCCTGATTGAGTGGCGCGGCAGGCGCAAACGGCGCGGAAAGAAGAAGCGGCCATGAGCATCCCCGTCTTCCAGCACGCGCGCCGCTCGATTCTGTTCTGGTTTGCCTCCTTCTTTCTGTTTTTCGGAGTCCTTCTGCTGATCACTGGCCTCTCCAACTCCCGGCAGGCCGCTCGCGACCAGCAAGAGCTGCGCCCGGCCCGAGCTGTTGTGCTCAACAAGTCCATCCGGCACGCGACGCGCACCGGCAATGCCCGCTCGGTGTACCTGATCACCTACCGCTTCCGTGATCCCAAGGGCGCGTCGTTCGAGCGGACAGCCGTCGTCGGCGCGGAACGATGGGAGGAGCTTGCCCAGGGCGGAGAGATCGGCATCCTCTACCGGGAAACCAAGCCTTCCGATAACCGCGTGGAAAGTGAAAGCGAGCCCTCCTCCGGCGCAGGCGAACTGGTAAGCGGCTTCCTGTTCACCGCCGCGGGCGGAACCATGTACTTCCTCTTCCTGCGCCGATTCTTGCGACATTGGCGTCTGCTCCGCATCGGGAAGACCGTGGAAGCAACCGTCCTTGCCGTCGAGGCAACCAATGTGGAAGTCAACGGCGTCAAGCAGTGTCGCGTACGCTACCGCTACCAGGATGAGTATGGCCGCTGGCATCAGGGCGCCAGTTGGGAAATGCCGCCCAAAGAAGCCCGCCGCTGGAAGGCGAACGATCCGATCGCCGTGCGCGTCGATCCCGCGAATCCGCAAGAAAGCGTGTTCGCGCCGGCGCCGGCGGCGGCGCCGCCCAAGCACAAGCAGGTGCGATCCGTGGGAAGGCGGATTCTCTCCGCGCTGGCCTGGGTGGGCCGTCTCCTGCTGGTGCTCATTGCCATCGCCGTCGCTCAATCGATTCCCTTCGCCGGCACGCTCGAGCGCTTCCTCCAGCGGCGAGAGTCTTTGTACACCGGGATCGCGATCGGCGTTATGGTCCTGGGCCTCGGTGTCTTTCTCGGGTCGCTTCTTCTGCGCATGGTGCTCGGCGGCCCGTCGCACGAAGAGTTCTCCTTCAAAGGGATGAAAGACGCATTCCGCACTGGCCGCTGGCGCGAGCCGGTATGGCGCTGGCGGCTGGCGATCGTCACCGGCGCGGCTGTGATGGGGTTCGGGATTGCTTCGCTGATTTTCATCGTCGCCGCCGGCGGGATCAAGCTTCTGGTGCTGGCCGCGGTTCTCTATGTCCTGATCCGCACGGGCATCGGAATGGCCCGCGCGTGACGCTCACTGGCCGCGATATCGGACGCGATCGAGGAACAATCCTGCCGCCGGCGCCGTCCACTCAGCAACCGGGAGCCGCGAGTCACACTTGCCTTCGAGCAGGCCGCTGAACTGGTCGCGGCTGATCTCGCCGAGGCCCAGATTTACCAGCACGCCGACAATCCCGGCCGCAGAGCATGGAGCGCGATCGCCTGGTTCATCCTCTCAACGGCAATACGCTTTGTGGGCTGATCGGGATGCTCCCCGGATACCGAGTGCCGGCTGTTCTGACAAGCCGGCACATTGGGTGACGACGATCAAAACCTCGGATCAGGATGTTCGTGTCGAGGAGACAATCCATCTAACACTCGTCTTCGCGGGTATAGATGCTCTCTCTGCTGATTGCCTCATCTGATAGCGTGGGGATGTCGGGCAGGCTGTCGAGCAATTCGTCCCACGCCTTGTCCCACTTCTCCGGGCTCATCTGGACAGGCTCGGACAGCGTTGCGCGTTCGCGAAGGAGGTACGCTTTGACGACTTCGCCCACAGGGATACCCTTTGCTTTCGCTTCCGCGACGAAGCGTGCTTCGAGCCCCGGAGGGAGTTCGAGGGTAATGGTCATTGAGATCCCTCCCTTTTTCCAATGGTAACAAGTTAATTCCACTCTCGCCATCCCCTAACCCACCCGCACGCAGATCTTCCCGAAATGCGCACCCGCCGCCATGTGCCGGAACGCTTGCTGTACCTCATCGAAGTCGAAGACTCGGTCGACCACCACTCCTTGCAGCCGCAGATTCTGCATCAGGATCGGGATCAGGCTCGTCTCGGCAGCGTGGCCGCCGAGCACGCCGATGATGCTGATGGTTCCCCCGATTCTGGCGGCGCCGAGCGACCTGGCGATGGCGCCAGCGCCGCCCACTTCGATGATATGATCCACGCCGGCGCCGCCGGTCAGCTCTCGGGCGCGTTTTCCCCAGTCCGGCTCGGTGCGGTAGTTGATGGCCGCGTCCGCGCCGAGCGTCTTCGCGCGTTCGAGCTTCTCATCGCTCGAAGACGTCACCAGGACGCGGGCGCCCGCCAGCCGGGCAAACTGAAGCGCGAAGATGGACACGCCGCCAGTCCCCTGCACCAGCACTGTCTGGCCGGCGCGAATTCGCCCTTGCTCGAACAGCGCATTCCACGCCGTCACCGCCGCACAAGGCAAGGTTGCAGCTTGCTCCCAGGAAAGATGCCCGGGGGTCTTGACCACTGCCTCCTCGCTGAGCACCCGGTACTCGCTCAGCATCCCTTCGAGTGGTCCGCCCAGCGGCATGCTGATTTTTTCTTTGGCCGGCGGTCCCGAGATCCAGCGAGGGAAAAAGCACCCTGCCACGCGATCTCCCGGCTTAGATTGCGTTACACCCTCACCCGCTGCCGTCACTTCTCCGGCGCCATCGGAGAGCGGAATCAGCGGCAACTTCTGCTTCGGATTGTACCTGCCCTGCACCATCAGCCAGTCGCGGTAGTTGAGCGACACCGCCCGCACCCGAACCAGCACTTCGCCGGGACCGGGAACCGGATCCGGCCGTTCGCACATCGCCAGACCGTCTGAATTACCACCGGCTTAAAGCCGGTGGGTTTTTTTGACGACTGAAAGTCGAGTTTGCGGCTGAAGCCGCCTCAAGCATCCCCGGCTCAGAGCCGGCTCAAGGCTTGGTGGGCGCGG
>JACQDF010000187.1 GCA_016201205.1 Acidobacteriota bacterium
CAAGAATTTCCACACCAAGGTGACGGTTTTGGCGTTGGGTTCTCGGTATTTGGCTTGAACAGTCAATCGCGTTGACAAGGAACGCACTATGAACAGTTTTGGGAGAACCATCGCAGTGGCCGCATGCTTGGCGGCGTACTGCACTTCAGGCTTCGGCCAGACTGCGGAGCAACCGGTGCTCTTGATCATCGAAACGGACAACGCAGTCTTTTATCGGGGGGATGTAACCGACGCAACTAAGCTGGCGCGGGATCCCGGAGTAACCACAGCCGGAGCTGCGCGAGCGTTTCAGTACAGTCACTTCATTAGCGACATTGTTGCCGTGAATGGGAAGCTGTCCAAAGGCCTCCTGTACAGGAGGGGCGCAATACTACTGGCGCGCGTGAATGCCCAGCCAGGGCAAGCGATTGCAGACCACGACGGCACCGGCCCCTACTTGTGCTTCTGGCAGATCCAGGGACCCGATGGGACTTGGATCGGCAGTCTGTGGGACGGTGGGGGCCTTGCCGCGCCGGGCGATGTCATCTCCGCGGGGCATGGGGCGTTTTTCGGTGTGACCGGCGAACATGGCGAGATCCAGGCGACCGTACCTTTCCGGACTGCTTCGGTCACCGAGGATCCGGCCAATCGTCGCATCCATGGCGGTGGCAAGTCGCGAACCGTCTTCCGCTTGTACCCGAAGTACCGCCCGTCAGTGGATGTTACGGCGGACGGACCTGCCGTTTTCCGCGCGGCTGACTTTTCGGCAGTGACCGCTGCCAGGCCGGCTCGCGCGGGTGAGGTCTTGATGGTCAGGGCCAGGAATCTCGGCCCCACCCGGCCCGAGCTTCTGCCGCCGGGGAGCAGGCCGTTCAAAGCCGATCCCGTCGAGGAGGTCAACTCAACGGTGGAGGTGACTGTGAACGGAAAGGAAGCGGAGCTGATCAACAAAGTCGGCTGGCCCGGCACGTACGATCTGTACCGGGTGGATTTCCGCGTCCCGTCGGGACTTCCGCCGGGGCTGGCGACGATCCAGCTCACCGCAGCCTGGATTCCGGGCCCGGAGGTGAAGATTCCGGTGCAGTAACGCCACGTTTATCGCCACGGCAGGCGTCTGCGAACCGCAGGAAACAGCCCAAGCATCTGCGCGAGGGGCCGGTAGCATACCAGGGGCCTTGAAAGCGGGAGCGTCGCGGGAGGCCGCTCCTGTATAATCGGGAGTGAGGCAGCTATGTACGCGCACCGTGTGGAGGTTACCTTGACGGAGAATGGGTCGCTGACCCTGAACGGCTTGCCGTTCCACGCTGGAGAGGCTGTCGAAGTGATCATTGTCGAGAGACCCAGCCCTGTTCCCCTCCAGGACCCTGGTTCCCTACGCGGGTCCGTGATTCGCTATGACAGCCCCACTGACCCGGTGGCTCAGCAAGATTGGGAAGCTCTTAGATGATTCTCCTCGACACCCACATCTGGGTGTGGTGGGTGTCCCAGGACCCGCGTCTCGATTCCGTCCGGCATGCCATCCTGCGGCAGAATGAGGCCGCAGGTCTCGGCGTGAGCATCATTTGCTGCTGGGAGGTCGCCAAGCTGGTCGAAAACTCGCGGCTCCAACTCGACCGTCCCGCAGAAGAATGGATCGCTCGCGCCTTGGCCCATCCCGGCATCCGTCTCCTTGACCTTACTCCTCGGATAGTTGTCGAGTCCACTCAGCTCCCTGGCAGCTTCCACCGCGATCCGGCAGATCAGATCATTGTGGCCACCGCTCGGGTTCACGACTGCCCGTTGCTGACGATCGATGCCAGGATTCTGAACTACCCCTACGTGAGGACTCTGCCCTAACGGCCGACCAGGACTCGGCTGCGCGGCAACACTGGTGGCGACCTGAGCTGGGACGGCAAGGGCGAGAACGAGCTCGAAGCCAACGCATGCGAAACGTCGACCCCGCAGCCGGTTGCGCGCGGTAGGACGGGCCGTTCAAAGCCGATCCGGTCGAGATGGTCAACTCGCCAATCGAGGTGACTGTGAACGGAAAGGAAGCGGAGCTGATCAACAAAGTCGGCTGGCCCGGCACGTACGATCTGTACCGGGTGGATTTCCGCGTCCCGTCGGGACTTCCGCCGGGGATGGCAACTATCCAGCTCACCGCCGCCTGGATTCCGGGCCTGGAGGTGAAGATCCCGGTGCAGTGAACTGGAGGTCCTTCTGCCGGATGGCCCGGCTTCAGCAGCACCACGGCGGGCATGGCCACCGTGGGGTTGCACATTGCACTACGCCATAAGATTCTTTTGCAGGGAGTGAGAGCTTTGGGGTCCGTTTCTCGCTAAAGTTAACCAAGGTGGAGGGGGACGCTACCCCGAGTCCCACCAATCACGCCAACTTCGCCCTCCCCGACAATCAGGTGCGGTCGGGGGCCTTCGGCACGGTGGGCGCGACCACAACGCAGAACCGCCAGATCCAGTTCGGCATTAGAGTGCTGTTCTGAGGCCGTCGGCCCGCGCGTGTTCATCGACTATGGCCATCACCGAAAATTCTCGATCACCCAGGCGTTGCCCTCCAGCTCCATGTCTGCAAAGGCGAGATAGCGCCCATCGGGAGACGCAACGGGGTTCTGGAGATTGTGGCGCCCCTTATACAGCAACTCTGCTTTCCCATCGAGCCAAACGCGCAACAGAGCAGGGCCCTTCGAAGCCCAGCCGGTTACGAAGAGAGCCTTTCCGTCCGCCGCCCAAGCTACGGACTGTAGTTGAGTCCAGCCGCCCACGGATATTTCTCGCGGCGCCTCGCCGGCCAGGGACAGAAGCCGGATGCGGCTGCGTGTCTCTTCGCGCGTACCGAATGCAATCCACCGCCCTTCGGGAGAGAGATCCCAGAAGGCAGGACTGGATGGGTCAACGTCAATCCTGGTGAGCTCGCCCTTTCTGCCCTCGACCGGATCGAATGCGGTGAAGACGACCTGATTTTGAGCCTGCTCGCTTAACACACATGGGGACGACGGAACGGAGGGGCAACGGAAGCGGGGATGGCCTGTCACGGTGAGGGCAGGGCTCCTGCCCTCGGGTTCGACCCGCGCCGGACCCGGATACCCGGCCACGCGGCACACGATCTGAGGCGGGCCCGCTCCCACGGCGACCCGCATGAGCCGGCCCTCGCCGGTGCGGACCTGTCCCCCCTCCTTGGGCCAGGCCAGGTACAGAATCCAGCGGCCGTCGGGGCTCGGCCGCGGGTCTCTCTTGTCCTCCGGACCCCTCACGATGGCCTGCGCTTGGCGCGTGTTCACTCCCTGCTGGAAGATGTCCAGATCGCCGTTGCGGTCCGAGTAAAAGAGAACGGCCTGGCTGTCGCGCGTCCATCCGGTCGGCCGGTTGATCCACTCTTCGAAAGTCAAGCGCCTGGGTGTGGTGAACCGGGCGCTGTTGCCTTCGAGTGCTGCCAGGTAAACATCACTTCGGTAGCGCATGCCGACAGAAAACAGGCGCTTGCCGTCTCGGCTGATGGCGAGCGAGCCGAAGAGCAAACCACCCCAGTTGGTCAGGCGGCGGGGCTGGCCGCGAACTTGTGCCGTCCGCGGATCGACGCTGATGTCCCAGAGGTTGGAGTCTTTTTCGTTTGGAGGGTCTTCCAGCCGGGCATAGATGATGCGGCCATCCCGCGCCCAGCAAAAGGTTCCGGAGGTTCCGGCTTTCGGGTCCGAAAGAATCACAGCGGTGCGGCCGGTGTTCAGATCGAGGCTCTCGATAGCGAACTCATCGCCTGCCTGGCTGCGCCTTCCAAACGCGATCCGGCGGCCGTCCGGCGACCAGGCCAGCGCCTCGACGAAAAAGTACCCCGGTGGAGCGGCGAGAAGCTGGCGCGGTTCCTGGCCTGCGGCATCCACCAGCCAGATCCCCGCGCCGCGGCGGAAGACAATCCGCGAGTCGTCCGGGGACATTACCGCCGCCCAGGCGTTCTCTTCGAGCTTCCGTGGCGGCCCGCCCACGAGGGGGAGGACCCAGATCCCCGTGCTGTCCTTCGGCCCGGCCGGCCCGCTCACCAGCAACTTGGTTCCATCCTGGAACCAGGTGACGGCCGTTCACCGGAAACAGGAGTCTTCCGGCGCAGGAAAGGAACGGGTCTCTCCCGTGTCGATCCGGCGTACGTGGATGCCGGCCAGGTCGGCGTAAGCCACGGATTGTCCATCGGGTGAAATGGAACCCCGGATCACGGGATCTCCGGCCGGGTTCGCCGTGACTTTGCGTTGCGTCAATTCCAGCGTTGGGGACTGCGTGCCGAACCATCCAAGCCTCACCCCGGCCAGTGTTACGCCCAGCGCCAGCAGCAGAGCCGCCGCCACCGCCAGTGACCACCGGGCGAGACGCCGCGGCGCTGGCCGCAGCCGCTCCAGGTCGGCGCGCAGTTCGGCAGCGGCCTGATACCGGGCCGCACGGTCTTTTTCGAGGGCTTTCAGAATGATCCGTTCCAGTTCCGGCGCCACCGCCGGATTGCACGCACGCGGCGGCGCCGGAGACTGGGTGAGGATGGCTTCCAGCCTGGCCCCCGGCGTTCCGCCCTGGAACGGCAGCGCCCCGGTGGCCATGTGGTAGAGCGTTACGCCAAACGAAAACAGGTCGCTGCGTGCGTCGACCGCTTCTCCCCGCGCCTGCTCCGGCGACATGTAGGCCACCGTACCCATCGCTGTCCCCAGCTTGGTGATCGTCTCCTCCCCTGCTGGCGCCGGACCGCCCCCGGCCTCCTCAGCGCTCCGGCGCGGCTCGGAAAGCAACTTGGCCAAGCCGAAGTCCACGATCTTCACAATTGCACCCGAGGAGACGAAGAGATTGGCCGGCTTGATGTCCCGATGCACGATGCCCTTGGCGTGCGCGGCTTCGAGCGCGCTCGCCGCCTGGAGCGCGATGCTCACCAGGTCCGCCGCCGGCACCGGCCCTTGCGCCAGCCGTTGCTTGAGCGTCTGCCCTTCCAGAAGTTCCATCACCAGAAACGGCTGGCGGTCCCGCTCGCCGATATCGTAGATCGAACAGATATTGGGGTGATTCAAGGCCGACGCCGCCCGCGCTTCCCGTTGGAACCGTTCGATGGCTTGGGGGTCTCCCGAGAACCGCCGGGGAAGGAACTTCAGAGCCACGTCGCGCTTCAGACGCGTGTCATGCGCCTTGTAAACCACCCCCATGCCGCCACTGCCCACCTTGGCCGTCACCCGATATGGTCCCACCAGCGTGCCCGGCAACAGCGCGGCTTCCGTCTCCGGGTGAGCCTCCGAGCCGGCTTCCAGATCCAGAGCAGGCCGTTCCAGAAAATCCTTCGCCTCTTCCTCTAATGCCAGCAGGCACTCGACTTCCCGCCGCAAGCCGGCATCGCCCGCGCAGGCCCGATCGAGGAACGCCGACCTTCCGGAAGGATCGAGGCCGGCGGCGTGCTCGAAGAGGCGTTCGATCTCTTCACGCGCCGGCATTCTCGTGGACCTCCCCGCCGGGACCGAGGGCCCGCAACATCCACAGCTTTGCCAGTCTCCAGTCGCGCATCACGCTTTCCTCCGAGATGTGGAGCGCCTGCGCGGTTTCCTCGACGCTCAAGCCGCCGAAAAAGCGCAACTCCACTACTTGGCCTTTGCGTGCGTCCACACGCGCGCGACCCCAGCGCCTCATCGATCATGAGGATGTCGGTCATCCGTTCCGGGGACACGAGGCAAGCTTCATCGATCGAAACATGAATGCTCGCGCCACCCCGCTTCGCCGTCCTTCTCTCTCTCGCATGATCTACAAGAATCCGCCGCATGATGCGGGCGCAAATGGCGTAAAAATGCGACCAGTCGTGACAGCTCACCCTTCCCCTGTCGATGAGCCGCAAGTAGACCTCGTTGATGACGGCGGTGGTCTGAAGGTCGGGGTCGGTTGGCTCCTTCTCCAGGTAACTCCGCGCGATCGACCGCAACTCCGCTTCCACCAGGGGAACCAGCCGCTCCAGAGCGGACCGGTCCCCCTCGCGCCAAGCCATGAGCAGCTCCGTGATCTCATGAGGCGGCGCGGGATCCATGATTTCAGACTATATCACCGCGGCGCCGAATGCGGATTTGTTTCTTCCGCGCGTTGCGGCTGGAACGCGGCCGTTGGTTGCTTCCGTCAGAGCGCCTGAACTACCAACCGTGGTATCTGTTCAAAATGCCGGACGTTAATTGTCAGCACATCATATTGAAGCGCCAGTGCGGTAGCTCCGATCAAGAGGTCCCCATAAGGAACTTTCTGTCCTCGCTGCTCTGCCTCCGCATCAAGCCGCCCTGCCAGCCGCCCGATCTCCACCGTAAACGGATAGACCGGCACGTCGCGTAGAAGTTCTTCCACGAACTCTTCACGGCGCTCTTGGATCTCCGAGGTGCGGGCGCGAAAGATTCCGTGAACCAACTCCGGCACGCTTAGAGCCGACAGGGCCAGATTCGTATCTCCGAACCTCTGCTCGATTTGCTCCAGGAAGCCCTCGACCGTCAGGCCCTGCCGTTCCGCGCCGATCAGAACGCTGGTGTCGAGGATCAGTCCCAACGCTCCTGCCCCCATTGCCGGCGCCGGCGCATGATCTCCTCCAGGTCGCGTGAAAATTCCGGGTCAAGCGTCGCCGTGGAGCCGTGCGCCTTAGCGAGTGCGAGACACTCCGACACAGGTCGTCCCGGCGGCGGAGGCGGGCCGATGATGGCGACTGGACGCGAGTCCATCTCGACGACGACTTCCGTACCACGGCTGACCTTTTCGAGAATTGCGGCAATGTCGCGGATCGTTTCGGCCTGGCTCAAGTGAAGGACTACACGCTCCATATCCTTCATGATACATGCTTTCTCTTCTGCTTCCAGGTTTGGCGCCCGAGTTCAATGCGTGATTGAGGACTATACTTCCGGAAGGCCGTGGCGGATTTTTTCTTCCGCGCGTTGAAGCTAGAGGCGCAGTTTTCCGCGTGTCCTAGATGAAGGGATCTGAAGCGACTGAGGACCGGCCGCACCCAGATCCTGGGGGAGGTGAAACCATGCAAAAGAGTACAGCATCCCTTTATCCAAAGTGGATGCCAGCCCTGTTATTCCTGGCGGAGACCCGAGAGGAGCAACCATGTATCGAACACTCACAGCCATAACATTGATGTCAGCGGGCTCTTTGTGTGCCCAGGCGCCAGAACCGCCTGTCGTGACTACCATCGAGACCGAGAATCATGTCCTCTATCGCGATAACACTACCGATATGAGTCGAATCGCGAACGTCCAGACCCCCACGAGTTCCGTTAACATCGCCTTTCGTCCGGGGATCAACGTCGCAGACATCGTGGCCTTGAACGGCAAGGCCGCGCGGGGCAACTACTCCAATACGTTTGTGGCCATGCCGTATCGCGCAAACCCTTCGCGCGGACAGCCTGTTGCCGACGCTGACGGCACCGCCACCTTCCACTGCACGTGGCAAATTCTGGCGCCCGACGGAACCTATCTTGGCACGATTCTAGAATCTAGACAGCGGTGCGGGTCCCAGTCCGGATCACGTTGTCGTGGGGGGAAGCGGTGCGTTTTTCGGCTTCACGGGCGTGCACCAAACGTTTTGGGAGACGATCGTTCCATTTCGAGGTGCCTCGACGGAGGAGGACCCAGCCAACCGGCGCATTCACGGCGGAGGCAAGTTTCGAGTCGTCTTCCGCTTGTACCCGAAATACCGCCCGTCGGTGGATATTACGGCGGACGGACCGGCCGTTTTCCGCGCCGCTGACTTTTCGCCAGTGACCGCTGCCAGGCCGGCTCGCGCGGGGGAGGTCTTGATGGTCAGGGCCAGGAATCTCGGCCCCACCCGGCCCGAGCTTCTGCCGCCGGGGAGCAGGCCGTTCAAAGCTGATCCCGTCGAGGAGGTCAACTCACCGGTGGAGGTGACTGTGAACGGAAAGGAAGCGGAGCTGATCAACAAAGTCGGCTGGCCCGGCACGTACGATCTGTACCGCGTGGATTTCCGCATACCAGCGGGACTTCCCCCAGGGATGGCAACTATCCAGCTCACCGCAGCCTGGATTCCGGGCCCGGAGGTGAAGATTCCGGTGCAATAGCGCCAGGCTTACCGGGAGTTCTCGATGACCTAAGCAAGACCTGTGCGTGCCCGCAGCGGGGATGGCAAGCAACATGCCAGAGAATCGACACGGTAATGTGTCCCCTCGTGCCACGGTCCCCCATGAAGGGAGTACAAACATGGTGATCGAGCGATGGCGTCAAATCGAAAGCCTGCTTCACGCCGCACACGAAAAAACCGGCGAGGAGCGGACGCGTTTTCTCGACGAAGCGTGCAGCACCGATCCGACGCTTCGCCACGAAGTGGAGTCGCTGCTGGCAAACGAGGATCTGGCGGCCGGCTTCCTCGAGTCGGACGGATCCGTTGCTCGTGCGCCGGCTGTTCACGAGCCGGTAGCGCCGGCCTGCATCGGCGGCTTCGCAATCGCGATGCTGCATGGTTTGCCGCGCCCGACCGTCGACGTCGATTGCCTCGCAGTGATTCCGCCTGGGGAGACCGCGCGGCTTCAGTCACTGGCGGGAGAGGGATCAGCGCTGCACAAGAAGTGTGGAGTATACGTGCAGCATGTCGGGATCGCACGACCTCGCGTTGTCGAAACTGGAACGGAATTCGGCTCGCGATCGGGAGGACGTCAGGTTTCTCGCTCGCGCAGTCCCGCCCGATCTCGCGGTCCTGGAAAGCCGGTACCATTCGGAGCTTCGACCGTACCTTGCCAATCCGGAGCGGCACGACCTGACCCTCCGCCTCTGGCGTGAAATGCTGCAGGGTGGCTGACTCTTGTTAATCTGCGGGTCGCGGAGCATCGTTTTCACCGGCCACGCGGCAGAGACGTTACTTACAAAGCAGCGCCCCGCCGACTACAATAGGAACGCCATGAAGCATCTGCTGATTCTCCTTCTGCCTTGGGTCTGCCTTGCCGAGACTCATAAGGTCCAGGCCACGCGCTACTTCAACTCGTTTGATCACCGCCATCCGGTGCTGGCGCGGATCAAGCCCGGCGACACCGTGGTCACCAGGACGATCGATGCCGGCGGCTACGACGAAAAAGGGGCCAAGGCCGGCGAGCGCGGCAATCCGCTCACGGGGCCTTTCTTCCTCGAAGGCGCGGAAGCGGGCGACGCCATCGCGATCGCATTCAACCGGATGCGGCTGAACCGCAACTACGGGTATACGGGCTACCGGCTCGGCCTCTTCTCGCTCACCCCCGAGTCGATCGAGGGCCTCTACCCGCGCTCGTACAAGAAGGGCGCGGTGGTGGCTGAACGCGACGACATCGTGCGCTGGGAGATCGACTTGCGACGCAACACCGTGCGGCTGCGTGAGCCGGTGAGCAAAGTGCACAAGATGGAGTTCGTGGCGCGACCCATGCTGGGCTGTGCCGGCGTCGCCGCGGCCGGCGTGTTTGGGCCGACATCGGGAATCTCCGGCCCCTACGGCGGCAACATGGACTACAACGAGGTGGGCGAAGGCGCCACTTTGATCCTTCCCGTGTACCATCCCGGCGGACTGCTGTTTCTTGGCGATGGTCACGCATTGCAGGCCGATGGCGAGCCGACCGGCACCGGCGTCGAAACCTCGATGGACGTGACGTTCACGGTGCAGCTTCGCAAGAAGGCGAACTTGCAGAATCCGCGGCTGGAGAACAGGGACTCGATCATTTCCATCGGCAGCCAGCCGGAGTTTGCCAGCTCGCTCGATCGCAGCATCCGGCTGGCGACTTCCGACATGGTGGACTGGCTGGTGAAGGACTACCGCATGGAGCCGTGGGCAGCGCACCTGCTGATCGGATACCAGGGCCGTTACGACGTGGTGACGGTGGCCGGATCGATGGCGCTGCGCATTCCCAAAGCGGCGCTGCCAAAATGAGCGGATGTCCGGGATGCTCGGAAGGCGATTCGGCCCGTATGAGGTGACGCGAGAGCTCGGCTCGGGAGGCATGGGAAGCGTCTATCTGGCCGAGCGCGTCGACCGGCAGTTTCACCGGCAGGTGGCGATCAAGCTCCTGCGGCCGGAAACCACGGATCGAATGAGCATCGAGCGCTTCCGCACGGAGCGGGAGACGCTGGCCGCGCTCGATCATCCCAACATCGTGAAGCTGCTCGACGGCGGCGTCACCGAAGAAGGCTTTCCGTACCTGGTGATGGACTACGTGGAAGGAATGCCGATCCATGAGTACTCGACCGGGAGAACGCTTTCCTTCCACCAAAGGCTGCGGCTGTTCTTGCAGGTCGCCGATGGAGTGCACTATGCGCACCGGCACCTGGTGGTGCATCGCGACATCAAGCCGGGCAATATTCTGGTGACGGCGGAGGGAGTGGCGAAGCTGCTGGACTTCGGGATCGCAAGGTTGATACGCGGATCAGAGCCGGGCGTGACGCAAATGGCGCAGGTGTTTCAAGGATTCACGCTGAAGTATGCGAGTCCGGAGCAGGTGCGTGGCGGCGCGATCACGGTGGCGGTGGATGTGTACGCGCTGGGCGTCGTCCTGTACGAGCTGCTCACCGGGCGGTGGCCCTACCCGGTCGAGGATCCGAACGAAGTAGCGATGGCGTACGCCATCTGTGAAGGGGAGCCGTTGCGAGGGCAGTTGGACGCGGACATCGACGCGGTTGTGCTCAAAGCGATCGAGAAAAGGCCGGCGGACCGCTACGGGTCGGTGGCCGATCTGGCCGAGGACGTCCGGCGGCATCTCGAGAAGCGGCCGGTCCTGGCGCGGCCGCAGACGATCGGCTACCGTTTTGGGCGGTTCGCGGCTCGCAATCGCGGCCTGGTGGCGGCTGGTGCGCTGGCGGCGCTGTCGCTGTTGGGCGGGCTCACAGGCGTTCTGTGGCAATCACACATCGCCAACCAGCAGCGGACACTGGCCGAGCGGCGCTTTGAAGGGCTGCGGCAACTGCTCGGCACGTTCCTGTTTGATGTGCACGACGCCATCCGCGACCTGCCGGGCAGCATGCCCGCCCGGACGATGCTGATCGACAAAGCGTCCCAGTATCTGAAGTGGCTGAGCGAGCAGGCACAGGACGACGTGAACCTGAAGCTGGACCTGGCCGATTCCTACATCAAGCTGGCCGACGTGGCCGGCAATCCCTACGAGAACAATGCCGGGCGGACAAAGGAGGCATTGGAAGGGTACGCCAAAGCGCGGCAGATCGCCGAGAGTGTGCTGGCGGGGGATCCGAAGCATCTCCGCGCGCGGCGTTACGTCGCGCTGGCGCAGTTGAAGCACGCCGACATGCTTGCACAGACAGGGCTGCTGAAGGAAGCGGTGGACCGTGCAAAGCAGGCGCTGGCGGTGTTCCAGCAGATAGCGGCGGCGCAACCGGATTCCATTCAGGGGCACGTGGACGTCGCCGTGACCCAGGAAGCGCTGGCGGATCTCTCCGGAAATCCAGGGCTGGCGAGTCTCAATGACCGCAAGGCGGCGCTCGAAAACTTGCAGGCGGCGCTGGGCGAGTGGAGGCAGGTGCTGCGCATGGATGCCAGGCATGTCCGGGCGCGGCGGGCGCAGGGGATTCTGCGGATGAAGATGGGCGATCTGCACCGCGCTGGCGGGGACGCCGAGCGCGCTCTGAACGACTATCTGCTGGCGTCGGCGGACCTGGAAGCGCTGTGGAACGACACCCGGCGCGAGGAGTTGCGGCGCGTGCGCGGGCTGATTTGGGGCAAGATCGGCCATGCCAAAGCCGAACTGGGCGATTCGAAGGGAGCGTTGCAGCACTATCAGGACCAGATCCGGCTGTTTGAAGAGCAGTGGCGGGCGGATTCGAACGACCAGCGGGCGATGATGGATCTGGCCAGCGCCTACAAGAATTCTTCCGATGCGAGCAGCCAGTTGGGGGACGCAAGCGGTGCTGGGGAGGCGTCACGAAAGTCGCTCGAGCTGCTGGATAAGCTGGCCGCCGCCGATCCCGGGAACACGGTGGTTCAGGAGCGGCTGGCAATGGTCTTGCTTCAGGTGGCGGAGATGGAGGCGGATCGCAAGCTGGCGGCGGAGGCGCGGCAGCTTGCCGGCCGCGGCCTGGCGATCCTGAAGAAGCTGGCGGATCGGGCGGAGGCGGCGCCGGCAAGCCGGATCAATTACGCCGAGGCTTTGCTCACCTGCCCGGTGGCGGGCCTGCGAAATGCCGCCGACGCGCTCGAGTATGCGGAAGCGGGAGCGCCGGCCGAGGACATCCGGGAGCTGGATATTCTGGCGCAGGCGCAATACGCCAATGGGCAGACAGCCAAGGCGATCGAGACGCTCGAGCGGACTTTGGCCAAGCTCCCTCAGGGGCAGAAGTCGCACTTGCGGGAAGTGGTCGAGAACCGGCTGCTCAAGTACCGCTCGGGGCAGCCGCCGCCTGCGCCGATGAAAAGATAGCGAGGGTGGGAGGAGGGCCGCAAAAAAAGCGGGATCAAATGTCAAACCTCATGGATCCTTTGGCGGTACCGGAATGCCTCCCTTTGGGTGGGGGCCCGCATAATAGACTCAGACATCCTGATCTCCAAGGAAATTAGTTCGAGCCAAGTTTGTACAGGAGGCGCAGGTCAGTGCCCGGGAAGAGGGTCTCGGTAGCGTTGAGTTGATCGCATAGGTGACGAACCGAAACGTCATGGGCATTCTGCGCG
>JACQDF010000188.1 GCA_016201205.1 Acidobacteriota bacterium
ACCGGCGAGCACATCCGCAAGCGTGTTCTGGCGGGCCCGGAGCGGCTGCTCGATGCGGCGAAAACCCACACGCGGCATGGGCGGAATCTGTACATCGACGCCACCCGGCTGGCCGAGAGCCTGTTCGGAAGCCATCTGGCGGTGAACACATTCCTGATGGGCGTGGCCTTTCAGGCGGGGCTGTTGCCGGTGAGCGAGGCGTCGCTCGAGGAGGCAATCCGGCTGAACGGCGTCGAGGTCGAGCGCAATCTGCAAGTGTTCTTGTGGGGGCGCAAGTATTACCAGGACGCGGCCTTTGTGGAAGCGCTGTTGCATCCGTTCGAAGGGAAGCAGCCAGGGAAGCTCGATCGCGTCGAGGAGCTGCGGCGTTATCAGTCGAGCGCGTATGCGCGCGAGTATCAGACGTTCGTGCGCCAGGTGGAGCAGCAGGCGCCGGCGCTGGCCGAGCCAGTGGCGCGCTATCTCTACAAGCTGATGGCGTATAAAGACGAATACGAAGTGGCCCGTCTGCTCACCAGGCCGGAGATCGAGCAGCAGATTCTGGCGATGTGGGAGCAGCCGGAATCGATCTGCTACAACCTGCATCCGCCCCTGTTGCGGCGGTTCGGCGTCACGAAGAAGCTCGAGCTGGGGCCTTGGTTCCGCACGCCGCTGAAGATTCTGGCGGCGATGAAGTTTCTGCGCGGCACGCCGCTCGATGTGTTCGGCTACATGGGGCGCCGGCGGCTCGAGCGGTCGCTGATCGGCTGGTACCGCGAGCTCATAAGTACGGTAACGGGTAGCCTGTCCCCGGATTTTGAGGCGCTGGCGGTCGAGATCGCCTGCCTTCCGGATCAGATTCGCGGATACGAGCAGGTGAAGGAGGAGAGCATCGCCCGAGTGAAAAAACTGGCCGGGGAAAAGCTGGCCCGGATGCGTGCGATGCGGGAGGAGCGAGTTGCGACGTGAGCTCACCCGCCGCCAGTGGCTCGCATCCTTCGCCGCTGCACAAACTCCCCGTACCAACGTCGTCCTCATCCTCACCGACAACCACGGCGCCTGGACTCTGGGCTGCTACGGCAACCCGGATGTGCGCACTCCGAACATCGACCGGCTGGCGAAAGAAGGCGTCCTGTTCACGCGCGCCTTTTCCAATAATGCCGTTTGCTCGCCGACGCGTGCGTCTCTGCTGACAGGTCTGATGCCGTCGCAGCACGGAGTCCACCGCTATCTGGCTGCCGGTGGAGCCCAAATCGGGCCCCGCGCGTACAACACCATCTCGGAATTCCGCACGTTGCCGAAAATTCTGACGGACGCCGGGTATGCGGCCGGGTTGTGCGGCAAGTGGCACCTGGGGGCGAATCCTGAACCGCAGGAAGGCTTCCGCTACTGGGTCACGATGCCGCACGGCGCCAGTCCCGGCTTCTACGATCAGGAGATCCTCGAGAATGGGCGCGTCCGGCGGGAGTCGCAATATCTGACGGATTTCTGGACGGATCACGGCAGCCGCTTCATCGAGCAAAACCGCGCCTGGCCGTTCTTCCTGATGCTCTCCTACAATGGCCCATACGGCCTTGGCGGCGCCGCCAAAGAGCCGGTTCGCAATCGCCATGCCGCCTACTATGCGCAGCACGAGCTGCCCTCGTTCCCGCGGGACGCTCCGCATCCGTGGCTATTCAACAATCGCGACTTTATGCGAGACCCCGCCGTGCGGCGCAAGTACGCTGCCGAGATCAGCGGCATCGACGATGGCGTCGGGCGGATTCTGGAAACGCTCGACCGGCTCAGCTTGCGCAACGACACTCTCGTCTTGTTCATGGCTGACCAGGGCCTCGCCTGCGGCCAGAGCGGTTTCTGGGGCATGGGCGACCATACCCGCCCGCTGACCGCGTTCGACTGGACCATGTCCATTCCGATGATCTTTTCGCACCCTGGAAAAATTCCCGCCGGACGCCGCCTCGGGCACATGACCAGCACGTACGACGTTCTGCCGGCGCTGCTCGATTATCTTGGCCTCGCGGACCGGCAGCCGCGCACGCTCGAGCCGCCGGGCCGCAGCTTTGCTCCTCTGCTCGGAGGTGAAACGCTCGCGTGGGACAACACGGTCTATTTCGAGTTCGAGAATGTGCGCGCCATCCGCACCGGCCAGTGGAAATGCATCGAGCGCATTCATGAAGGCCCGAACGAGCTGTATGATTTGCGTCAGGACCCCGGCGAGCGGTTGAATCTCTTCGGCCAACCAGCCGTGGAGAAAGTGAACGCGGATCTTCGCCAGAGGCTGCACGCGTTCTTTGCGCGGCATGCCGACCCGAAGTGGGATCTCTGGAAAGGCGGCAAGTCCAAGAGCGGGCTGATTACCGG
>JACQDF010000189.1 GCA_016201205.1 Acidobacteriota bacterium
AGTGACTTGCGGGTATACCTTGTTGCCCTCCGGCGTCGGCAGCTTCCCCGGAGCGCGCATGGGCCGCCCTTTCTCATCGATCCCCATCGCCCAATCCTGCTTCACGTAGGCGATCGAGTGCAGATACTCGCCCGAGGCGCGATCGAGAACGTAGTAGAAGCCGTTGCGGTTTGCCGTCACCAGCAGCTTGCGCATCCGCCCTTTGTATGGGCGGTCCGCCAGCACCATGAGTTGGGTCGCATCCCAATCGTGCACATCGTGCGGCGTGAACTGGAAGTGCCATTTGCGCCGTCCGGTATCCGCGTCGAGCGCCACTACCGAGTCGGAGAACAGGTTGTCTCCCCGGCGCACGTCGCCGTTCCAATCCGGTCCGGGATTGCCTGTGCCCCAGTAAGTCAGGTTCAGTTCCGGATCATAGGATCCGGTAATCCAAACGGAAGCGCCGCCCGTCTTCCAGGAATCGCTTTCCCAGGTGTCATGCCCGAATTCGCCGGGACCGGGCACTGTGTAGAACCGCCACGCCCGCTTGCCCGAGTCAGCGTAGTAGGCATCGATGAAGCCGCGAATTCCGTACTCGCCGCCGGCCACTCCGACAATCACCTTGTCCTTCACTACCAGCGGCGCATGCGTCACCGAGTAGCCCTTGCTGTAGTCGAACAATTCGCTCTCCCACAGGAGGCGGCCGGTCTTGCGGTCGAGCGCGATCAACTGCGCATCCAGCGTTCCCAGAAACAGCCGGTCTCCCAGGATGGCAAATCCGCGATTCACCTGGCCGCAGCAGACCTGGATTTTGGACGGCAGATTGCGCCGGTACTCCCACAGCTTCACGCCGGTTCCGGCATCGACCGCGTAAGCGTCGTTCGGCGGCACGGTGAGATACATCACGCCATCCGCCACCAGCGGCGTGGTCTCGAATTTCTCCCGCATCGGCCGCTGGAACACCCACTTTACGCGCAGCTCCTTCACATTCGCAGGCGTGATCTGCGCCAGGCGGCTGAAGCGGTGCGAGGCGTAATCGCCGGAATAGTGCAGCCAGTCGCCCGGCGTCTCATCCGCCTTCAGCAACTGCTCGTAGGTCACTTGCGCGCCGGCGAGCACCGGCCACAACAGCAGAAACCATTTCACTTGCCACCTCCGAGCGAGCACAGGTACGCCACTACATCCGCGATCTCGGCCGCCGCCAGCGTCTTGTCATAAGCCTGCATCAGCGACTTGCCCAGGCGCTCGACTTTGCTGGCCTCCGCGCGCCGGAAGGAATGAATGCGCCCGCCGGCGTCAAGCAGGTGCACCGTGTACTCATCTTCATTCAGGCGCACGCCTTCCACCGTTCGCCCATTGGCGACAACACGCACACCGGCAAAAGCCGGCGCCACTTCTTTGGAGGGATCGAGCAGCGACTCGCGTAAGAATGCCGGACTGCGCGTGCCCGCATAGCTCAAGTCCGGCCCCATCTGTCCGCCCCGAGCACCGGCGGTGTGGCACGCCAGGCATCCGCCCTTGCCCTCAAAGACCACGCGCCCTCGTTGCGGATCGCCTCCGGTTGCTTCACAGGAATCGGCCGCGCCGGCGCTTGCTTCGATGGTGCGCACGTAGGCCAGGATCTTCCAGACCACTTCCTCTTCCCGCCGCAGAGCCGGCATCTCGGTCCCCGGCACGCCGTTCAGGATGGTGCGAAACATCTCGGCGTCGGTCGTTCCGTGCCTGCGGATTTTGGACGTCAGGCGCGCCCCGCGCCCGGTATCGCCATTCATTCCGTGGCAATTCACGCAGTAGAAGCGGTAGTGGCGCTTGCCTTGCTCGATGTCGCGGGCGCCGGTGAACGGATTGCCGGCGTCTTGCGCGGACAGCCCGGCGGCGAGCAATAGCAGCCTGGTCACCAGACCCCGATTATAAACCTTCTGGAATCACGGTGATATAATCCGAGTCAGCATGTTGCGAGGCGCTCTCCTCTGGGTGGTTCCGCTGATCGGCCTGGCCCAGCAAGACGTGTTCTTCTTCGAGAAGAACGTAGCTCCGATTCTGCGCGTCAATTGTCACGTCTGCCACTCGGAAAAAAATCTCACCAGCGGCCTCTCGCTCGAAACAAAAGAGTCGATTCTGCGCGGCGGCAACCGCGGACCCGCCGCCGGCCTGATTCCCGGCGCCGTCAAGCAGACAGGCCCGTTGAAGATGCCTCCCGGCCGCAAGCTGAGCGACGAGCAGATCGCGATCCTCGAGCAGTGGGTGAACGCCGGGATGCCGATGCCGGCAGCGCTGATCAAATCGAAACGCCCTGGCGCGGATCACTGGGCCTTCCAGCCGCCGAAAAGGCCGAACGCTCCTTCCGTCCGGAATGCGGCCTGGGCGAAGAATCCGATCGATCTGTTCATTCTCCAGCGCCTCGAGAAAGCCGGCTTGAACCCATCGCCGGAAGCGGACAAGGCGACGCTGCTCCGCCGCGCCGGCCTTGACGTCATCGGGCTTCCGCCAACACCGGCAGAGCTCGCCGAGTTTCTGAGCGACTCGCGCCCCGACGCCTATGAGCGCGCCGTCGACCGCTTGCTCGCTTCCCCGCAGTATGGCGAGCGCTGGGGACGCCTGTGGCTCGACCTGGCCCGCTACGCCGATTCCGACGGCTACACCATCGACGCCCCACGCGAGATCTGGAAGTACCGCGACTGGGTCCTCGACGCCATCAACAAGGACCTGCCCTTTGATCAATTCGTGATCGAGCAGATGGCAGGCGATCTGCTTCCGAACCCGGCCATTGAGCAACTGACCGCCACCGGCTTCCACCGCAACACACCGAGTAATTATGAGGGCGGCATCGACTTCGAGCAGTATCGAGTGGAAGCTGTGGCGGACCGGGTGATCACCACCGGCGCCGTCTTTCTCGGCCTGACGCTCGGCTGCGCGCGCTGCCACGACCACAAGTACGACCCCGTTACGCAGCGCGAGTTCTATCAGTTCTTCGCGTTCCTCAACAACGTCGATGAAGTGGACAAGGAAGCGCACCGCAAGGATTTCAATAAGCCTTTTCTTCCGCTCGGCACAGCGGACGAGCTGAAGCGGTATCACGCCTGGGAAGCGCAGCTCCAGGCGCTCGAAAACGAGCTGAATCAATACAAAGACAGCATCCCGGGCATGGGGCAGATCCAGGACCCCGGCGTCATCGAGCGCGACAAGCACATCGACGCGCATCGCAGGCGCATGCCGAAGATCACCCGCACGCTCATCATGCGCGAGCTGCCTGAGCCGCGGCAATCCTATATCCACCTGGGCGGCGACTTCACCCGCAAGGGCGCCGTTGTTGTGCCCGGCGTCCCCGCGGCGTTGCCCCCGCTGCCCGGAACCGGAGGCCGCCCGACGCGGCTCGACCTTGCCAGGTGGCTGGTGGATCGCGGCAATCCGCTCACCGCGCGCGTCACCGTCAATCGCCTCTGGCAGAAGTATTTCGGCAAGGGCATCGTGGATACGGAGAACGATTTCGGCATTCAGGGAGAGAAACCGTCGCACCCCGAATTGCTGGACTGGCTCGCAGTCGAGTTTATGGAGCGCGGCTGGAGCCAGAAGGCGCTGCACCGGCTGATCGTGACTTCGGCCGCCTACCGGCAGTCCTCGAAGCTGCAGCCGGATGCCAAAGCCGTCGATCCGGAGAACCGCCTGCTCGCGCGGCAGTCGCGGTTGAGACTTGACGCGGAGCTGGTTCGCGACGCGGCCCTGGTGGCCAGCGGGCTGATCTCACTCAAGGTGGGCGGGCCCAGCGTCTATCCGCCGCTGCCGCCCGGTGCGAATTCGGTGACTCAGGTGAAGCGCGAGTGGAACACCAGCCAGGGCCCGGACCGCTACCGCCGCGGCCTGTACACGTTCTTCCAGCGCTCAGCGGCGCACCCCGCGCTGATTCTGTTTGACGCGCCCGACGCCACCGTGACCTGCACGCGGCGTATCCGCTCGAATTCGCCTCTGCAAGCGTTGACGCTTCTCAATGACGAAGCGTACTTCGAATTCGCCCAGGCGCTTGCCGGCAAAATGCTGAAAGAAGCAGCCCAGAATGATCCGGCGCGGCTCGGCCACGGCTTTCTGCTGGCGCTGAGCCGGCCTCCGACGCAGCGCGAACAGGCGCGCCTTTTGAAGCTCTTGTCTGCGCAGCGCGACGCCGGCAAAGATGACAAAAGCGCCTGGACGGCTTTGTCGCGCGTGCTGCTGAATCTCGATGAATTCATGACCAGGGAATAGCCGGAATGACTCTCCACGACCAACTCCTGCTCGAGCGAACACGCCGCCATTTCTTCCGCGATTGCGGCGCCGGCGTCGGCAAGATGGCGCTGCTTTCTCTGCTGGGAGAAAAAGCGTTCGCGGCCGGACGCCATCATGCGGCCAGGATCGACCATGTCATTTACCTGTTCATGGCAGGCGCCCCCAGTCATCTGGATTTGCTCGATTACAAGCCGGAATTGCAGAAGTGGGACGGCAAGCCGACGCCGGAGTCCATTCTCAAAGGCAAACGTTTCGCCTTTATGGACTCGTTCACCAAGGAAACGCCAAAGCTGCTCGGCACGAGACGCAAGTTCGAGCGTCACGGCCGGAGCGGCCTCTGGGTCTCGGAGCTGTTCCCGCACCTCGGCTCGATTGCCGACGACATCGCGATCGTGAACAGCGTCTCGACGGAGAATTTCAACCACGGCCCGGCGAAACTGTTCTCGAACACCGGCTCGGTCCGGACGGGCCGCCCGAGCATCGGGTCGTGGGTCACGTACGGAATCGGCAGCGAGTCGAAGGATCTGCCGGGGTTCGTGGTGCTGCAATCGGGCAACCGCGGCCCGCGCGGCGGCGCCGCGTTGTGGGGCAGCGGCTTTCTTCCCACCGCTTACCAGGGCATCCCGTTCCGCTCGGTAGGCGATCCAATCCTGGATCTTTCCAATCCCAAGAGCATCACCGCCGACGACCAGCGCCAGACGCTCGACGCCATCCAGGATCTGAACAGGCTTCGCCACGAAACCACGGGCGACGAGGAGATCCGGACCCGCATCAGCGCGTACGAGATGGCGTTCCGTATGCAAACCAGCGGGCCGGAGCTCATCGACTTCGCCAAAGAGCCCAGGGAAACGCTCGACATGTACGGCGCCGAGCCGGGCAAGGCTTCCTACGCCAACAACTGCCTGCTGGCGCGCCGGCTGGTCGAGCGAGGCGTGCGCTTCGTCGAGCTCTATCACGCCGACTGGGATCATCACGACGACATCAGCAAGCCGCTCGATACGGTTTGCCGCGAAGTGGACCAGCCCACGGCGGCGTTGATCAAGGACCTGAAACAGCGTGGCCTGCTCGACCGCACGCTGGTGCTGTGGGGCGGCGAGTTCGGCCGCACCCCGATGGGCGAAGTGCGCGAGAAAGGCAAGGTTGGCCGTAATCATCACATCGACTCGTACTCGTTGATCATGGCCGGCGGCGGCTTACAGCGAGGCGTTACGGTGGGCGCCAGCGATGAGCTGGGCTTCTCACCCGCCGAAGAGAAGATCGAGGTGCACGACGTGCATGCCACCATTCTGCATCTGCTCGGCGTCGACCATATGAAGCTGACGTTCCGCTTCCAGGGCCGCGACTTCCGGCTGACGGACATCAGCGGTCGTTTGCTCATGAAGCTGCTGGCCTGAGCCCTTGCAGCCGCCTGCACAAGCCAGTTACGCCCGCTCACCTTGTTTCTTGAGCGCCTCAGGATGCAACCTGGAATCATGAACTCTTTTCTCATTCTGGCGCTGGCCTCCAACATCTCGACTCCGTTTGTTCCGGAAGACTGGCCGGTTTACGGCGGCGATCCGGGCGGCATGCGCCACTCTCCGCTCAGCGACATCACTCCTCAAAATGCCGGCAGGCTCAAAGTGGCCTGGACGTATCGCACGGGCGATATCGCCAGCGGGCGCGGCCCTCGCACTTCGTTTCAGGCCACGCCGCTGCTCATCGACGGCACACTGTATGTAGTCACCGGGATGAACCGCATTCTCGCTCTGGATCCGGAGACGGGCGTCGAACGCTGGAGGTTCAACCCCGGGATCAGGCGCTCCGATTCTTATGGCGACGGTCTCACCTGCCGGGGTCTGGCGGCCTGGCGCGACCCGGCCGGCAACAAGGTTCGCCTGTACGTAGCCACTCAGGACGGCAGGTTGATCGCGGTCGACTCTTCCACGGGCAAACCGGTGGCGGCGTTTGGCACAAACGGCGAAGCCAGCCTTACCGCAGGCGTGGTTCAGAAGCACAAAGGCGAGTACCACTTCACCTCGCCGCCCGCGGTTGTTCGCGACACGGTGGTCGTCGGCTCGGCGATCAACGACAATAACCGCATCGACATGCCGTCCGGCGTTGTGCGTGCGTTCGATGCGCGCACGGGCGCAGTGCGATGGGTGTGGGACCCGATTCCCAGACGCGGCGATGATCCGGCCTTCGCCACCTGGGAGAACGAAAGCGCGCTCAGAACCGGCGCCGCCAATGCCTGGTCCATTCTCTCGGCGGACCATGAACGCGATCTGATCTTCGTGCCGACCTCATCCCCGAGCCCCGACTTTTTCGGTGGCGCCCGTCTGGGCGACAACCGCTACGCCAATTCCGTCGTCGCATTGAAGGGCTCGACCGGCGAAGTGGTCTGGCATTTCCAGGCCGTGCATCACGATCTGTGGGATTATGATGTCGCCAGCCAGCCGGTTCTGCTTCCGCTGCGCAAGAACGGCGGGCTGGTTCCGATTGTGGCGCAGGCGACCAAGATGGGACACCTGTTCCTGCTCGATCGCGAAACGGGCAAGCCGGTGTTTCCGGTGATCGAGAGGCCCGTGCCGCAGTCCGATGTTGCCGGAGAACGAACATCGCCGACGCAACCCTTTCCCACCGTGCCGCCGCCGCTGGCGCCCGCGCGCGTGAGACCCGAGGACGCCTGGGGGCTGACGTTCTGGGACAAGAAGAACTGCCGCGAGCTGATCGCTTCCGCGCGGTCCGAAGGCATCTTCACGCCGCCGAGCCTGAAAGGCTCCATCCTGGTCCCTGGCAATATCGGCGGAAGCAACTGGGGCAGCTTGTCCTACGATCCGGAGCGCGGGCTGGCGATTCTGAATCAAACACGATTGCCGTTCTATGTGCGGCTTTATCCGCGGGATCAGCTCGGCAAGGCGCGCCGGGAGAACCCGGACAGCGAATTCGGGCCTATGCTCGGCACGCCGTACATCATGGTGCGGCGGCCGCTGCTATCGCCGCTCAAATTGCCCTGTGTGGCGCCGCCTTGGGGCGTGTTGCAGGCGGTGGATCTGGCCACCGGCGAGGTGAAATGGACCGTTCCGCTGGGCACGGTTCGCGAGCTGGCGCCGCTGCCGCTGCCATTTCGCTGGGGAACGCCGAACTTAGGCGGCCCGCTGACGACGGCCTCCGGAGTGACGTTCATCGGGGCAACGGCGGACAGCACCTTCCGCGCGTTTGATACGGCAACGGGAAAGGAGTTGTGGAGCACGCGTCTGCCCGCCAGCGGCATGGCGACGCCGATGACGTACCGCGCGCGCAAAGGCGGCAAACAATACGTGGTGATCGCGGCCGGCGGCCACGCCAAGTTCGACACGATCAAGCAAGGCGACTACGTCGTTGCGTTCGCACTGCCTTGATCCTGGCGGGCGCGGATGGCTGCCCAGGCGGCGCACACGATCAGAGCGAAGCCGATCGTCGCCAGCACTCCGAACACGTGTTCGCGCCGCTCCTCCTGCCGGATGCTCGCGATTCGGTCTTTTGTCGCTGCGCCCCAGTAAGCCAGAAGAACAAGCTCTCCGGGCGGCATCGGTCGCTGTGCAGGCACGCTGGCGCGAATGAAAACGTCCGCACTCGGCTTGACGCGGAAACTTACACCGATGATCCGGCACGCTGCTGAGTAGCCGTAGGGTGGTTCGCTGGCGGTCTCGACTGGAACCAGGTTACCCTTGTGGATCACGTCGACCTGGAGACCGAGGGTGTCGAAGCAGAAGGCCGTTTTTCCCTTCAAGTCAACGGCCGCGACCAGATAGCCCGGATCCCCCCAGTCGCGGCGGATGCGCTCCCATTGCCCGCTGTCCGGGATGGTGGCGGACATCGTCGCCGTTCGCTCAGCGGCAAGATGTTCCAGGGAAATCCGCGCCAGCTTGCTGAGTGCGGCGCTCGAGTCATTGCCGGTCAGCTTGATGGAAAGCGAGTGGTACGCTCCGGGAACCAGCAGAAAAAGACCGGAGATCGCGAGCGACAGAGAAATCCGCTTCGCCGTCATGATTACAGGCTGTCCTTCTCCTTGAGATTCGCCTCAATGTCGGCGCGTTTGCGCCACACGGGCCGCATTTGCTTGCCGGACATCAGTTCGAGCTGATCAAAGCGATGCACGGAGCCGGGCTGCGTCCAGTTGCCCGGCGCCAGCACGGCGCGCGCCCGCACCGCGCTGCCGAATTCGATCACGGCGTAGTAGGAATCGCCGCCGCGGGCCACCTGCTTGCCATCCGGCGCATTGGCATATTCCACGACGCGGAAGACGCCAAATTCGCCCGTCGCTCCGTTGCCGGGCCAATCGACGCCTTCCCCCCGGAAACGAAAAACTTCGCCCCAGGCTGCGTTCAGAGGCATCTTGCGAAGCTCGATCTGCCGGGCGGCCTGTTCGAGCAGCGCAACGGACGCGGCCGCATCGGCCAGGCCTTCGGGCGTATCGAAGGGCCGCTGTTCATCCCATGGAACGCGGAATCCTTTCATCCCGAACCGGCGCACCCATTCTCGAGCAAACTCGCTGAACAGCACCGCGCCCCGGCTGCCTGCATCCGCGCGGCGGTCCCACTGCTCGAGCGCTTCCGCCGCCTGGCGCGCATGGGCGCTCTTTTTTTTCGCCGCCGGAATCAAATCGCCGAGGATGCGGTCCGCCAGCAGCATTCGCGTCGAATGCTTATATTCGGCGAATTCCTCGAAGCTGATGCTGTCGTCGCTCATCAGCAGCCGGGCCGATTGTTGCGGCCGGAACGTCATGCCCCGCGGCGCCATGTAAGCCGGAAATCGCGCCGGATCGAGCATCTTCGGCCACGTCGTGATCCAGGGTGGATCGTTGGCGTTTTGCAGCCAGCCCGAGGGCGGGTCCACCACTTTGGGCAGATCGCCGATCGGGTGCGTCTGAGTCCACAAGGTCGCGCTGCGATCGCCGGGCACGGTTCTCTGCCAGTCATAGGGGCCGGGAGGCCGCTTCGGGACGCGTCCGTTGAACAGGTGCATGATGTGCCCATCGGCATCGGCATACATCAGCGTGAACATCGGAATCTGAAGCCGTTCGATGATCTTTGCGAATTCGTCGAACGACTTCGCCCGTCCCATATCGGCCCATTGCTTCAACGCGCCCGATTGATCGATCCCGGCCACACGCAACGCGATCGCCTTGTTTCCCTTCTCCGCCAGCACCGGCCCGTGCACCGAGCGCCGGATGGCCAGCGGCTCGCTGCGCATCGAGCCGTCCTTCTGCCGGATCTTCACCGTTCTTTGCTCTGTCTCGAAGGATCGCACTTTGCCATCCCACAGGTAGCCGCCGTCCTTCAGCGTGAGCTCATAGTGGTCCTGACCGTCGTAGGTGTTCACCGTGTGCGACCAGCCCAGCCGGTCGTTGAAACCGATGAGCGCCACCGGAAAGCCCACCAGCGTGGCGCCGTAAACGTCATAGCCAGGGCAGCTCAGTTGCGCTTCCGTCCAGCGGAAAAGATCCTCCCAGGGAAGGTGCGGATTTTGCAGCAGCAGCGCCTTTCCGCTTGCCGACCGCCCGGGTCCCACGGCCCATGTGTTCGAGCCCAATTGCTGCTCCCACTGGCGGCTGAAGTCCTCGAAGCGGGCCTGCCGCGTCACGAAGGTGTAATGGATCACGCGCAGGGAATGAGCCATCACGTCGGCGGCAGCCACGGGAAGCACCGCGCGCCGGGATCGATCGATTGCTTCCGGATGCCTTCGGGCATAGGCATTCACACCCTCGGCAAAGCTCTCCAGGTAGCGGCGGAATTCGCCATCCTGCTCGGCGACCCATTTCTTTGCGCGCTCCGGAATCCCGTTCCGGAGCGCCCAGCGATCCGCTTCGAGGAACTCTTCGCCGAAGTATTCGGCGCCGCGTCCGCGCGATTGCCCGTACAACTGAAGCAGCAGATCGCCGTGGGCTTTGGCCTGTGCATAGCCGAAAGCGGCGCCCATCGAGGCCACATCCCTGGCGAAGATGTGCGCAATGCCCCACCGGTCCCAGAGAATATCCGCTTTTTCCGCGGCCAGGGACGAAATCGCAACCAGCCCGATCCAAAACAGGCGCATAGCATGATACTCTGCATCACAAGAGCAGAAGTCAAGGAGGTTCTACGTGCCCGCACCGGAATACGACGTCGTCGTGGTGGGCTCCGGGGCAGGCGGAGCTACTGCCGCCTATGTCCTGGTGAACGCCGGCCTCAAGGTGATCCTGCTCGAGGCGGGGCGCATGCTGAATCCGCCGAAGGATTTCATGACGCACACCATGCCGTACGATCTGCCTTTCCGCGGCAACGGCAAACCCGGAGAGTACGACGGCTTGTGGAAGATCAACGAGTACACGGCACACCTGTACACCAATCCGCGCAAAGACGCCTACGACTCGATCGACCGCTTCCATTGGACGCGCCTGCGGGCCGTCGGCGGCCGCACCAACACCTGGGGCCGCTCCTGCTTTCGCCACGGGCCGCTGGACTTCAAGCCGAAATCCATGCAGGGCTTCGGCGAGGACTGGCCCATCCGTTATGAAGACCTCGCGCCGTACTACGACAAAGCAGAGCGGCTGGTGGGGATCTCCGGCGTCGCGGAAAACTACTTCAACATGCCGGACGGCGTATATGCGGCCCCGGCGCACAAGTGGCGCTGCACGGAAATCGATCTCAAGAAGAAGCTCGATCGCATTGGCGTGCCGTTGGTGAGCGAGCGAACAGCGGTGTTGAGCGCTCCCTATGATGGCCGCCCGGCGTGCCACTACTGCGGCGCCTGCGGGAACGGATGCGACGTGCGGGCGCGCTTTTCCTCACTCGACGTCATCATCCCAAAACTGACCCGGAAGCCTGACTTCACGCTTCGGACGCACGCCATCGCGCATCAGGTGCTGGTGGATGAGAACGGAAAGGCGCGCGGCGTGTCCTTCATCGACGCGAATACGAAGAGGGACTACGAAGTGACCGCGCGCGCCGTGGTTGTCGCTGCCAGCACAGTCGAGAGCGGACGCATTCTGCTGAATTCGAAGTCGCGTGTTCATCCCGGCGGGATCGGCAATTCGAGCGGGCTCATCGGACATTATCTGATGGACAACGTCAAGAGCGGCGCCGTCGTGGGCGTGCTGCCGGAATGGAAGAACCGCAAGCGCGCCAATGAAGACGGCGCCGGCGGCTCGCACGCCACCATCCCGCGGTTCAACTACAACCGCAAGAATGATTATCATGGCGGCTACTTCCTTCTGGCCGGCACGGGGTTTGGGCGCGGCGTTTCGAGCGCGGGAGGATTGCCCTGATATGTCGCCTCTTTGAAGCAGCAGATCCGCGAGCGCTACGGCGCGACGCTCTCGCTGCGAGGCTACGGCGAGCGGCTTGCCGTGAGGGAGAACCGCTTCGACATCGACCCGGATCGCAAGGACGCCTTCGGCATTCCGCAAGTGCGTTTCCGCGTGTCCGACAGCGACAACGACCGCAAGATGATGGAGGACATGTACGGCTGGATGGAGCGGATCCTGCGCTCGGCCGGAGCGGAGATTCTGCCATACAGGAAGTACATCGAGCCGATGGGCGACGCCACCCACGAATGCGGCTCGGCGCGGATGGGGAACGATCCCAAGACGAGCGTGCTCAATCCGTGGTGCCAGTCCCACGACGTGAAAAATCTGTTCGTCACTGACGCCAGTTGCTTTGTTTCGCTGCCGGGGACACACGGCATCACGACGTGGATCATGGCATTGGCGTGGCGGGCCAGCGAGTATCTCGCTGAGGGCATGCGGAAGGGAGAAATCGCATGAGACGGCGCGAAGTTCTCGCTCTGTTTGCAGCCGGAGCGCTGCCGGCCGATTACAAACCGCAGTTCTTCTCCCCCGAAGAGCACCGGTTGCTGGATGCGGTGTCGGAAATGATCCTCCCGGCCGATGAGCGCTCGCCCGGCGCGCGTGCAGCGCGAGTGGCGGACTTCATCGACCTGTGGGTCGCCAGCAGCCCCGAGGAGACAAAGCAGAGATGGAAACGGCAGATGGCGGCGATCCCGAAGGATCCGGCTGCGCTGGCGAAGGCTGTGGAGCGAGCGCCGGGCGAAGACGGGCGGTTTTTTGTGGCGATGAAGCAGATCACGGTGTTTGCTTACTACACTTCGAAAATCGGCATTCGCGACGAGCTGGGCTATCAGGGCAATCAGGCGATTCACGCGTTTCCGGGGTGCATGGCATGAGGAAGTGGTGGGGCGGCCAATCCTGGCCGTAGCCGCCTTTCCAGGCGGCTACTAACCCCGCTGAAAGCGGGCTTGCGGGCTGAAAGCCCGCCCCAGTGTGCCCAGCATGGGCAGAATCTTGTTGGATGAAAGGAGCCAACCGGAGCCGATGACGGCAACCGTAGCGAAACCGCAAGGCCTAACCGTGAGGCGAAAGCTGAAGGAAG
>JACQDF010000190.1 GCA_016201205.1 Acidobacteriota bacterium
GCTGCTCGACAGCGACCGCTTCGGCACCAGCCTCGCGCCCACCCTGCGCCAGCACGCCAGATTCCTGCGCATCCGTTTCCGGCAGCGAGCCCAGGAGGCCGCCCGCAAGCTGAGCGTCAAGATGGTCTTCCCGGTGTTCTTTCTGATCTTCCCGTCGATTCTGGTAGTGACCCTCGGGCCGGGCGTCCTCATGATGATGAGGAATTTCAAGAATCTTTGGGATTAGGGCCAAGCGCTCCCTAACGGTCGCGGCTCGGAAGCGCTTTCTGAGCCGCGCGCGTGAGCAAGCGGAGGTTTAGTCCTCGACGGCGATCGTCGGCCGTTTCTGTCCAGCCACTTCCTCGACGCGTTCGAGCACCCGCTCCGCCAGCTCGTAAAACGGGCGTCCGACGGAGGAATCCTTGCCGGCCAATGCGGATGGGCGGCCTGAGTCTCCGCCTTCGCGAATCTCCGGCATCAGCGGCAATTCGCCCAGAAACGGCACACTCATTTCTTGCGCCGTGCGGCGGCCGCCGCCGCAGCCGAACACGTCCACATGCTCACCCGATTTCTGAGCAATCAGGTAGCTCATGTTCTCGACCATGCCCAGCAGCTCGACGCGAAGCTGGCGGAACATCAGCACCGCCTTGCGTGCATCTTCCAGAGATACGTCGGAAGGCGTGGTCACCACGATCGCGCCGGTGATGGGCGTGGTTTGCGCCAGCGACAAAGAAACATCGCCCGTGCCAGGGGGCAGATCGATGATCAGGTAGTCCAGCTCACCCCAGACAACGTTGCGCAGGAACTGCTGGATGACGCTGTGGAGCATCGGCCCGCGCCAGATGATGGGCCGGTCGCCGGGACTCAGAAAGCCCATCGACATCAGCTTCAGCCCATGCTTTTCGAGCGGCAGGATTTCGTTCGGGCCGACAGCCTGTGGCGCTTCCTGAAGCCCCATCATGCGGGGAACGTTCGGCCCATAGACATCGGCATCGAGCAGCCCGACGCGATTCCCGCTCAACTGAAGCGCCAAGGCAAGATTCACGGCGACAGTCGTCTTGCCAACGCCTCCTTTTCCGGACCCCACTGCAATCAGGTGGCGGACACCATGCACGGGCACTTGCGGCATTTCCGTGGTTGGAGGACGACCCATGGCTTCAGCTTAGCAGGCCTCTATTTGGGCCCCGCAAGCCGGTCCCACATGTTCGAGGCGCGTTCCTGCAATTTCGGCAAATCTTCGCTCAACAGATAGCCGGATTGCACAAGGCTGCCGGCGGCACGCTGAATCTTGCCTAAGTACTCCTGCTTGGAGGAGTAGCGTTCCTCGACCGAGGGCCTCGGATCTTTCGACTTCTGCCGGTCGGCCCTGGTGCGGGCAAAAGGGAAAAACGAACCCACCATGCTATAGATTTCATTGGGCGCGCCGATCGAGGGATGGCGAAGATTCCATCCGGTGTAAGTCGCCAGGGGGACTTGAATTTCGGGCAGCCGGATGCCCGCGGTCTCATTCCCATCGCGGTCCACTTGAGGGACGCGCGTCGGAAAAGCTGTGCCCAACTCAGGCGGCTCCCTGGTCACGACGCCCTGTGTCCGGAAATCAGGGCCGTAGTCGGCTCGCCAGGCCTGCTGGATGCGCTCAGGCAGCTCGACGCCCTGGATCTTTGGGAATTGAACAGCGCCCGGCGTCACCAGCTCATCTTTGTCAACACGTGGATACTGCGAGGCAGGCGGCTCTTTGCCATCCTTGAGCCAGGCGTTCATCGCCACCAGCAGGGCGCGCATGAGGTAGCGATAGTCATTCGCATTGGCCAGATGCTGGGTGCCGCTCTTTCGGGGCGGGAAGCTGCCCGCGCCATGCTGCGTGCCCGCTAGAAGATAAATGCGCGTGCCGGCGGCGGGCGCAAAATCCTTCCGCCCGTCCACCGAGGTGTGGATCAAGGATGCGGAACGTCCCCAATATTCATATGAGCCGTTGGTGTAGAAAATCTTCGGCGTCACTTTGTCCTGTTCCGCTCTCTTGAGCAGGCCATCGGTGAGCCCGGTTTCGGCATCCGTTTGATCCAGGTCGGTGAACGGAAACAGATCGGTGGGATAAAACAGGTTCATGAACGGATGGCCGTCGCGCGAAGGCTGCGCGAAGCGGTGATTGAAGCTTCCGCGGCCTCCGCCGGCGACGTGCGCCCAGACGCCGTCAAAGACCTTGCGGTCCTTCTCGTCGCGATTGAAGCCGAAATAGAGAAACGTGCGCAGGAAGCGGCCGCTTTGCGACGTTCCGAAACCGATGGCGCGCTTCAGACTCCGGCTCTGCTCGCCGAGCAGAGTGGTGCCGGCATTTTCGTATTTCAGAAAGGAGATGAGGTCGCGGATCGCCGTGGGGCCAAGCCCCACCAGAACAGGGTCCTGCGCCGTGTAGACCAGCTCGTAGATCTTGCCCGGTTCGAACCCATCCGCCATAGACACGCTGGTGCGGTCCTCAAATCGCCAGGCAGCCCGTGGGATCTCGCGGCGGGCGGCATCGCGGGTGTCCTGCACGGTAAGCCGGAGACTTGTATCGTCAGGATTGGCGACCGGATAGGCCACGTGACGGCGATCGGCGAGCGAGTGCGTCGTCACTCTGGCATCGACGATCCACTGGGCGCGAACGGGCCCTGAAATCGGCTGGCCGTTCTTGCCGGCGATGGGTGCGTAGAGCCGCATCAGTTCGTCATTCATCGGCACATCGGGCTGCCAGCCGAGCCACACCAGCGTGTAGCCCTGCTTGAGCAGGAAGCCGTCGCCGAAATCGGCAGCGTTCTTCGGATCGAGAGACGATGGCGCAAAGTCGAAGGTGCCGAGAATCCCCTTGCGGCCGCGATTGCTCACCTCGAACAGCAGCGTGCCGTTGCCCTCGGCGGGATTGCGCGGCTTGATGACGCACAGGTCGGCGGAGAATTCGACGAAGCCCTGTTCGTTGGCGGGAGCGTAGTCGATGTCGCGGATGATGCGATTGGCCGGCAACTTGGGGTCGATGGCGAAGTGGGCTTTGGCGACGATGCGCTCGTACTTATGGCCGGGCACGTCGCTGCGCTCCACCAGGTAGATCTTGCGGACCGCGGCGGGAAGCATCGAAACAGACGCCAGCGCCAGCACACATATGCGAAGAAACATACGGCTATTATAGAGGGCCGCTAACGGCCGCGGCGGGCGGCGGCGATCAGGGCGAGGATGGCGCTGTACTCTTCGTTGTTGACCTGGATGGCTCGCCTTCCCGCGCCATCGGGGCCGTTGGCTTGTCCCCCTTGCGGGTCTGTCTTGTGCGCGATCACCATGTCGAGCGAGGGGAGCACAGTGATGAATTGCCCGACTGCCCCTCGAGCCGTGTACGCTCCCGCGAATGGCCCTCGCGTTTCCGGATCCGCCACCCACCACATGTACCCGTAGCCCCAGCCATACGGCGCCGCTGTGCCGGCGGGCACTGGCGAGACGATGCTCACAATTCTGCGCGCCCACTCGCGCGGCACAAGCTGTTTGCCGGCCCAGTTCCCTTCCCGGAGCATCAAATACCCGATGCGGGCCATATCGCGCGTCGAGAGCCACATGTGATAGGCCGGATGCACCGATTTATCAAGATCCCCGGATTTGCGCTGTCGCGTGCGATCGAAATCCTGCATCTCGACAGGCCGCGCCAGGTCGCTCTCCAAGGCATCATAAATGTCACGCCCGGTCAGCTTCTCGAAGATGGCGCCGGCGGCGTTGAAATCCCAGTTGTTGTAAAGGAAGAACTCGCCCGGTTTTTTCGACCCGCGAGCCGGTTTCACTGGAGCGTCGCCGGCGTTGGAAGCGTCATGGTAGACGCCGGAGCGAGCGGTGATCAGGTGCTCGATGGTCGCCTGCTGCTCGACGGGCAGCAATCCCCCGTGGTCGGTGACTCCCAGATCCTTGATCGTCTTGCTGAGATCGATCTTTCCGGCAGCGACGTAATTGCCATAAAGCATGGCGAGGACGCTCTTGCGGGCGCTGGCCAGGTAGCTGAGCCGCGCGACGTCGCCTTGCTCGAACAGCACTTTGCCACCGACCACGACCATCAGGGCGGTGGTATCGAGCGTCTGAACATAGCTGCGCAGACTCTCGAGACGCCGGCTGGAATAGCCGGCCGATGCCGGATCAGCGATGCGCTCCCACTGCCGGCCGGGATAGACTTGCGCCCAGCACAGGGCGGATGCCAGCAGCAGAGGCCAAACAAACCTCACCCAGAACCCCATGGGGTGCACTGTATCAATCCGCTAAGCCAGCGTCAATCCCGCCACTGCATTCAGCGACAGCGGCGCAAACTCGCCTCGTGCGTATTTCGAGAATGCCGCTGCTGCAATCATGGCGGCGTTGTCGGTGGAGAGCGCCGGCTTGGGGAAGAAGACGGCGCAGGGAACGCGCGCCCTGGCCGCGGCCTCGCGCAGGCCGGCGTTGCACGCCACGCCTCCCGTGATGAGGAAACTGCGGGCGGCAATCTGTTCGGCGGCAAGCTCGGAGCGAGTGAGCAGCTCGCGAATCACGGTGCGCTGGAAGGAGGCGATCAAGTCGAGCGTGCGCTGCGGCGTGACCGCGAGCCAGTCAGCCCGGGCAGGCCGCGGATTGGCTTTGAGAAGCGCGCGGCGGGCTTCGATTTCCCCGCTCATCTGGTGTGCTTGCACCCAGCGCAGGACCGCGGTCTTCAATCCGCTGAAGCTGAAATCGAGTGCGTTGCCCTTCATTCTGGCGAGCGGCAGCTTCACTTGACCGGCGTCGCCCAGGGCAGCGAGCATGTCGAGCACCGGGCCACCAGGATAACTGAAGCCAAGCAGCTTGGCGATCTTGTCATAGGCTTCCCCGGCAGCGTCGTCGCGCGTCTTTCCCAGCAGGTGGAATGTGAAGCCTTCCTTCATCTGGAACAGGTGCGTGTGCCCGCCGCTCACCACCAGCGCCAGCGCCGGATACTCGATGTGCGCCTCGGCTTCCATGGCCACGGCGTGAATGTGCCCTTCGAGGTGGTTCACCGCGATCAAAGGCAGCTCGCACGCAAAGCAAATCGCCTTGGCGTAGGTCATGCCGACCAGCAGGGAGCCAACCAGCCCGGGGCCTTGGGTGACGGCGACAGCGGCGAGACCCGCGTACGTTGTTCCCGCTTCTTCCAGAGCCTGGCGCACCACGGGCACGATGGCGCGTACATGCTCGCGCGAAGCCAGTTCCGGAACCACGCCGCCATACCTGCCATGCACGTCGAATTGCGAAGAGACGACGCTTGAAAGAATCCTGCTGCCGTCTTCCACGACGGCGGCGGCGGTTTCATCGCAGGAGGTTTCGATGCCGAGAATTCGCAAGCTGCTATTATCCGGCCCGCTGATGCGCCGAAGCAATCTGA
>JACQDF010000191.1 GCA_016201205.1 Acidobacteriota bacterium
GCGCGTGCCTTCCGTGCTGGATCATGAAGTGGTCGCGCTGGACTTGTAGGGTGCGCAGATTCAGTCTAACCAGTGGAAAATGCCATGGGCTGGAGAACGTGAATGCGGCCGAGCCAGTCGCCGGCGAAGATGCGGCCGCCGGGGGCGGCGGCGCAGCAGAGGATGCCTGCGTCCGCAGTGAATATCGCGATTGGCTTCCCCGACGCCACCTCCCACACCTTCAGCGTTCCATCATCGGAGCCGGACACCACCGTGCCCCCATCCCCCGTCACCGCCACCGCCCTCACCACATCCGCGTGCCCCTCGAACGCCCGCACCAGCTTCCCAGTCCCCACCACCCACACCTTCACCGTCTTGTCATCCGAGCCGGACACCACCCTGCCCCCATCGCCCGTCACCGCCACCGCATTCACCCCTCCCGCGTGCCCCTCGAACGTCCGCACCAGCCTGCCGGAAGCGAGATCCCACACTTTCACGGTCCCGTCGTGGCAGCCGGAGACTGCCGTGCGGCCGTCCGGCGTCACTGCGACTGCATACACTGGCGAATCGTGCGGCAGCGTGCGCCGCAACATCCCGCCCGCCGGATCCAGCGACGGCCACAGCGGCCGCAGCCACGGATGCTTGTCGAACTCCTCCAGTCTGAGAAGCGCCGCCTCTTCGTGAAGCAGCATTCTTCCGGCAAGCTGCGACGGCAACTGCCTGGGATCCCGCGCCAGTACGTGCGACGAAAGCCGGACAGCATCGCCCACCAGCTCGAGAACGGGATCGCCCTTCATGCGCTCGAAGTCGCTCTCGAGCGCGCTCACATCGGCCGCCTCGATCTTCGCCTCCATCCACTCGACATCGAGCAGCAGTTTGCGAAACTCCTCGCTCTGCCCTGCCTCGATGAGGTGATAGCCGATCCAGCGCCAGGCGTAGTCATCCGGCAGTTTCTTGGGATCGCCCCACGCCGCGGCCAGCCGGCTGTGCACCGCCTTCGCATCCGGCAACTGCGCGCCCAGCCATTGGCGGATCACGTCATGCAGCCGCACGGTCCGCGTCGCCAGATCGAGCTTCAGCAGCCCCAGGCCATCCATGCGCAGCAGGTCATCCTCCGGATTCATGCCCCATGGAGCCGCAACGGCGGAGAGCGGAATGGGCACGTCTTCCGGAAAGATCGCCACCTCGAAACAGCGCTGCCTCTCCTCTTCTGAAAGCGGCTCGAGACTCACGCCCATGCTGCGCGACACGGCATCATTGCGCTGTCCCGAATCGCGGCGGTCGAAAGCCTCCGCGCCCCTGCTGCGGTACGCCTCACGCAATTGCGCGAGCGCCTCCTCGAGCGGCTGGCCGCGCTGCAACCGCGCCCGCAACGCGCCTCGCGCCAGGTCGATCAGCAGCGGCCACTCGCCCAGCAGCTCCGCAATCTCGCGAAACGGCGTCAGGTTCGAGGGTGCGGGCTCGGCCACCGCCGCCAGCATCCGCGCCGCCTCCTCAGTGGTCATCTCATCCACTTTGATTTGTGTGAACTCGCCCGCCAGCTCCGCCCGCCGCGTTGTGATCAGCCGCGCGCACTCGTTGCCGCCGTGCAGAAACGGCTGCAAGTGGTGGCGCTGCCAGACGTCATCGATCACCAGGAGGCAGTTCTTCTCGTTCAGCTTTTCGGCGAGCGCATTCTCCGCGTCGCGATCGCTTACAAACACCGGCCGCTCGCCAGTCAGCGCGGCATACAGCGTCGCCATCCCTGCACGCACATCCGGCTTCTCGCCGAGCGTCACCCAGAGAATGCCGTCGCCGAATTCGTTGATCACCTCCTCGTCGTGACATAGCGCGGCGGCGAGCGTCGTCTTGCCGAAACCGCCTGCGCCGGTGAGCGCCGTCGTGATCGTCGTGGGCCGCCGCCGGTCGCCTTTCAGCAACTGCTCGCGGAGCTTCGAGAACTCGCGCTCCCGCTGGATGAAACCCTTCGGCAGATCGTCGGCCATGAATGGCACGCGATCCGTCTTCCCCGGCGACTGCAACTGCCGCACCAGCAGGTTCCACTGCCCGGGCAGCGTGTAGCAGTGCGCCCGGCTCATCCAGCGCGGCATGGCCTTGAAATCCGGATGCGGGCCCGCGGAATACCGCACCGGAATCACGCTGACGCCGTTGCGCCGTGCATGCAGCCACTCGGTGCGCACGGTCTCGGACGCCTGCGCCGCCGGCGTCATCACCAGCACCAGGCGCTCGACTTTTTCAATCGCTTCGAGAATCTGTCGAAACCAGTCCCGGCCGGCTTCGAGCGCGATGATGTCCTGCCAGACGCCGATCTCCGGCGCTTCGCGCTCGAGCCGTTCCCGCAGCGCCTTCGCCAGCAGCGCGCCGTCGGAGCGGGCATAGGAAAGGAACACGCGCGGCGTCACCGCCGGCTCGACGCGCTCTTCCGGCCCGCGCACATCAAAAACGCCGCTGCGCCACGCCCAGAAATCCGGCGCCTCATTGCCCAGCGCCCGCAGCCCGTATTCTCTGATCCAGAACACCATCGCGTGCGGGACATCGGCAAACGCCTCGCGGTTCAGATTCACGTAGCCCGCCAACTCCGGCAGGGCGTCTTCCACGGCGTAAAAAAATACGCAGGCGCGCTCTTTCTTCTTCAGCGTGCGCACGAACCGCAGCGGGTTCTGCTGTTTTTTCCCGAGCCGGCATTCCACAACCGGGAGCGAAATCGAGTCCCGAAGCAGGCTGGCGGATCGCTGCCGCTCTTCCTCGGTGGAATACAGCACAAAGGCAATCACACTGCCGCTCGTGTCCGCGAGAAGAATGGACAGCCGGCTGATCTCGTCGCGAATTTTTTCTTCCAGGACCGGGGTAGCCACGGATTTACACGCTCAGCAGAAGCGGCTCGACTACAGGATGGACATCGTACCAGACCTCTTCATTGCGGTATTCGAGCGCACTGAGGTTGTGGAGCAGCGCCCGGTGTGCTTCGTCGTTCTCGACACGCTTGGTTTTTTTCACGCGCTCCAGAAGCCTCAGTTGCTCGGTGGTAAGCAGAATCTGGTACTCCCTCCGGCGGGAGGCGACCGCGTTCTCGACGGCTTCTATCTCAATCCTGCCAGTTTTGGCTTTGCGCGCTTCCACCGCGGCAAACCGGGCCAGCGCGATCAGCTCACGGGGAATCCCGCTGCTCGCTTCGGCCAGCCTGCGGTGAGCCTCCGGCGTCAGCAACACAGGTTCCAGACGCCGGCTCAGGATGTCTTCCAATCTCGCCAGTCCATCCTCGTCAGGTTGCTCGTTTCGCAGGCGACTGCGAATGTTCGGCAGGCCAAACACCTGTGTGAAGTTGCTCCGCACTTGCTGGAAGTCATTGTCATGCCGCAGGGCGGTCGGGAACGTGTAAATCACCGAAAGATGCGGATCGCGCAGCGACGAGGAGTGCTCATAGAACAGCTCCTTTGCGGTCTTGAGGTCTGTCTTGTCCAGGTCCTCGATGATCGCGAGCGTGCGGGTTTCGGTCTGTGTCTCGATTTCCAGCGCCAAGGTCTCAATATTCTCGAGCAAATCGGTAAGCCGCTTGGCTGCTTTCTCCCGCACTACGGTTCGCGTAGCGGGCTCGACACCGAACTTGGCAATCAGCTTGGCCACCAGGAGGTTCAGCTCAGCCCCCGCTTCGGCCGCCCCTTTCACCCCCATTTCAACTTCTTTCGTAATCTCCTTGGTGAAGGCAAGCAGTCGCTTGCTCGTGGCGGCTTTGATTCGAATCTTCTGTTCTTTCGACGCTCGGAGAAGTTCCAGCCCCAGCGAAAGCACGACGTCGACATAAGTGAGGTCGAACAGATTCAAGCGGTCTTTCACGGAATAATGCAGAATGAAGAACCGGCGGGCCAGTTGCTGAGCAAGCTTGGCTAGTTCGGTGCTCTTTCCGCAGCCACGGTGTCCGGTGAACAGGATCTTTTGCGGCTCGTTCGTGGCTTCCAGCAGGATGTACAGGTTCTGAATCGGGCTGTACGGCCGCGCCACGAATTGCTCGGCGAGTTCCTGATCCGTCTTGAGGGGCTTCTCGGGGTCCAGCAGATTGATTGCCTGTCGAAGATCGGCGGCGCGCATACTACCCTATTATCTCCAGCCCCCTGCTTTTGTGATAACTTACAGAATACCTACCACGAGGATGGAGAACATGAACAGGCGTCACTTCCTGCAATCCACGGCCGGCATGGCCGCGTACCACCATTTCCCGCACCACCTCCATGCCGGCACAAGAAAGCAAGCCGGCGACCGCGTCAAGCTCGGCCCGATGGGCGTCGAGCTGAGCAGGCTGGCCATGGGCACCGGCACGAACGGCGTCGGCGGCAGCTCGAACCAGACCAGGAAGCTCGGCGTCCAGGGCCTTGCCGATCTGTTCCGGGCCGCCTTCGACAACGGCATCACCTTCTGGGACTGCGCTGATCAATACGGCACGCACGCGCACGCCAGGGAAGCGCTCAAGTCCGTTCGGCGCGAAAACGTCGCCATCCTCTCAAAGACGCACGCGTCCACGGCCAAGGAGATGCGGGCGGATCTGGACCGCTTCCGGCGCGAGCTCGGCTCGGACTACATCGACATCCTGTTGCTCCACGCCATGATCGAGGGCGACTGGCCACAGCGCAAGCAGGGCGCCATGGAAGTGATCGCCGAAGCGCGCGGAAGAGGCATTGTGCGCACGCACGGTGTCAGTTGCCACACGCTGGCCGCGCTGAAGACGGCCGTGAAGACTCCATGGGTGCAGGTGGACCTGGCGCGCATCAACCCCGCCGGCATCGCCATGGACGCCGATCCGGCCACCGTGCTGGGCGTGCTCAAGCAAATGAAGGACGCCGGCAAAGGCGTCATCGGAATGAAGATTCTCGGCGCAGGCAAACTGCGCGACAAGACCGATGAGGCACTGCAATTCGCTCTCGCGCAGGACGTCATCGACTGCTTCACCATCGGCAGCGAGAGCAA
>JACQDF010000215.1 GCA_016201205.1 Acidobacteriota bacterium
CGATCCGTGGCGGCGGACAAAGACAGTTCTCCTCTTTATGCTATATACCATAAAAACATAAAGATGTCAACATGTTTTATTCAAAAAAATGAGCCCGGCGGCAATTTTTTGTGAGAGGGGCGAGTGGGGCAACCGCCAGCGAAGAGGCCGGAAGGCTCCGGAAGCCCCCCAGACGGCGTGTTCCGGCGGTTTCCCGGACCGGCCGCGCCTACCCGCAGCGATGTGCTATTTTACTGTCTGAATCGCAGTCAGCCGTCGGTGCCTTTCCCATGTAAACGCACGCTTTCACTCAAGTCATCAAGGTCTATCACGCCTCGGGTGAAGGTAAGGCGTGGTACCGAGGTAGTCTCAGTCATGGGCCGACTCGACCCCGACCGAATCTGCACGTCCCACATAGAGCGCCAGAATCTTTCGATCCGCATGGGCACGCGACGCGTGACGCGGTTGACCAATGCATTCTCGAAGAAGTGGGAGAACCACTGGGCGGTGCTGGCCTGCCGGGTCGCGTTCTACAACTTCTGCCGGGTTCACAAAACGCTGCGCGTCACGCCCGCTATGCAGGCCGGGATCGCGGACCACATTGGGACAGTGCGCGAATTGCCGGAGGCTGCGTGATCCGATGGCTCCCCGCGCTTCCCAGACCCCCACCACCGATCAGCCAACTCTTAGCGCACTACCGCAACAAGTCGGAACTACATGACCGCCATTACCCTCAACAGCTCCGCCACGCTCCAGGCCTGCGCCGCTGCCCCGACCGGCCGGTGGGGCGGCTCGGCATCATAGATCTCGCAAAGCGTCCCCAAACACCCTCGCCGCAATTCGCCGGCGAAGGCATCCATCAACTCACGGCATCGCTGAAGGTTCTCGCCGGCAGGACCATAGGCCTGCAACCGGGCGCTGATGTAGGGCCCCATCAGCCACGGCCACACGCTTCCCTGATGATAGGCGCCATCACGCTCCCGCGGCCCTCCTTCATACCTGGGCCTGTATTCGGGATGCTCCGGATCGAGTGTGCGCAGCCCAAAGGGTGTGAGCAGCTTCCCGGTCACAACGTCTACGATCGAGCGCTGCCGGGTTTCCTCGATGAGCGGGAACGGCAGGCAGAGAGCGAACAACTGATTGGGGCGAAGGCGGTCGTCCGGGCCTTCCGGCACGAGCCTGTCGTAGAGGCAGCCGCGGGCGGGATTCCAGAACTTCTGTTCGAAGCTCTCCAGCACGCGAGCCGCTTCGGCGCTGAGTTCTTCTGCTTCTCTTTCTTCCCCGAAACGGCGCGCCCACCATGCCGTCATACGCAGCGCGTTGTACCACAGCGCGTTGATCTCGACCGGCTTTCCGTGCCGTGGGGTCACCACCCAGTCCCCCGCTTTGGCATCCATCCAGGTCAATTGTGTGCCCGGATCACCCGCGATCAGCAGCCCGTCGGACGCATCCACGCGAATGCCGAAATGCGTGCCCCGGCGGTGCCAGCCGAGAATCTCTTTGGCCGCCGGATAGAACGTCTCCCGGAAAAAATGTTCCGGATACCCCGCCTCCATCAGCGCCCATGCCGCCGGGAACATCCACAGGGTGGCGTCCGCCGTATTGTATTCGGGGTTCCCGGCTGTATCCGGGAAACGGTTGGGAATCAAGCCGCGGTCCAGGCGCTTCAAGAACCCTTCGAGAATCTGCCGGGACTCTTCGAGCCGTCCTCTGGCAATCAGGAGGCCGCGCAGGCTGATCATGGTGTCCCGGCCCCAGTCGCTGAACCACGGATACCCGGCGATGATGGTGGGAGAGCCGTCGGCCCGCCGCACCAGAAACTGCTCAGCGGCCGCTTCGAGCCGCGCGCGAAATTCATCCGGAGGGCACAGGCCGGGCGCCTGCCGCGTGATGGCGGCCCGCCGCCGGCGCTCCGCGGCCTCCCACTCCCGGACCATCGATAGATCGACGCCGCCAGCATCCTCGATGGTGGCAACCAGGAATGCCGTCCCCCCTTCATCCAGCTCGAACTCGAGCCAGCCGGGCGAAAACAGGTCCTCGGTGAAATCCAGGCCGCGTTCCATCTCTTTGCGGTACTCGTTGCGGTAATACCAATGCCCGGCCGGCACGAAGAAGGCGGCGTTGTGGTGAATGCACAACCCGGGCAGCAACTCGAAGGGCCGCAGGCGCAACGTCTGGCCGGTGTGTTCACCATCCCTCCGAAAATCGTCGCGGGCATGTTGGAGGGAGTGATGGTCCCGAAAGGCGAGAAACGGCCGCACGCGGAACCGGCACGGGCTGCTGACCCGATACTGGATCACCGCCGTCTGCTGACCCTGCACCAGGAACATACGCTTTTCGACTTGCGCGCTTCCGCTGCGATAGCTCCAGGTTGGAAAGGGATCCAGGCGGAACTCTTCGAGCATCCGGAAGCCGGCCGGCGCGATCACTCCGGGGTACTGGGCCGCACCGAGATTGACCGGCTCAGCGTTGAAGAGAAGCTCTTCTTCCACGCGCGCCAGCAGAACATGGCGCTCGACCGGCGCACGGAGGCTCGCCACCAGCAGGCCGTGATAGCGTCGCGTGTTTGCCCCGGACACGGTGCCCATGGCAAAGCCGCCCGCGCCGTTGGTCTCGAGCCACTCCAGCTCGGAAGACTGCGGCCAGTCCCGGCACTGCTCCGCGCTGACAGTCAATGGCTCCCTCAACGAGAACTTTATTCCTCTCTCGCGTTCGTTTTGCCGCTGAACCTGGGCTTGTAGTCGAGTTCGCGGCTCACACGGTCCACCAGCGTGCGCAGGCACTTCAGCCGGGCGAACCACTTATAGTTTCCTTCGACGATGGTCCAGGGCGCGCGCAGTGTGCTCGTTTTCAACAGCATTTCTTCGGCTGACGCTTCATACTCGGACCACTTGCCGCGGTTGCGCCAGTCTTCCTTGGTAAGCTTCCAGCTCTTATAAGGCTTCTCTTTTCGTTCTTTGAAACGGCGCAATTGTTCTTCGGGACTGAGGTGGAGCCAGAACTTCGCCAGGATCACGCCGGCATCAGTGAGCTGGCGCTCGAAATTGTTGATCTCGCGATAGGCGCGCTTCCAGTCATCCTCCCTGGCGAAGCCCTCGACGCGCTCGACAAGCACGCGGCCGTACCAGCTCCGGTCGAAGATCAGCACCTGCTTTTCTTCCGGCGGGCGCAGCCGCCTCCAGAACCGCCATAGATAATGATGCGTCTTGTCCTCACCCGAGGGGGCCGCGACCGCGAACACCTCGAAGCCACGCGGATCCAGCCTCTGGGTCACACGCCGGATATTGCCGCCTTTGCCCGACGCGTCCCAGCCTTCGTAAACCACGATCAGCAGCCGCTTGCGCAAATAAAGTTGATAGGCCAGCTCGCGCAACTGCATCTGGAGCAGAGGCAGACCCTCCTTGTACTCCTTTTCGGTGAGCTTCTGCGTCAGGTCAACATGCTCGAGCATGGGCTCCCCTCGCCTTCAACGCCTCTTCCAGCCGGCGGATCGCGCACTCGAACACCTTGACGCGCGCAAACCGCCCGTCGTTGGCTTCGACGATGGTCCACGGCGCCCACTCGGTTTCGCTGCGCATGAGCATTTCCTCGACCGCCTGGGTATATTTCCTGTAGCGTTTCTGTTGCAAGCGGTCTTCCGGATCGCGCAGCCCGCGGGAAATCGGATCCTTGGCTTCCTTCTTCAGGCGCCGTTTCTGCTCATCCTTGCTGATGTGCAGAAAAAATTTCACGATCAGATGCCCGTCATCGACCAGCGTGTGCTCAAAATCGTTGATGTCCTCGTAGGCCCGCTGCCACTCGGACTTGCCCACGCGCTTCTCGACGCGGTCGATGAGTACACGACGGTACCAGCTCTGGTCGAAGATGGCCATTTCCCCGTGGTTGGGCAGTTTCACCCAGAACCGCCAGAGCCAGGGCATGCTTTCCTCATAGGTGCGCGGACCCACGATCATATGCATCCGCATGACGCGTGGTTCGAGGTTCTGGGTGAAGAGGTTGACCATGGCGCCACGGCCGCTGGCGCCCCATCCTTCAAACAGGATCACCGCCGGCAGGCGCGCATCCCAGCACTGCCGCTGGAGTGTGTACAGCTTGGAGCGGAGGTCCGGGATCTTCCGCCGGTAGGTGGTTTCGGCGACGGTTTGTGAAAGATCGATTTTCTCGAGCATGAGTCAGCGCGGGACGCCGGCAGCGAACACATGGCAGCACCCCCGCACGATCATCATAACTTGAGTCAGGGCGGGCGTCGCGAACCCTTTCGGCGGGAGTTACTGAGCCGCGAGCGTAAGCGAGCGGTCACGCTCCCGCAAACAGTTAGGCACCCGTGCACGAGGCTGAGGCTCGAAGGATATATCCAATCTTGTATAATCGGGAGATGTCGGGCCTGGCTGGGTGACAGCCTTTCGTGAAAAAGACCCAAGCGACTTCATGAAGGCCACGAGTGGAACGACGATCACCAAAGGCAGCGGCAGCGTTTTCGCCGACCTCGGCTTCTCTCCCGCCGAGGCCCGCAACTTGCGGTTGCGATCGCAAATGATGACGGCCCTGCGGAAATTCATCGAGAAAGAAGGGTTGACACAAGCCGAGGCGGCAAGGCAATTGAAAGTGAGTCAGCCCAGGCTCTCCGACCTGACCCGAGGCACCCCCTCTTAGTCGAGCAATCCGGCGGTCGGGGTCCAGCTTGCAATCTGCCCCTCCTGTCCCCAGAGGGCGAGTTGCAGGGCCGCCGGCAGTACAACCGTTTTCCTCATAGGACACCTTTAGTGCGACCGGCCGCTGCCCTCGATGAGCCGGACGACACGATCGCCTTGACTGCCCGGAAAATCCTCCACCAAGCCGTTCGGCCAGCGCACAGTGACACTGTCGAACCGGCCGGCCGGGCCGAGTCCGAAATGCAGCCGGCGGTCGCTTTGGGAAAGAAAACTCGACTGGCTGAGCACAGCCGCCGTCTGGCGGAGCGAGCCGGCGCTAAGCGTCGCTGTGGCGCCAATCGCGCTCCGGTTGGATTGCGTGCCTTCCAGCAGCAGCGAAACCCAGTGGTTTCCACGTGGCAGCTCGTTGCGCAGCAGTGAGGGCGGCTCACCCATGTTCATCACCAGCACGTCAATGTCACCGTCGTCGTCGAAGTCGCCGAAGGCTGCTCCCCGGCTGGAATGCCGCTCGGCTACTCCCGGGCCGGCCAGAGCACTCACCTCTTCAAAACCCCCGTTGCCGAGGTTGCGGAACACCACCCGTGGATTGCGATAGCCCCGTGACCGCTTCATCCGGTTGGCCTCAACATAGGTGTGCCCGTTGACTTGGAAAATGTCCGGGTGGCCGTCATTGTCCAGGTCGGCCAGCGCGACGCCCCAGGCCACATACTGCCAGTCAGCGGCCAAGCCGACTGACTCCGCTTCATCTATGAAGTATTCCCGGTCGATATTCCGGTAGAGGTTGGGGAGATCGTCCTCGAAATTTGTCTTTACCAGGTCGAGATGACCGTCATGGTTGTAATCGCCGACGGCGACGCCCATGCCTGCCTGTTCGTAGCCGTGCTGGTTCAACGCGACGCCTGCCTGAAGGCCGATCTCGGTAAAAGTCTTATCGCGATTGTTGCGAAACAGGAGGCTGGGGGTGCCGTCGCAAGCGACATAAATGTCCGTCCAGCCGTCGCGTGTTAAATCGGCTGCGATTGCCGTCAGACCGAAGCAGCGGTAGTTGCCGCGTACGCCGGTTCGCTGGGAGACATCCTCGAAAGTTCCGTCGCCGCGGTTGTGGTAGAGCGTGGACCGCCCGGCCCGGCCCAGCGGCGGGCCGCAGGCCACTGGGATATCCTTCCATTTGCAGCCTGAGTCCCCGGCTGTTTGGGGGCTGCCATAGCTGGTGACAAACAGGTCCAGCAGTCCGTCGCGGTCGTAATCGAGAAACGTGCAGCCGGTGCTCCATTCATCAGCGGGGCCCGCAGTGCCGCTCGTTGCGGTGACGTCTCGAAAGGCGCCGTTTCCTAAGTTGCGATACAACGCGTTGGGACCCCAGTAAGTGACATAGAGGTCCTCGTAGCCGTCGTTGTCGAAGTCGCCCGCGCAGACCCCCACTCCCCAGCCGGCCCGGGCCAAGCCTGCCTTGCCGGTGACGTCAGTGAAACTGCCCTCACCAACGTTCCGGTACAGGTGGTTGGTGGGCGGAGGAGCATCGCCGAAGCCCTCGAGCCGCGAGCCGTTCACCAGGAAAATGTCGAGCCGGCCGTCGTTGTCGAAATCCAGAAAGGCGACCCCGGCGCCGGGAATTTCATGGATATCGCGTTTGGCGTCTTCGTTGCCGCAGATCTGGGGCTCCGTCAGGCCGGCTGCCTCGGCAACATCGACAAACCAGGCTTTGAAGGCAGCACGCGAAACCGGCAGCCGCTCGCTGGTCCACACCAGAGCAGGCGCCAGTGCGGCTAGCACAGCCGCCCTGGCTGCCCATGACAGTCCAGCCGTCATTCCAGCACCAGCCTTCGAATGGGTGAATTGGGGGGAACTACGACGGACGGCTCAAAGCTGTCCCCGGTCGCCCTCCCAACCTGAAGCGAGCCGAGCGGCACCGTCACCGGAACCCAGGCATGGAAACGGTCCGGGATCACTTCCAGCACGCCGATGATGGTGCCTTGCTGAACGATCTCTCTTCCAGCCAGCTCGAGCTGGATCGAGTCGCCACACTTCACCAGGGTTCTCTTCTTGGGGACCGGCTGCGCACTTCCGCGCAACTGAACCGGGCGGCCGGTCAGATCGACGAACGCCAGAACCACTTCTTTCAGTGGATTGTCCTGGCAGAACAGGTTCCCGAAGATCAGTTTGGCGGTCTGTCCCGGGTGGAGATCCACCGGACCGAACGTCCAGCTAAATCCTTCCGGCTGGTCTTGGCCTCGTGCTCCGGGCGCGACCGCCGTGAGAAACAATCCGATCACTCCCATTGTCATCCCAATTCGTTGATTCATCATTACCCCCCTTGTGGTTTTCCAAAATGTGTTGCTCCCGGACCTACCGAACGGCCAGCGCGCCAAGCGCAACCAGCAATCGATACCGAATGGACATTGCACCCTCCCCTCTATGCAGGCCCGGCGCCGGGCCCAGTGCGAGTGCCGGCCACAGCCCCCTCACATACTCGTGGCGCAGAAACGAGAAATTTCCAGTCACCTGGGCGGCGCGGGCGGCCAGCCTACGTTTTTGACTGCTGAGCGAATGTGCAGTAGCCTAGCCTAAGGTTGGGAGTGCATGGTCGGATACTGAAGCGAATACGCGAGTTGGCGCGTCGACGCCGATACGTCATGACGACGCACGCCGACGGGGAAGCCGACGAAGATGGCTTGAGCGTTCTCGACATCGAAAGTGTGATCCTTACTTCTACGGGGCCAGACGCTTGATGGGCAGGGCGCCTTCGTAGTTGCGAAGTTCGGGCTGCTTGGCAGCCTGTATATTCTGACTGTTTATGAACAATAGCAAGAGAAAGGCGACGCTCCGATGCGAGAACTGCGGGCGTGGCGGGGCACAGTTGCGACATGTGACCCGCAGCTACGGTAAGGGCTCCAGCCTGTTGGTTGTCGAGAACGTCCCGGTTGTGAGTTGCCCTCACTGCGGCGCGACGTACCTCACCGCTGAGACTCTTCACGAAATGGACCGTATCAAGGCTCACCGCCGCAGTCTTGCCAGGCAGCGCAACGTAGCCGTCGCCGAGTTCGTTTAGCAGTAGATCAAAAAGGCGGGCGCGGAGGGCATCGATATGAGCTGGCTTCAAGCCTAAGGCCCGTACGTTCAACTCATCCAGACGGTGGTCTGGTGCAGCGTGCTTTTGATCGCCGCAGTGCTCTTTCTTCGCCCGCTCCGCGGAATACTTGAAGCGATTCGCTTTTCGCTTTCGAGTCGAGCGCGGGAGCTCCTTGAAGGCTGGCCCGATCGAGCTCGGCGAGGACCTCCGCGAACCTCAACAGGTGGAAGGCGGTGGGCCATCCGCTCCCACCGAGCAGGCGAGCCCTCAGGCCAAGAGCATCATCCGGTGGTCCTGGGTGGGTACCATAGCATCGGTAATACTTCTAATCAGAGAACTATCTAAATCAGCCCCCGTCGACCGCTTGGCGGTTTTTAGTATTGTTGTGTTCTTTTTTTCAGTGATCTTTTATCTGCTGTGTATCATGGTCGTTAAGCTCTTTTCTTACGCTGATAGTATCCGGGAGGCGGCCCTTCGAAGGCTCAAACGGGAGTGAGGATGCAGCCTATCCCGTCGTTGCACCGGTCGCGCCAAGAGGCGGCGCGCCGGTGAACGCCCGAGTCGTTAGACCGCGGGTCAACGGTGGTAAACTTCCCGCCGGTGGCCGATCTTTACGATTGTGACTGTCGTGCTGGCATCTTGGATTGAGTACAACACGCGATAGTCGCCCTGGCGGAGGCGGTACTTCTCTTCGCCGGAGAGTTTTTCCGAACCGGGTGGGCGCGGATTGTCGGCGAGACCTTTAATCTTCGCTACGATGCGACCTCGGTCTTTCCTGGGCAACGCCTCCAGCTCTCTGGCCGCCGAGGGTTTGATAAGGAGCTTATAGCTTGCCACGCCGCTTCAGGTCCCTCAGTACATCCTCGAATGACAAGGCGACCTCTTTGTCGCGTTCGGCAAAAATAGCCAAGTCTTGGGCGTCTTCGGCAAGCGTTTGGCGCACGGCGGCATTCACCAATTCCGAAACACTGCGCTCGGTATGCGCCGCCTTCACGCGGAGGGCCTTGTGCAGGCTCGGGTCGAAATAGACGGTTGCGCGCTTAAGCTGTGGCACAATCACCAGTGTAATGTTATGACGCTTAAGCGTCAAGACG
>JACQDF010000192.1 GCA_016201205.1 Acidobacteriota bacterium
ACGGCAGGCAGGCCGAGACATCCAGTACGAAAGCCTGCATTAGTAGCGGTGGCCAAGATGAGCGTATTCGCGCAGCGACACGCCTTCGCGTTGAAGCCGGACACCCTCACGCAACTCGCGTATGCGTTCAACAGCGCGGCGGCGGGCTTCCGGTGAGGCCGCAGGCGACTGTCCCCGGTTTCTTACTTAGAACCGTGGAAGGGGTTGAAATCTGTGCTCGTATCGTACACGTCGACTCCTTCGGCGCGCTTGAGAGAATTGACCACCAGGTACGTCAGCGGAGTGGCGGCTGCTTCATACAACACCTTGCCCAGGTAACCGGACAGAATCAGCGTGCCGATGGTCGCCAGGTTGAGGCTCCCGCCGAAGGCCAGCAGCATCACGACGATGGTGTCAACAAGCTGTCCGGCCACGGTCGAGCCGATCGTGCGCACCCACAGCATCCTGCCCCGGGTGAAGACCTTCAGCCTCGCCAACACGAAGGCGTTGGTGAACTCCCCGCACCAATAGGCAATCAGGCTGGCGGCCACCAGCCGCGGGACGAAATGGAACACTTTCTCGAAGGCGTTTTGATCCGTCCATTCCGGCGCCGGCGGCAAAGCCACCAGAATGAGCCCCATCACGGATAGCAGCCCCGATGCGAGGAATCCTGTCCAGATCGCACGGCGGGAAGCGGAGTACCCGTACACCTCCGTGAAGATGTCGCCGAAGATGTAGGTGATCGGGAACAGGATCTGCGCTCCGCTGAGCCGGAAGGCTCCGATGGCGATGATCTTCGGCGCCACCAGGTTGGAGACGATCAGCACCACGACAAACACGTTAATGAGGTGATCGAGATATCGGAAGCGCCCAGATGCCTGCATGTGGAGTTTTTCCATTGTAGCGGATGAGGTTTGGACAACCGCGTCCGCTAGGATGGAAAAGAGGAGACGTTTTGTGAAACGCCCTGCACTCTTGCTGGGTTTGGTCTTTCTCTCCGGATGCGACTCTCGCCAGCCCGAGGCCGCCGAAGTGGATCCCGATCTCCTGAAGTTGTTTGCCCCCAGTCCGGCCACGCTGGAAAGCGAAACAAACCCCGTCACGGAAGAAAAAGCGGCTCTGGGCCGGATGCTGTTTTTCGAGACCAGGCTGTCGAAGAGTCAAAACATTTCCTGCAATAGTTGTCACATTCTGGACCGCTACGGCGTAGACAACCAGCCTGTCTCCACTGGACACAGCGGGCAAAAGGGAAAACGCAACGCACCCACGGTCTATTACGCTGCCGGGCACGCTGTGCAATTCTGGGACGGCCGCGCCTCCGATGTCGAAGAACAAGCCAGAGCGCCGGTGCTGAATCCGGCCGAGATGGCGATGCCGGACGCCGCGTCTGTGGAGGCCGTGCTGCGCTCCATTCCGGAGTACGCGGCGGCGTTCCGCAAAGCATTTCCGCGCCAGAGACAGCCAGTCACCTTCGAGAACGCTGCCCGCGCGATCGCTGCCTTTGAAAGAAAACTGGTGACCCCGGCACGCTGGGACAAGTTCCTGCTTGGAGATCAGCGCGCCTTGACGGAGGAAGAGAAACAGGGCTTTCTCGTCTTTTATAAAGCCGGTTGCCAGACCTGCCACAACGGCCCGTTCTTAGGAGGGCGGTTGTATCAGAAGGCCGGGCTTGTCAGGCCGTGGCCCAACCAGTCCGATCTCGGCCGCTACGAAGTCACCCGGCAGGAGCACGACAAGATGGTCTTCAAAGTTCCTTCCCTGCGCAACATCGAGAAGACCGGACCCTACTTTCACGATGGATCTGTCGAAAGCCTCGAGGAGGCGGTAACAAGGATGGGAGAGCACCAGGTAGAACGCCCGCTGTCGACCCGCGATGTGAAGCTGATCGTGGCCTGGATGCGGAGCCTCACCGGAGAGCTGCCCGCCGAGTACGTCCGCCATTAGAGGGTTGCCTCTAGCCCCAATACTCTTCACTTTGTCTCGGTGGGGTCAGGCTTTCAGCCTGCGGCGGGCCTTCAGGCCCGCCCCTGGAGTTTCTACATTTCTCACGCGGCGGCGGCGCGAACCAGGGCAGAATCGGTGGTTTG
>JACQDF010000195.1 GCA_016201205.1 Acidobacteriota bacterium
AAGGAAGTTCCGGACGCCGGCGCGCCTGGCCTCCTCGACAAGGATGCGTGTGCCTTCGCGGTTGACGCGGAAATAGCTGTCCGCAGCAGCCTTGCCGGTCACCGCGGCTAAGTGAACCACGGTATCGCACTGAGCCAGTTTGGCGGCGTACGTTCGCGGGTCCAGCAGGTCGCCGCCGGGACGATCCAGGCTCTGGCGGGCACTGAGTTTCGGCTCGAGATGCCGCCCGAGGTCCCCGCTGGCGCCGGTGAGGAACAGATCGCGGGCCATATTTGCCCATTGTGATGTAATGAACCTTATGTCTTCCACTGCGACTGTGCCGTGGCGATACTCGCCGCGCGGCACAGCCCTACGTCTCTTCCTCACCTGCTGGCTGATCTACACCCTGCATTTCGCGACCAACACAGTGCGTGAAATCTATCTGGCGCTCGCGATCGGAGACCATTTTTCCTTCCGTGTGGACGACTACGCTCGCATACATCCGGACCTGTTCGAGAAGCCCGGCTACGGCTGGCACATCGGTGCGAACCCGGGCGGCTCGATGATGGCGGCGATCCCGTATGCGCTGGCGAGGCCGGTGATCGAATTCATTGTCGAGAAAGTCAACGCCAGCCGCCGCGCCTCGGGCCAGACGGAACCACCCGCCTACAACACACCCTGGCCGATGGCGCGCGAGTTCTACAAGGAGGCCTGGAAGAGGGGCCTCGATATCAAGTTCGGCCTGGCTGCATTCGTCATGCAGGCCGGGTGCATGGCGCCGGTATCGGCGCTTGCCGTGGCAGCTATGTATTACCTGATGCGACGGGTTTTTGGCTCGGACCGTACTGCCTGCTGGCTGGCGATCCTGTACGCGTTCGGCACTCCAGTTTTCTTCCGCACCGGCTATCTGAACCATAACCTGATACTCGGGCATCTGGTTTTCATCGGCTTTGTTTGTATGTCGCAGGGTTCGCCATGGCGGTATTTTGCCGGTGGTCTCGCCGGAGGCGCCGCGCTGCTGTTTGATTACAGCGGCGTCATTTTGCTCGGCTCGCTGTTTCTGTACGGGTTCCTCCGGGACAGGCGGAACACCCTGTTTTACGGGCTTGGCGGCATTGGGCCGGTCCTGCTTCTGTGGCTGTATCAATATCAAAGTTTCGGCCATCCGTTTTACCCGGGCCAGCACTGGATGCCTCCGGTCGAATGGATCGATCGCGGCTACCAGGGTTTCGGCCCGCCCCAACTCGAACTGCTTGGGCTGCTGGCGTTCGACTACCGCTACGGCCTTTTTGTCACTTGCCCGCTATTCCTGCTGGCGTTACTCGCTCCGTGGATGAATCGGGGCAGGCTTTCCACACTGGAGTTAGCTTTCCTGCTGGGGTCCGCTGCCGGGCTGTGGCTGTTCTTCGGTGGCGTCAATTACACCCGTTTGCAGTTCAACACCGGCATCCGCTACCTGGCGCCAGTGTTTCCGTTACTGTTCGTACCCGCCGCCATCGTTTTGATGCGTCTGCCGAAACGTCTGCTGTATTTCGTCTCTCTCTTGTCGATCACCGAAGCCTGGTGCCTGGCCATGCACCGTGACGTGGAGCGCGGATTGGGCGTATTAGACCCGATTTTGCACATTTTTCTGGGCGGATTCAAACTGCCGGCGCTCACCGTCCTTTCCCGTATGGGAGGCCAATTGAGCGAGCACCTCTCCAGCGGCGTTTCCCCGTTGCCTCTGTTTATCCTCACGGCTGCAATCATTTACGGGATCTGGAAAAGACCCGGGGCAGTGGCATAGTACCACGTAGTACGAATCGGTGTTGTGATGGCGCAGGTTTTCCGGCAGTATGGAATTTGGAGGAGCCTATTCTCGTCGATTTGGTCATCCCGGTCCTCAATGAGGCACACGTACTCGAAAAGAGCGTGAACACAGTCCGCTCTTTCCTCAAGGAACACATGCCGTATCCGTGCTCGATCATCATCGCGGATAACGGCTCCACCGATGGAACCGACCGTGTCGCGCGCAAGCTGAGCGACCAGTTTCCCGATGTCACGCTTCTCCGCCTCGACGTACGCGGGCGAGGACGAGCGTTGCGCCAGGCCTGGATGCAGAGCACCGCGGATATCGTGTGCTACACGGACGTGGATCTCTCAACTGAGCTTGCGGCGCTGCCAAAAGTGGTCAAGGCCATCGCCGAAGAGGGTTATGACGTCGCCACCGGCTCGCGGCTGATGAGGTCGTCGAAAACGCGGCGTTCATTCAGGCGCGAGTTCATCTCGCGCTGCTACAACCTGTTCGTGAAGGCTGTCCTTTCCACCAGGTTCAGCGACGCGCAGTGCGGTTTCAAAGCGGTCAGCCGGAAAGCGGTGAATGCCATCGTTCCACAAATCGAAGACCAGTCTTGGTTCTTCGACACCGAACTGCTGGTGCTGGCTGAAAAGCAGGGATACAGGATCAAGGACATTCCCGTGATCTGGATCGAAGACGACGACAGCCGCGTCAAGATCGTCCAAACCGCCTGGGAAGACATCAAGGGTGTCTTCAGATTGCGCAGACTGTTGCGGCACGGCAGGCTCGTACACTCGGCTGAAGCTGGAAACCGGAACTGCACCTGAAGTAGGCCGGCTTGGTCACGCTCCGGGGCGCGAATGAGAACCGTTCACTCCTGAAACCCGTAGCGGCGCAACTTCTCGTACAGCAAACGCCTGTGAATCCCCAGCAGGTCTGCGGCTTTCGTCTTGTTGCCGCCAGACTCCCGAAGCGCTCTCTCGATCATGGCGCGCTCGAGTGCCTCGACGGCCGTTTCCAGCTTCTCGCCAGCGGGCACAAGGTTGACCCATGAGGCCCGGCCGGCAGCCGGAGCCGCACCAAACTGGATCTGTTCAACGCCAATGATTCCGCCGTGCGCCAGAACGATGCCGCGCTCGACGACGTTTTCCAATTCGCGCACGTTGCCTGGCCAATCGTAAGAGCACAGAACCTCCAGAGCCGCCGGCGCGATCGAGAGCGGCCGGCTTGCTCGCCTGAGGAAGTGTTCGACCAACGCGGGAATGTCCGCTTTCCGCTCTCGTAGCGGCGGCAGGCCGATCGCCAGCACGTTCAGACGGTAGTACAGATCTTCGCGAAAGCGGCCTTCGGCGACTTCCTTCTCCAAGTCGCGCGCGGTCGCGGCCATAAGACGGATGTCGACGTGGATTGGCTTGTTGCTGCCCAGCCGCTCGATGGTGCGTTCCTGCAAGGCGCGCAGCAACTTTGCCTGCAAAGCCGGCCGCAGGTCGCCGATCTCATCCAGGAACAGCGATCCACCGTCAGCCTCCTCGAAGCGGCCGATGCGCTGGTTCAGCGCGTTGGTGAAGGCGCCCTTTTCGTGGCCGAACAGTTCCGATTCCAGCAGGCTCTCAGGAATGGATGCGCAGTTGATTTTCACCAAGGGGGCACGGCTGCGAGCGCTATGCTCGTGAATCGCGTTGACTACGAGTTCCTTGCCCGTACCTGACTCACCGCGGATAAGGACCGTCGCATCACTCAGTGCATACTGGCCGATGAGCTTGTACACCTGCTGCATGGACGGACTCTCGCCAACCAGAGGTGCATGGGACTGCTCACGAAGCCGGCCAACCTGACCCCGGAGCGCACGCAATGCGAGAGTTCGCTGGATGACTCGCAGCAGTTGGTCCGCATCCACCGGCTTAGTCAGATAGTCGAAGGCGCCGGCTTTCATCGCCTCGATGGCGGTTGCGCTCGTTCCGTAGGCCGTCATGACCACCGTCGACGTATCCGATCCTGCGTCGCGCAGCCGCTTGAGAACACTCAACCCGTCGAGACGTGGCATCCGGACGTCGAGCAACATCACATCGGGACGCCGCTCCAGGGCCAGTCTCAGGGCGCCTTCACCCTCTTCAGCAGTCAAGACCTGGTAGCCCTCCGACTCCAGCAACCCGCAGAGTGCGGAACGGGCAGTAAATTCATCTTCCGCAATGAGAATGATACTACTCGCCATGATTCGCTCGCGGCATGCGGACTAAGAAGCTCGCGTTCTCCTGGTGTGTATCGTATGTCAAGTCACCGCCCATCTGACGTATGAGTTCCCGGCTTACCGCCAATCCCAACCCGGCGCCGTTGGGCTTATTCGAATAGAACATCTCGAACAGGCGCTCTTGTTCGTCGGGTGGTATGGCAGGGCCGCTATCGGTCACCCGTATCTCCGCGCGGTTGCCACCGCCAATCTCCACACGAACCCATCCACCCGAGCCTTGGGACTCGATCGCATTGAGGAGGAGGTTCAGGAGGACTTGCGTGAGGTGTCCCTCATCAAAGCAAGCCGAAGCCTCCCCGCCCTGCTCATCCATGGTGATGGTGATTCCCAGACGCGCCGCCTGGGAATCCACCAGCTTCACCGCCCTTGCAACGGTGGGTCGCAACGGCTGGAACGCCATCGACGGCGGCCGATCGCTGTCGAACGCCAGGAACTCCCGGACGAGCGCCTCCAGCCGGTCGATCTCGGAGATGATCGAATCGAGCTGGCGCCCGTCGGGCCGGTCCTGCGCCATCTGCTTCTTGAGCAACTGGGCCGCAAGTCGCATCCCGTTCAGCGGATTGCGCACTTCGTGTGCGACAGCGGCCACCAGGCGGCCCATGGCACGAAGCCGGTCTTCGCGGCGCAGCTCTTTTTCCAGCGCCTCCCGGCGCACCACCATCTGGTTGATGGCGCGGGCGATGTGGCCAAGTTCATCCAAGGTTTCCGGAATGCGATGTTGGTAATCGCGCTCCAGAACCGCGAGGCCCTGCTTGATCCGACTGACGCCTCGTTCCAGGCCTGCCGCGGTGGCAAGAGTCGCCATCAGGCTGAGGAGCGCTGCCGAAACCAATGCCGCCAGCCACAATCGACGCCTCTGCTGGCGGGCATCTCCCAGTCCGGATACGCGCTTCATCGCCCAGGCCGCCATGTCTGTGTTGTCGTGATACCTCACGGCGATTACCACTGCTTCGCCAGAGCCCCGCACGATGCGGCGTGCGGAAGCGATCCTCCGTGACTCTTCGGCCGCGGCGCGAATCTCGTTGGATTCGGCAGCCGGAACATCGGTTTTCTGTTCCGGGTTGATGTGCGTCGGAAAAGCGTATCCGAGGAATTCGGAGTTCCACCAATAGCCCCCCTCGACGCCCGGATAAGAACGCAGCACCGCTTGCGAGACACCGCGCAAAGAAACGTCCTTGAGTTCAAGCGCGAGGCCATTCCAGTCGGCTTCCTGCTCTGCGCGGTCCGCTTCCTGGGCGGAAAGTTCCTCGACTGCCGCGTCCACGGCCTTGACAGCGTCACCCAACACGATCTGCTCCGCGCCCCGGACGGCGTCCGAGATCAGGAAGACGCTGAGAGCCGCGATCAGAAGGCCGGTGATGCAGATGAGCACCAGTTGCATCTGCATCCGCCGGCCGGCCAGAGTCTTCCACATGGCGAATCCATTATTTCAAGCGCGGCGGCTCGCGGACCGGTGTGGAAGTGTGCGCGAGGTGCTCCAGCGCCTTCACGATCTCCTCAGACACTTTGGTGAATTCGTCCGCGTCGCGCGATTCCCGCCGGTCATAAGCCTGCCGTGCCTTTTGGTAGAACTGGCGCGCGGCCTGCACCAGATGTTTCGCTCGCGGGTCCTTGCTCTGCGCCTGGAAATAGCCCGCTTGCTGAAGCCGGAAGTAGGCGCGTTCGAGGTGCGCCGCCTGCTCTTGGCGAGACGGATAGTCCGTGCGGTTGACGTCGCGCGAGTGCCGGATGTGATCCACCGCGCGCGTCAGGGCATCCGCCGCCTGCGTGAGGCCCTCCGCGGCCGGGAGCTGGCCGCCGGCCAGGCGCCGTTCCGCTTCGCCGAGGTACTGGCTGGCGCTCGCTTCCAGGCTGCTGGCGGCATTATCGGGGACAGCGACTTCGGCGAGCCGGTTGCGGACTTTCTCAATCCGCTGTGCGAGCCGGACTTCGGGCGGACCCTCCTCCTTCTTCTTCTTCTTGACGCCTTTGTTCTGGCCGCTGACGAACGCGGGCGCGATCAGTGCAACCACGAGGAAAGCGGCCAGGCGTTTCATTGGATTCTCCTCAAGGCAGCACCACGATGTTCGCCCGGCGTTGCGCGAACGTGCGCGCGATCCTGTCAAAGACGCTGAACTGCACCACGTACCGCCCTGGGAGCAGATCGCCGAGCCGCATACGCACTTCCAGAGGCACGGTCCCGCGCTGTCTGCCATACTCCTGCACCACGAGAGGCTCGCTCTCGATCACAAGCTGCCGGTCCCGGTAGACAGTTACCGCGGCGGCGACACTGGGCTTGGGATGATCGGAACTCACGCTGGGTTGATACATCTCCGCATAGGCGATCAGCGATTGGGTTCGACGGAACACCCGGGTAACGCTTGGGATCAACTTCGCGCCGTCACGGACCAAAGGGTGCGCCGCCATGCGCTTCTGGTTGCCGTCCGCGCGGCCCGCCGCAGCCGCCAGCGTCTCGCGCTGCGCGCTCCAAACCACCGAGCTCATGCTGATCCACTCCCGCTCTGGCCAGCTCTCCGGCACGCGAAACGCCGTCTCGAAGGTTCCCACGCGCCCGCTCTGATTTTCGCGCACGAGGAACTTCAACCGGTACTCCCCGGCTGCGAGGGTGAACCCGGTGTCGTACTGGAGATGGCCCCGCTTCTGACGGGCCAGAACCTCTTCATCCAACCTCACGCGAATGGCATCGCGCACAGTGGCGACGAGCGAACCGCGCTGGTCACGCACCTGACCGATGAAATCGAGCACCGTGTGCTCTTCTGCGCCTTTCCGCGCCAGCGGAACTTGCGAGCCGGGGATTTTCAGCGCAACCGGCACAAAGTAGCGCTCCGGCGCGAGACGGAACGAGTTGACTTCGAGCGCGATGGGCAACTCGTTCATCGGGTCGCCCAGCATGAGCGCGTCCTCCAGTTGGCGCTCTTTGTCCGTGCTGGTCATCTTGTCAAAGCGCTTTGCGGCGAAGTAGCCGGCGCGGTAATCGAGGCGGTAGCTTTGCCGGTCCCTGAGCCGGACCTGGGTGCGGCGGAAGCGGCCATCCTCGGCCGGATTTGTGCTGTAGTAGCCGAGAATGTAGTAGCTCTCCATGGCTTTCTGCGCCTGGGTGATGCCTTCGCTCAAATCGTTGGAGTCGAGCATCGCCTTCCCCCCTGTGTCCGCGGCGAGCGTGTAGAGGGTCTGCTGCTGTGCGCGCAGCGAGTCCATCAGGCCGAATTGCGTCTTCCCGCTGAACAAGGCTGCGCCTTTGGGCGCTCCGCGCGAGGCGTCGCCGCCGGGAGCCATCGCCACCAGCCCTCCGGCGTCGACGGGATAAAAGGCCACGTTCGCTCGCACGGCGGCGTTCACGGCGGCGCGGAGTTGCGAGATGTTCTCGATCCCGGTCTTCCCGATGCCGCTCGAAAAGTAGACCAGCGCCTTCTTCTCCGGCAGAGCGGCCAGCATGCGGGTCGCATTCTCCAGGGCGGCCAGTTTGCGATCGGTATTGAAGATGTGGAATTCGGCGTCATCGGCTTGAAATGCCGCGCCGGAGTCGGCGGCCAGGTCCGGGTCGCCGGCAGCGAGGTCTGCTGCCAGGTCGCTGGCCTCGCCGATGCGGAAGGCGCGGATGACGCTCTTGAGCCGATCCCGGTCGTCGGTGAAATCCTGTTCGATTCGCAGCCGCGCTCCGTAGACCATGACGGCGATGAGGTCGTCGTGAGTCATTTTCTCGTCGACGAACTTCAGCGCACCACGCTGCGCCCGCGTCTGGTCTTCCGGAGGCATCGCCGAGAAGTCGAAGTAGAGAACGATCAGGCGGCGATCCTGGTATTGCACCTGGCCCCGCAGCCGGGCGCCGATCTGCCCGCGTTGCGCTCCGACCCGTGCTGACGCTCGCGGCCTGGCTGCCACAGCGGCTTCCGGAATCCCCAGCCGCTGAAACTCGAAGATCGCAATCTTCTGTACCTTGCCATCCTCCGAGATTGCGAAATCTTCCGGCTTCAAGTCTTCCACGGGCTTGCCTGATCGGTCCTTCACGGTGACATCGAGGATCACCAGGCGCGTGGTGGTCGAGAACTTCACCACAGACGGCTCCTGCGCCGCGAGCAAGACCGTCAGCGAGACGAACAACCAACGGCAATGCATGTTAGAACCCCACCCTGAGATGCAGCACGATGGTTCGCATCGGCTGGGCGCCCAGCGCCAGTCCGTACTCGGAAGAGTTCACGACCGTGCCGAGGGCGTTGATGTTCACGTGATTCGTGCAGTTGGCACACTCGGCGCGCAATTCCAGGCGACGGCGGTCATCACGCAGCCGGAACGAGCGCGCGATCGCCACGTTGCCAACTATGGATGAGGGTCCCGGTATGGTGTCCCGGGCGGCGTTGCCGAAACGCCCCGGTGGCGGGAGCGTGAATGCCAGCAGGTTGAAAAAGCCGGACGTGTTCCGAACTGCCAGGCCGGTCGAGTCGGCCCGCCCCGCCCCGATCGCGCCCGTGCCTCCCGAATCCGCGCGATTGCCGAGCACCCGCGCGGTGAAAGGCGTGCCGCTCACAAGAAACACTGTCCCGCCCAGAGTCCAGTTTCCCAACAGACTGGAGGTCCAGCCGCCGCCTCTCAACAGGGAACCTCTGTCCCCAAACGGGGAGTTCCAGAGGTAGGAGATTCCCAGACGATGCCGCTGGTCGAAGCTGGACAAGGCGCGTTCCGCCCGGAGATTGCGGTCGTCCTGAGCCACTGTCCCACCGCCTCCGCCGAAGCTCGATGCGTTGTCGATCGACTTCGAGAACGTGTAAAGCAGTTCCGCCGCTACGCCTTTGTGGAAATGACGGATGAACTTGAACTGCGCCGCGTGGAAGATGGAATTGCCCTCGGAGCTGTCCCACGTAAAACCGACGGCGTTCCCAATCAGCCTCCGATCCTCAGCGGTGAACGGCGATCCGGGCGCGGCGCGGTTTGGCATGCGTTGGATGTTCAGACGAGTCCCCTTGGTTCCCAGGTATCCGGCCTCAAAGCCAACGTGGTGCGGGAGGTCGTGCTTGATCGAGAAATTCCACGTTTGCGCGGAACCAGCCTGGTAACTGCGGGCGACGCCGAACGTGTTTGTGATTTGCTTCGCGGTTGTTTGCGTGAACGCCGTTTCCACCATGAGCGGCTGCCCCGTACTCGTGTTGACTACGTTGGTCCTCGCGAACGGCGGCTGGCCGCCCAGTTGCGCCGGGAAGCGCTGGTAGATCGAACCGTCGAAGAAAACGCCATAGCCTGCGCGAACGTGGAACTTGCTGCCGTCAAAGGGGCGCCAGGCGAGTCCGATCCGGGGCGAGAGGTTGTTCCGGTCCGGTTCCACCAGAGCGTTCGGGAACCGGCCCGTGAATGGCCCAATGCCGCCGGCGACGACGGGCGCGACTGCGGTGAAGGCCGGAGCAACATCCAGATTCGCCATGCGCCCGTACTTCTCGCGCGGAGGGGCGAAGTACTCATAGCGCAATCCGTACTTCATGGAGAAGCCCGCCAGCGGCTTCCAATCGTCCTGAAGCCAGACGCTCGACACCCATCCGCGGAAGTAATTGTCCGAGCTGCCATAACGAATCGACGCAGATTGAGGATAGCCGAGCAGGAAGTCCGCGAAATCGAGTCCCGTGCGATCGAGAGGCTGCCCCGCTCGGTCCATGCCACTCGTCGCCAGGCCGCTAAACGTGAACGTCCCGCGTGCGTCCTGATCGGTGATCGTGTCGATGTGCGTGCGCCGGATTTCGACTCCGGCATCCACCTTATGGGTCTCCTGGTGCCACTTCAGCGAGTTGTTCACAGAAAGCGTCTGGTCGCGCCGCAATTGCGCACTGGCGTCCGCGAGCGTGGCGTAGTTCGTGAACTTGAGATTCGGCGGGCCGAAGTTCGCGGGGTTGCGCGACGTGCCCTGAATTCCGAGTTCTCCCGCTACGTCGCGGCCAAAGGCGAAAAAAGGCGTCGTCTGATTGCGGTTGCGGCTGAAGGTCAGCCGCAGGTTGTTCACTGACTTTCCGCCCAGGCTGTGCAACCAGCTCAGGCCCGCGCTCAAACCCAGCCCGCCGGCGCGATCGCGAAATCCGTACAGTTGTGCCGCGTGGGAATCGCGCGTTTGGACAGCCACGGAAGCATCGACATGATCCGCGCGGGAAACGCTGTGATTGATGCGTGCCGAGACGTCGTGGCTTGCTTGAGGCACCGGAAAAAGAACCTGGTAGTTGCGCACGCTGCCGGGCTGGTTCGGCGCGGGGATGTAGTCGAGGAGCCCGCGCGAACCGCGATCGATGCGGCTCATCGGAATGCGATTTTGCGGAAACGGCTGAGCGGACAGGGGGTCGAAGATCAGATTCTGGGCAGGCGTTCGGGCGCCTCCGAAATCTCCGGTCCGCCCGCTTGCGTCGGGCACGGTCCCCACACCGTGAAATGGGTTGCGGCTCTGTGAGGTGGCGTAGCTCAGGTAGAAGAATGTCCGGCTCGTGTCGATGATCTTCGGAACGTAGAGCGGGCCGCCGAGCGCGAAGCCGGCCCGCGCGCTCCAATAGGGCGCCTTGGCGACCGCCTGGCCGTTCGCCGAGTAGGGCCGCGCGTCCAACGCCGAGTTCCCCGTACTCGCAAACAACGATCCATGCGCCTTGTCCCGCCAGCGATTGAGCCGGTTGCCAAAGGCAGTCACGCTGGGCGGATCATTCTTGGCGCCTTTTTTCTCGGGCTTGGGAGGCTTTGGCTTGGGCACGGCTGGACCACCGGGGGCCGGACCTCCGAAGCCGGCGAACTCGCCGGGCGCTTCGAACCGGCCGCCGACACCCGCCACCTGCTTGTCCGGCTTCGGCGCGCCGGGTAAGGGCGGCCCTTTATCAGCATCCTTCACCCAGTCCGCGCGCATCTTACTGAGGTCATCGTCTCGCCGCGCGAGTTCCAGTCCTCGGCTGAGACTGCCGCTGACCAGCACCGATTCAGCGGCTTCCGCGACGGCGAATCCGGCCAGATCTTCGGGGCCAGTCTCATCAGGCACTTGTGCTTGCGCAGGCTTCGTCTTCAGCACGGGCTGTTCCCGCTTCTCATCGAGCGGCGACTCGACCGTGATCCTCCATTCGAGCGGCTCAGCGCGCTCTCTTACCTCAACAGCCTGGCTCGCTGGAAGGAAGCCGAAGAGACGGATACTGACGTTCCACGTGCCAGGCGTCAACCCGGCGAAAACATACCGCCCGAACTCATCGGTGGTGGTTGCGATGCGGCTCTCACCGCGCTCGGCGACGACAACCGCGCCGGCCACCGGTTCTCCGGCGCACCCGACGAAGCCCACGTGGTCGGCGGCCAACGCCAGGCAGGCACACACAAGAAGGCATGCGGGCACACGCATCGGGAGCCGCAAGGTGCAATGGGAGTTCCATTTCCAACCCGTTGATTTGACAAAGCCTCAGTGGAGCGAGTGAGCGGATTGCGGACGCTGCGCGTGCGGACTCCGCACGGCTGTGCAGCGCCACAGTCCGAGCAGTCCCGGCCTGGATGCGACTGCTGCCTGTCGAGAACCCGGTCATTCCAAACGGGCACTGAGGGGTATCGAGCTGCCCGCGGTTACCTGCACCGTGCGTTGCCACACCTTTAGGCCGCTCCTGACGGAGATCCGATGTATGCCCGCGGGGATTTGCAGGGTGGCTGGGGTGCTTCCGACGAACCCACCGTCGAGCTCGATGTCGGCCCCGGCCACGGAAGAGGTGATAATCACAGTGGCCGTGCCCGGGACAGACGCAACCGCCTGGGCCCCTGTCCCGCTGGGAGGCACTGTAGGGGAGGTGGAGGCGTTCAGGGTGTGGTTCACGTCCGTGTAAACATCGAAGGTCACGCCTTTATTGATAGTGATGTCCTTGCCTTTCATCAGCAGGAAGACTGGAGCGGCAGGCCAGAACACGGCCGCTACCCCGGCCGTGATCACCCCCGTGCGGACGGCGTGGCTTTCCCCTGATTTCTTAGTGACCGTGTAGCGGAGCTGCACCCACTGGTTATCGCTGGTCTTCACACGATCAATGGAGAAATCCATCTTGCCGGCGCGGCCCATGCGCCGCTTGGAGCGTGCCTCGGTGATCGTTCCAGTGACGCGCGCGCCCTCGGGGACCACAACAACGTCTCCAATTCTCACCGCGTCGGTGGCGGTCAATTCGACAGTCTGACCTTCTTCGGCAGTCGCCGAAGAGATCGTCTGATCCAGCCGGACACGAATCTTGGTACCCTCCGGGACCACGATCTGGGCCAGGCCGGCGCCCGCCCATAGGAGCATGAGCAGCAAGTTACTTCGCATAGTCGTTTCCTCAGGTGTCTTATCGGCTCCGGTCAGACGTTCGAGGCGGAAAATCACGAGAAGTCGCGGATCTTCCTTTGCGGGCTCATTGCCGCGGCAGGATCGTCCTCAGCACCTTCTCCGCAGCCAGCCTCCCGGTGCGGATGCAGTCCGGTATGCCGATGCCGGAATAGGCGTTGCCAGCCAGCAGGATCCCGGGCAGGGCGGCGATTCGCTCCTCGATCTTCCGCATGCGGTGTCCGTGGCCCAGCGTGTATTGCGCCATCGACCGGCGCCAGCGAACGATGCGGTGACAATCGGGGTTCTCCGCGATGCCCGTCATCAGTCGCAGTTCGCCCAGCACGGTGGTCAGAATGGTTTCATCGGACTGCTCGAGCACATCCTCGCCGCCAGCGCCGCCGAGAAAGCAACGGATGACGCTGTACCCTTCCGGCGCCCGGTGAGGGAATTTGTTATGCACCCAGGTGCCGGCGCGCACGGTTCGCCGCTCCTTGCCCGGCACTAAGAAGCCGAAGCCCTCGAGCCGGCGTGACAGACGTCCCGGGCGCCAGACGAGACTCACGGTCATTGAGGAAGAGTAATCCACTGTCTCCAGCAGCCGCGCCAGTTCCGCATCGAGCGGCGCCAGAAGAGCAGCCGCCGCATAAGCGGGCAAGGCGAGAATGACGTGCGTGGTGGGCATCCACTCCCCGCAGACACGGATGCGCCATCCCTCGGGAGAACGAGCGAGCGCTTCCGCCTCTCCATGCACCACGCGCATGCGTGCGGCCAGTTTTTCCGCCAGCGCATCGACCAACTGCGAAAGACCATGCCTCATCGAGCCGAACAGCGGGACTTCGCCGGGCGGCGCTTGCCTGCGGACGGCGAGTGCGCCTCGAGTCAGGCTTCCGTACTTGGCTTCCAGCTCGACGAAGCGGGCCAGTACGCTATCGGCGCTCAGCGCGCGCGCATCGCCGCCATAGACGCCGGCCAGCAGCGGCTCAGCCAGATAATCCACCGCTTCCGGGCCGAAGTGCTCCTGGACGAACTCCGCCACCGAGCGCTCCGGTTTCGGCCCGTGGGGACGCCGGAAGCAGTCCAACGCCATCCGGATCTTGGCAGACCAGCCCAACAGCGGCGACGTCAACACCGGCATGATCTTCGTCGGCGCCATCATCATCATGCCGTCGGGCAGCGGAATCA
>JACQDF010000196.1 GCA_016201205.1 Acidobacteriota bacterium
AATTTTGCGCGAGACATGACGCAGGGGGCCGACCCGCGCACCCCGACGGCGATCGGAGGCGTCGGCTACGCCTCGTACCTGTTGGGCGCCGGATCAAGCGGAAGCATCAGCCACCAGATCCGCCCGGCCAACGGCAACCGCTACTTCGCCTTCTACGCCCAGGACGACTTCAAAGTGTCGCGGCGGTTCACGTTGAACGCGGGCCTCCGCTGGGACTTCGAGGGCGGAGCCACCGAACGCTATGACCAGCTTTCAGCGATCGATCCGCTGGTGAAGAATCCGCTGTCTGACAAGGTGAACAGGGATTTGCGTGGCGGCTTCGTCTTTGCTCCCACCACGCTCGGCCGGCGCGCCATCCGCGACACTGCTCTGGGGCAGGTGAATCCGCGCATCGGCATCGTGTTCGAGCTGGATTCGAAGACCGTCCTCCGCAGCGGATATGGCATCTTCTTCGGACTGCCGTCCTACGCCGCCAACTCCGGCTGGACGGGCGGCGCATTCAACTCGAGCACGCCGTGGCTGCCGACGCTGGATGGCATCACTTTGAACGACTCGCTCGCGAATCCGTTTCCGAATGGCTATAACCTCGCCACCGGCCGCTCGCAGGGATTGCTGACCCAGATCGGACAAGGGCTCGGCGGAGGCTGGCCGGAAACTCTGAAGCCGGTCTATAACCAGCAGTGGAACTTCAATATCCAGCGCAGCCTGGGGCGCAACATGGTGCTCGAGGTCGCCTACGCCGGCAACAAAGGGACCAAACTCGCTCTGACACATCAGCTCAACCAGTTGCGGCCGGAACAACTGGCCCTGGGCAACGCCCTGCTGCAACTGGCGCCCAATCCGTTCTACGGGCTGATCACCGTCGGTGCGCTGGCTCAGCCAACCGTGCAACAAGGCCAGCTTCTGCGCCCGTATCCGCACTTCACAGGCGTGTCGCCGTCCAACGCTGCCTGGGGCAATTCGAACTATCACGCTTTGCAAACCCGTTTTGAAAGGCGATTCGCGCAGGGCTTCAGCCTGCTGGCCGCGTACACCTGGTCCAAGACGATGGCCGACGGAGCGGACGGGCTGTGGAACAACAACGGCGTGCAGATCATTCGCAACTGGTACTGCCGCTCCTGCGACTATTCGATCTCGAGCTACGACCAGCCGCACCGCTTCGTCACCAACGTGACCTACGAGCTGCCGTTCGGCAAGGGCAAGACGTTGGGCAATTCGTGGAACGGATGGGCCAATGCCGCGTTGGGCCAGTGGCAGGTGAACGGCATTCTGACGATTTCCGAAGGACAGCCGCTGCGATTCACGACGCCGCAGAACACAAGTTTCTCCTTCGGCGGCGGTCAGACGCCGGATGTCAACGGCCGCGACCCGCGGGTCAGCAATCGGACGGTGGACCGCTGGTTTGACACCTCCGTGTTCAGCCAGCCGAAGGATTTCACTTTCGGCAATATGGCGAGAAGCATTTCGAGCCTGCGCAATGCCGGGGCGCGCAATCTGGATCTCTCCATCTTCAAGGAGTTCCTGATTAAGGAGCGCGCGCGTATCGAGCTGCGGGGCGAGGCGTTCAACTTTACCAATACGCCGCTGTTTGGCAATCCCGGCACAGTGATCAACACGGCCACCTTCGGCCTGGTCACCAGCCAGGAGAACGCGCCCAGGCAGGTACAATTAGGGCTGAAGATCTACTGGTGATGCAAGCGATCCTTCTTGCTGTTCTCGCCGGCCGTCTTCTGGCGGCCGGCGCTGATTTCGGGCGTGACATCGCGCCCATTCTGAACGCCAACTGCGCAAGCTGCCATGCCGCGAAGATCAAGACCAGCGACTTTTCCATCGACAGCTTGCAGGCGGTGCTGGCCGGAGGCAAGAAGCACGGCAGAGCGGTGATCGGCGGGCATCCGGAGCGAAGCCCGTTGGTCAGGCTGATCAAAGGCGAGCTGGCGCCGCGCATGCCCGTCGGAGCGACACTGGCCGGCGCCGACATCGAGCGCATTGAAGCGTGGATTCGCGGTCTGCCGGCGGAGGCGGAGGCCAACAGGCGGACCTGGAGGTGGCCGTTTGATAAGCCGTTGAAGCCGGCGCTCCCCGCCGTTCGCAATCCCGCGTGGGGGCGGAATCCGGTTGACAACTTCATCCTGGCTCGCCTCGAGAAGGAAGGATTCGGGCCGGCGTCCGAAGCCGCCAGGCGCACGCTCGCCCGCCGCGTCTGGTTCGATCTGATCGGGCTGCCTCCGGCGCCGGAAGAGATGAGCGCCTTTCTCGCGGACAGTTCCCCTGACGCCTATGAAAAGCTGATCGACCGGCTGCTGGCGGACCCGCGCTACGGCGAGCGGTGGGGCCGTCACTGGCTGGACCTGGCGCGCTACGGCGAGACCAGCGGTCTGGAGGGCGACGGCGCCATCGGCAACGCCTGGCGCTATCGCGACTGGGTGATCGACGCCTTTAACCAGGACATGCCGTACGATCGCTTTGTGCTGTTACAGCTTGCCGGCGCCGATGAGCACAGCAAGACACGCAACAATTATCAGCCCGACATCCAGGGCCACATCCCGCTCGGGTTTCTGCGCGTGGCGCCATGGGATCGCTCGAATCTGGTCGCCGAAGAGGTTCGGCAGAATTATCTCAACGAGGTCACCAGCGTGGTGGGCTCGGCGTTTCTCGGCCTCTCGATCGGATGCGCGCGCTGCCACGATCACAAGTACGATCCGATCAGCATGCGCGATTATTACCGCTTTCAGGCGTTTTTCAACGCAATTCAGGTGGAGAACGTCGAGGCGCCTTACAAAGATGAGGACTTCAAGGCGAGAGCCGAGGCGAAGATCAAAGAGCTGCAAGGGCGCCTGAAGGACGGTCCGGAAAAAATCGAGCTCGACACGCTCGAATCCGCGATGCTCAAGAAATACATCGCGGCCCGCAAGGAACAATCGGCCGGCAAGGCGCTGAGCAAGGAAGACCTGCGGCTCGAGCTCGGCCGCGGCCAGAAGTCGATGTTCACCAGGCAGGAACGCCGGCGGCATGCGGATCTGCTCGAAGACGCCAATCGAACACAGGATCCGGAAGAAAAGCAGGCGCTGGATGCGTATGAGGCGGAATTGCTGAAGCGGCTCGAGCCGCACATCGAGCGATTCGACACGCTGAAGCTCGGCGACATGCGGGCGGAGATCGGCAAGACCACATCGAAGATCTTTCCAGAGCAGGAGCGCGAGAAACATCGCGAATTGTCGGAACGAGTCGATGTGTTGCGGCGGCGGCTCGGTCGCTGGCAGCCCGTCGCACTGACGATCAGGAATGTGCCGGGGCCGCCGGCGGGGCCGATGATCGCGCCGGCACGCATCCTGATGCGCGGCGATTACCGCCAGCCGGGCGAAGCTGTCGAGCCGGGATTTCTGCCATGCATCACCGGCAACAGCGACACCGCCGTCATCGAGCAGGATCGCTACCGCCAGTATCCGACGCGCGGATGGCGGCTGACGCTGGCCAATTGGATCGCGAGCCCGGAGAATCCGCTTACCGCGCGCGTCATGGTGAACCGCATCTGGCAGCATCACTTCGGCGCGGGCATCGTGGCGACGCCGAGCGATTTTGGAGCGAACGGCGAGCGGCCCACGCATCCCGAGCTGCTGGACTGGCTGGCGCACAGGTTCGTGGAGGAGAAGTGGAGCATCAAGGCGATGCACCGGCTGATGCTCACCTCTGCCGCCTACCGGCAATCGAGCGAGAACCCGCAGTTCAACGGCAACGCCAGAGACGCCGACAACAGGCTGTTGTGGCGGTTTCCGCGGCGGCGGCTCGAGGCGGAAGAGATCCGCGACAGCATCCTCTCGATCAGCGGGCGGCTGAATGCGGAGCGTGGCGGGCCCAGCGTGTTTCCTCCGCTGCCCGATGATCTGGCCGATTTCGCCCGGTACGGGCGCGGCGGCGGCTTGATGTGGGAGCCCAACGAGAAGGAGGAAGACGGCCGGCGGCGGTCGGTGTACATTTTCCACCGCCGCTCGCTTCCGCTGCCGATGATGGCCGCATTCGACGCGCCGGTATTCAGCGAATCCTGCGAGCGTCGCAGCGCGACCACGACGCCGTTGCAGGCGTTGTCGATGATGAACGGCTACCTGGTGCAGGAGGAAGCCGCGCATCTGGCGCGGAGGACCGGAGGCGGCGATCGCACGGCGCAAATCACCAGAGCATTCGAGCATGTCTTGCAGCGTAAACCGTCGGAAGCCGAATTGACACAGTTCCTGGGATTCGAGGGGCCGCTCGAAGCCATCTGCCGGGTGCTTTTGAACAGCAACGAATTCCTGTATCTTGATTAAGGGGCTCATGAGCAGAATGATCAGCCGCCGGGAAATGCTGCTGGACTCGTATCTGGGGTTCGGCGGGCTGGCGCTGGCGAATCTGATGGCGGACAGCGCGCGCGGGGCCGCCTCCGCGGGCAACCCGCTTGCGCCGCGTTCCCGGCAGCTTCCCGCGAAGGCCAGGAGCTGCATTTTCCTGTTCATGGAGGGCGGCGTCAGCCAGATGGATCTGTTCGAGCATAAGCCCGAACTGGTGCGCCTGGCCGGCAGGCAGATGCCTCCGGCCAAAGGCACGGTGGGCGAGATCGCAACCTTCTCGGCGGCCCCGAACCGCATCATTCCGCCGCCGGCGCCGATCCGGCAGCATGGCCAATCGGGCCGCTGGCTTACGGATCTGATGCCGCGGCTTGCCACCGTCGCCGATGATCTGGCGTTCGTTCACGGCGTGAAGGTGGATAACAACAACCACGGGCCCGCGGTCTATCACACGCTGACGGGCAACCAGTTTCCGGGGAGCGCTTCGATCGGAGCGTGGGTGACCTATGGGCTCGGCAGCGAGAACCGGGATCTGCCGGGCTTCATCGTGTTGGGCGACAGTCGCGGCTCGACGATCGGCGGCGCGGGCGTTTGGGGCAACGGCTTTCTGCCGGCCGCATACCAGGGCACGCTGTTCCGCAATGGCGCAACCCCGATCGTGGACCTGAACCGGCCGGATGAGATGACTGAGGCATCGCAGCGCAAGGAGCTGGATCTGCTGAAGTGGCTGAACGAGCGTCACAGCGCGGCGCGGACGAATGCGAGCGAACTGGATGCGCGCATCGCCGCCTACGAGCTTGCCTTCCGTATGCAAAGCAAAGCGCCCGAGCTGGTGGATCTGAATCGGGAATCGGAAGTCACCCGCAAGATGTACGGTCTGGACGATCCAGTGGCGGAGCCGTTCGGCAGGCAATGCTTGATGGCGCGGCGCATGGTCGAGCGAGGCGTCCGCTACGTGATGGCGCTGCACGGAGCGGGCGGGGACCGCTGGGATGACCACGGAGATATCCAGGGCCGCATCCCGAAGCACTGCCGCGAAGTCGATCAGCCGATCGCGGGTCTGCTGAAAGACCTGAAATCGCGAGGGCTGCTCGAGGAGACGCTGGTGGTGTGGGCTTCCGAGATGGGACGCACGGCGTTCGACAACAACCTGGTGACTGACAAGCCGGGCCGCGACCATAATCAGTACGGGCTGGTCGTGTGGATGGCGGGCGGCGACGTAAAGGGCGGGGCGACGTTCGGCCAGACGGATGAGTTCAGCGTGCGAAGCGTCGAGGAGCCGATTCCGCTGCGGGACGTGCACGCCACCCTGCTGCGGCTGATGGGGCTCGACCAGGAACGGCTGACGTACCTGCATGCAGGGCGCTTTAAGAAGCTGACGGACATCGGCGGGAGGGTGATCAGCGAGATCATCGCGTAAGTAGAGCCGACCGGAGAGGCTTTCTACGCGCCACTCTTGGTGGCGCCGGCTGCCTCCACCTCGAGCGCCCGGAGAATCCCAGCCACCTCGACGCTTGCCACACTGGCGCACCCGATGGCCAGCGCCCGCCGAGCTTCCTCGATCGTCCTTACGCCGCCGCACTCCACTTTGACGCGGTTCCCGCAGTGCTTCAGCAGCAGCTCCAGATCCCGCGGCTCAGTGGTCGAGACAAAATTCGCATTCACGCGTTTGGCCATGCGGCAAAGCACGATCTTCATCTCGTCATCGAGCAGCGCGTTGTCCAGCATCACCTTGAGCGCCGCGCCCGCCTCGATGCAGGCATCGGCAAGCTGGATCAGTTCCACTTCCTGGTGCTGGAACTGACGAGACAACAGCTTTCCCGGATTGGGATACGCATTGATCTGCTTCACGCCGCGGCGGAGCAGATCGCGCGCTTCGTAGACTTTCACCGCCGAGGAGCTGCCGCCATAGGGATGCCCGGCCACTGCCCCGACGCGAATCACACCAAGATGCAGGCGCCGCAGAGCCGAATCCGCGTCGCAGCCGCGAACCACCACAGCGGCGACGCCCCACTGCCTCGCCGTCAGGCAGCGGTCGTAGAGCTGATCTTCCGTCAGCGCCGGGTCGAGGATTTGGAAGTCGATTTTTTTTGCGAACTCTTCGAGGCTTTCCTGGGGGGCGGCTTCGCGGCCGGCTGGGGAGGCTTGTATTGATCGGACATCATCCATAAAGTTCCAAAGTAGCGCAATTGCGTGCGAACGTTCTTTGCGCCGGCGAACCAGTCCTCGTGGTGGAAATTGCCGAAGTTTTCCTGGCCCTTCTCTTTCTCATCCAGATCGCCGAGGGCGATATTTAATCCCATGGCGCGGTTGCCCAAAGACGGCGAGTAGAACTTGCCCGGCTCGACTTCGAGGCACGGATGGAAGCTGATCGCCCACTCGATGAAGTACCCCTTGCCCTCCGGCTTCGGTTTGGCGGCGCACTCCATGGCTTCCGTCTCGATCCAATTGCGGTAGGTCTCCCACGCCTTGGGATTCTTGCGCGGCTCGCCCTCGAGCAACCCGCCCGTGCCCACGCCGCCCAGCCGCGACTTGGTCAGATTGCACACCATCTGCCAGCTCCGGCCGTTGCCGGCGACGCTCTCGTTGTCCACCCATGTGTTGGTGGCGTTGATCAGGATCTCCATCTCGTCGCCGAACCACGGAAAGCCCTCCGGCGTCAATTCATGCGCTTTCGGATTGTTGTCGGGCAGCCAGCGCGGGATGTCGATTCCGTAGAGCACGTCGTCGGTAATGTCGAAGGCGAAGTAGAGCCGCTTGCCGTCGTGCTTGACGTAGCCATGCAGGGACAAGTCGTTCGGATCCGTCGTCGGGGTGAACTGCGGGACCCAATCCTTGACGCCAAAGAACTGCGTGGCGTCGCCCCACTCCTCTTTTTCGATCACGCCATCCAGCTTTGGCGTCTTGCCTGGAAAGCTGTAGAGGCTCCGGGGCGGCTGTTTCGCAGTCTCGCTCTTGCCGGACGGCTTGGCGGCGGTTTTCTGCTGAGGCCAAATGGTTGAATTTGCCAGCATCAGGAGGACGAGCAGACGCATGCTAATTTCTTATAATGGCGGAAATACCTCGTCAACGTCAGCGGGGATTTGAGTGAAGAGGCAACCGGATAGGCATGTCGAGTAAACTCCACGAGATTCGGGATCCCATTCATGCCTTCGTACGGCTCGATTCCGACGAGCGGAAAGTGTTGAACTCCGCGCCCTATCAGCGCCTTCGGGACATCCACCAACTGGCGCTCACGTATTTAGTTTATCCGGGCGCGACACACCGGCGATTCGAGCATTCCCTCGGAGTTATGGAACTTGCGGGGCGCATCTATGACGTTGTCACGGACCCGGAGAACCTCCACGACGACTCGGTTCGCCGCTTGGTGCCCAATCCGCAGTCGTTCGATTACGGCTACTGGAAGCGGGTGCTGCGCATGGCCGCTCTGCTCCACGATGTCGGCCATCTGCCCTTCTCCCATGCTGCCGAGAAAGAGTTACTGCCGGCTGGCTGGAAACACGAACGGCTTACTTACGACCTCGTCATGAGCGATTACTTGGCGCCCACGCTACGCCAGATCAAGGTCGATCCAGAGCATGTGGCGAAAATCGCCGTTGGTCCGGAGAAGCATCCGGCGAAGGCCAAGTACACCAAATGGGAGGCGATCCTTTCCGAGATCATTGCGGGAGATGCGTTCGGCGCGGACCGGATGGACTACCTGCTGCGCGACTCGCTGCACGCGGGCGTATCATACGGGCGGTTCGACCACTTCCGATTGCTCGACACGCTGCGAATCTTGCCGCGCAGCCGCGACGATTCGAAGGAACCCACGGTGGGGATCGTGCGCGGGGGCCTGGAATCTGCCGAATCGCTGTTGTGGGCGCGGTACTTCATGTACACCCAGCTTTACTTCCATCCGGTGCGCCGGATCTACGACAAGCACCTCAAGGAGTTCCTCCAGGAGTGGCTGCCAGACGGGCGATTCAGCACCAAAGTGGAGGATCATTTGCAAGTGACCGACAGTGATGTGCTGACCGCGATCCGCAATTGCGACCGTGACGATGCCGGGCGCGGGCATGCGTCCGCGCGGAGAATCGCGCGGCGCGAGCATTTCCGGCTGGTCTACGAAATGAATCCGGCAGACCAGGAGGTTAACCCGAATAGTGTAGATCTTTTGGAAAAGACCCTCAATGAAAAGTTCGGAGGGGACCAGATTCGCCGGGACACGTATATTCCGGAGGTGGAGGGAGTCGACTTTCCAATCTATACCCGTGACGGGCGAATCTTCAGCTCCCTTTCCATGTCCAAAACATTGCAGAGGGTTCCTGATTTTGCGGTAGACTGTCTCTACGTGCATCCGCAAATCAGGAACGAGGCCGAGAGTTGGCTCGCGGAGCACCGCGATCGGATCATCTCGGAGAAGGACAAGGCAGGCAACTCGAAATGAACGATTTACCACTGTTTCGTTTGATCCTCACCGTGGCCGGGGAACTCCGGTGTCGGGGAAGTTGGACCGGGGAATCGCACGTTCAAAAGGTCGGCTACTTTCTCCAGGATCTACTTGGGGTCCCGCTAAAGGCAGATTACATCCTCTACAAGCACGGACCCCATTCGTTTGACCTACGACGGACTCTCTCCGCGATGAGAGCCTACCAGTATGTCGATTGGCAGCCAAATCCGTATCCCTATGGGCCCACTTTGGTCGAGGGCCAGCTTGCTGACACGCTAAAGCGGTTCACACAGGAGCCGGCTGAGTATCGCGAACAGATCGACTTTGTCGCCGAGTGGCTTGGAACGAAGCGTGTGGCCGAACTGGAGCGTCTGGGCACGGCACTGTATGTCACTTTGACGGAGGGTGCTGGCGTTCAAGACCGCGCCGCGAGGATCTGCGAATTAGAACCGCACGTTGCCCCTGCCGAGGCGCAGGATGCCGTGACCGAGTTGGACCGTATGATCGCGCGTGCGCGCGAGCGAGGTTTGGTCTCCGGCCACGAGGCAGGTGAATCCCGCCAGGCGCTGCGATAGACTCAGTTAGATTAAACCGCAACGCCTCTCGATCCTCTACTGCTTTGCCTTGTTCGGGCTGAACGCTTGCCTGATCCATCGGCTGTTCACCGCCGAATACCTGAAGCATCTGCACTCGGTCGAAGGAAGTTTCATTGCCATCAGCCGCCTGCTGGTCGAGCACTCATTCCACATCGGCTGGTGGCCGTTCTGGAACCTGGGCATGCCGTTTGAGCATACCTACCTGCCCTTGCTGCCCATGACGGTGGCTCTGTATGCCAGGACAGCGGGCATTTCGGCAGCGCTCTCTTACCATGGTGTCACCGCTTTCTTCTACTGCCTGGGGTCCGTCACGCTGTTTCTGATGGCCTGACGAATGTCCGGCAAGATCCACGCCAGCTTCTTTGCCGCGCTGTTCTATTCGTTGATTTCACCCTCGGCGCTCCTGGTCCCCGCGATTCGCGAGGACTCCGGCGGAATGTTTGGAGCGCCGCGGCTGGTCGCGCTCGTGTTCTACGGCGGAGGGCCGCAGGTCAGTGGCCTGGCTCTGCTGCCGCTGGCGATTCTTTTTCTGCATCTGGCCCTTCGCCGCCGCCGCCCGCTCGAATTGCTTCTTGCGGGCGTGTCGGTGGCCGCCGTGGCGTTGACCAATGCATTCGCTACGGTTGCCCTGGCGATCGCCTCGATTTGCCTTGTCGCAACTCACCCGGCCGGATCGCTGTTTCGCAACCTCCGGCTGGCGCTCGCCATTGGCGTTTTTTCTTATTTTGCGATCTGCCCCTGGCTGTCTCCGTCTTTGCTGCGGGCGGTGCAAGTGAATTCGCCGACTGCCGGCGGTGATTTTCGCTGGTCGGCGCGATCGGCCGTCTCGCTGGCCGCGTTGCTGATCGGGTTTGTGATGATGCGGGCGCTGACGCGGAGACGCAGCGATTCTTACTTGCGGTTCCTCACGCTGTTTGCCGGTGTCCTGACAGCGATCGTCGTGCTGGCGCAGCCTTTCGGTATTCACGTGATTCCCCAGGGCAATCGCTACCATCTTGAAATGGAGATGGCTCTGTGCCTGCTGTTCGCCCAGGCAGCCGCAGGCCGGATCAGCCGTCTTCCCGTTCCCGCAAGAGCCGTCCTCATGGTCGCGGCGCTTCTTTTTGCTTCTTCGCAGACGATTCGGTATTGGCGAAGCGCCCGCGATCTCATCGTCACCATCGACCCCCGCCAGACCATCGAACACCAGACAGCAGCCACGATGGCGGAGCTCTTCCAGGGGCGCAGGGTGATGGCGGCAGGATCGCCATCGTTCTGGCTCAACGTTTTCCAGAACACCCCGCAGCTCTCCGGCGGCCATGAGCCGTTCAACCTCAACTGGATGATCCGCGTTGCCGTTTTCACGCTCTTCAGCGGAATGAACGCCGGTGAGCGGGACGCTGAGATCTGCATCCTCTGGCTGAAGGCTTTCGGAGTCCACGGGATCAACGTACCGGGACCTGGGAGCGCGGAACCGTACCGTCCTTTTCGCCGCAACCCGGCGATCTTTGAAGGCCTTCTTCCGGTGGTGCGCCGCCTGCCCAACGACACCATCTACGGCGTGCCGCAAAGATCGACGGGCTTAGCTTATGTGACGCCAACCGCGGCGCTGGTCCGCCGCCCTCCGGTCCTCGGCCTCGACGTCGGCGAGGTCGAGCGTTATGTGGCGGCGATAGAAGACCGCTCCCTGCCAGTCCCCTCTTTCGAAGCGCACGGGCCCGGCGAGGCGGTGATTCGGGCCGTCCTCCAGCCCGGACATGTGATCTCAGTCCAGATGAACTACCATCCGGGATGGCGCGCGACTGTCGATGGGGTCCCGCAGCCCGTGTTCGCCGATGGTCTCGGAATGATGGTCATCCACCCGCAATGCCGGGAATCATGCACGGTTCACTTGCAATACGACGGCGGGTGGGAAGCCAGGCTCACTCGCATATTGAGCGCTCTGTCAGTGGGGATCGCTCTCACTCTCTGCTTCGCGAGTCGTTTCCGCGCCCGCTGACTTCACGCCTCTTACGCCCCGCCGCCTGCCTGACCCTGCGCAATCGCACCAACCACCGGGAGGGAAACACGGTCTCCCTGGTACGTCTTGAAGATGACGTACAGCCACAGGCAGAACCAGAACAGGCTCAGACCGAGGCGAACCATCAGCAGGACCATGGAGATGGGAAACGGAAGCGCGATCGACAGCATCATGAACGCGAACCAGATCACCATCACCGCAAGGCTGAACAGAATCGACTGGAACGCGTGGAAACGAATCCTGGGGTTCTGATTGTACGGCGTCAGAACCAGGAATAAGATGCCGGTCAGGATCCCCAGCGCATAACACAACGCGCCGGCCACGTTTTCCGCCAGCTCTGTCGCCGCCGCACCCGCAGCCGGTGAAACCGGTGCAGCCGGGGCAGGACCGCCTGGGGCAGGACCGCCCAGGGCAGGACCGGCCGGGGCAGGACCGCCCAGGGCAGGACCGCCCCCCACGCTGGCGCCGCATCGCGCACAAAAACGCCCTTCCACCGCCGCTCCACAACTTGCACAGAATGCCATACCCTTTCCTCCTTCCTTCTCGTCACAACCGCCCGCTGGCCTGCCTGGCCAAAGCCGTTGCTTTGTCGCGGCCCGGCGCGAATGCACGAAATGCGAACGCCAGCATCGCATCGCCCTTCAGCACAAACACGCCCGCCCCTGCCGGCACCAGATACGCCTTGTCGCCCAATCCCTCGACCGGCGCCATGCCGAACCCCGTCGTCCCTTGCACCCCGCCCTGCGCTTTCTCGAGGTTGGCCCACTTGGGCTTGGCGCCACTGCGCATGAATTCGAGCGTGAACGACGGTCCGGCGTCGTCGGCGCCGGCCAGGTTTTGCAGAGCATTGAGGGCGCCTGTTGTCAGCCGCTCCGCTTCCTGGACGCCGGTCTTGTCGTCCTTGGCGGACTGCATTTGGCCGATCCCTTTCGCCATCTGCTCTTTGGCGAGCCGCAAGCGCTCCGCCACATTGACAAAAAACTCGCAAGTCTCGCTGCCATCGGCATTGCGTCTGCTCTCGACGCGTTCCACTGCGATCCCAAGAATTTGTGCCGCTTCCTGCCCGGAAAGGATCGGACAGCCGCTCCCGGCGGATGGCGACGGAGCAGGAGTCGCCGGCGTGCTCTCCGATGGCGCACTGCGGCCGGACTTCGCCGCCGATCCGATGTCGACGCCGTACTCTTTGCCGATTTCCACGATCTTCTGCTTGGCGCGATAGCCCACGTAGAGCAGACCTCCCGCGGCCACCAGACCGAACGCCACAAACACGCCTCCGGCGATCAGGATGATCTTCGCCGCCGATCCGCCGCCCGCTTTGACCGGAGCCGCCGGAGCCGGTGACGGAGTGGCGCTGGCCGGCGTCTGGACGGGATTCCCACATTGGACACAGAATGCTCCGGACGCCGGAGCGCCGCAGTTGCTGCAAAAGCTCGCCATTGATTCCTCCTGTACATTCACGAGATCCGACCGTTGAATTGCTCAACAAAGCTAATGTTTCCTGGCAATCCCCGCTTCGAACTCCGCCAGCCCTTGCTGGATCTCACGGCGCAGGGCGGGGAAATTGAATCTCTTGTCCTGCTCGATGACGCGGAGCGCTCGCCGTTGGACTTCCGCCGCCATCCCAGGGTCACCGGAACGGAAATACGCCCACGCCAGCGTATCCATGTAGCCGGGGTTCGTTTCTTTGGTTCCTTTGACCGACCGTTGTGCATACTCGAGCGCGACAGAAGGCTGCCACAGTTCCGGAAAGTCGCTCTTCACCAGCGCGTTGGCATACTCGTTATAGTCCAGTTCGGTCGCGCCCGCCCGCTCCGCGATGGTGCGATACACCTCGATCACCTGCCGCATCGCCTCTCGCGCTCGCGCCGTCTCGCCCCCCTTCTCCAGCTTGGCGGACTGCCGTGTGAGCGCGATGGCCAGCCCGTAGGCAGCCGTGCCGTCGCCAGGGTTCGCCTTGACGGCGGCGCTCATCGACGCCACTGCCTGCGCGAACTCGCCGAGCGCCTCATCGTGCTTCCCCGACTCGAACAACGCCTCGGCCAGATACGTCCGCGCACCGGCCAATGTCTTGCCGTACTCCTTGTTGCCGGGTTCCCCGGCTTCGAGCGCACGCATCAAATCGACAGCCTTCCGCCCATAGACGACGCCTTCGGCCGGCTGTTTCGCCGTCGTCTTCAGCTTGGCGTAGGTTCCGTAGCTCCCCGCCAGGGAATTGCGCAGCCCTCTGTCGTTCAACCTGGTGGCGAGCAGCGGCTCCAGATAGTCGATGCTCGATTTGCACACCGGCACAGCGCCGGCGGGATCGCCGGTGGTCGCGTACAGGATGCAGAGTTTTTGCTTCAACAGCCCGACGATTTTCCGGGACTGGAGGCTGCCGGGATCGTCGCGTGCCGCCACTTCTTCGGCCTGCAAGGTCTTCTCGAGGTTCGTAATCGCAGCCTTGATGTCTCCGGCGCGAAACTGGCTGACACCGGCGTTGGTCAGGCTTAACGCCAGCGTGCGCAGCGCCTCCGCTCCCCGCTCGGCGCGGGCGCGCTCGATGGCGGCGCGCGATCGCTCGCGCTCGGCTTCCTGTCTTCGCGCTTCGGCCGCCGCTCTCTGCGAATCCGCCACCGCCCGCTGATGCTCCGCTTCGATCCGCTGTTGCCCGGCCCGCCGGGCCGCTTCCAGGCTGACCAGGATGCCGGCCGCCAGCGACGCGAGCGTAATTGTTCCCGCCGCCAGCGCGAACCAGCGACGGCGAATGAATTTTGCCGCCCGATAGCTCAACCGGTCGCCCTGCGCCGCCACCGGCTTGCTCTCGAGGTATCGCCGGATATCGGCCGCAAACTGCTCCACCGAGGCGTACCGCCGCCCCGGCTCCTTGCGCAGCGCCATCAGCATGATCTTGTCGAGATCCCCGCGAAGCCGCCCGCTCCACCGGAGGCCGGCTTCTCTTGCCGCCACACTCGGACGCGTGGGTTCGTCTTCGCACAAGGCCCTCATCACTTCGTGCGGAAGCGGATTCGGACCGGCAAACGGATGCCGCATCGTGAGCAGCTCAAACAGCAGCAGCCCGAGCAGGAACACATCCGCCGCCGTCGTTACGGTCTCGCCTCGGATCTGCTCCGGGCTGGCGCACTCCGGCGTCATCAGCCAGAACCCGGCGGCGGTGGCGTTGCCGTCCATCCCCGGCTGCTCCGCCAGAATCTTCGCGATGCCGAAGTCCAGCAGCTTCGGACGTCCCTCGGCGGTCACCAGGATGTTGGCGGGTTTGAGATCGCGGTGAACAATCAGGTTGCGATGCGCGAACTGCACCGCTTCGCAAACTTGTAAGAAAAGGTCGAGCCGCGCTTCCAGACCCAGGCGGTTGGTTTCCGCGTACCGGTTGATGGGCACGCCCTCGATGTACTCCATCACCAGGTATGGCCGGCCGTCTTCGGTGGCGCCGCCATCGAGAATCCGCGCGATGTTGGGATGCTCGAGGCCCGCCAGGATCTGTCGCTCGCGGCGAAAACGCAGACGCAGGAATTCGTTTGCAAGCGCGGCACGCACCACTTTCAATGCGACTCGCTTCCGAAAGGAGTCGTCTGCGCGCACCGCCTCGTACACAACACCCATTCCGCCTTCGCTGATCTTGCGTGTGATGCGGTAAGCGCCGATGGTCCGGCCTTCCAGATCCGGCTCCGCATCCGCCGGCAGGTGCGCCAGCGCGGGCGTCTCCAGAAAGCCTTCCCGCCGCTGGCTCGCGTCGAGAAGCGATTGCACCTCGCCTGCGAGGGCGGGATCCGTTCGGCGCAAGTCTTCCAGGACAGCCTGGCGCTCGGCAGCCGGCCGTTGTTCGAGCTGTTCGAACCACTGCCGGATCTCGCCGAGCCGCTGCGCGTCGACTGTGCGGTCCATTCCGCCTCCGGTGCCCCAGTATACACTTGTCGAATGGAGCAGGCACAGTCCAACGTCACCGCTTTGCTGCGCGCATGGCAGAACGGAGATCAAGAGGCGCGTCAGCAGTTGATGACGATTCTGTATCAGGAGCTGCGCCGCCTGGCCGCTCACTACTTTCGTGCGCAGAAGCCGGGGCACACGTTGCAGCCCACTGCTCTTGTGCACGAGTTATATCTGCGCCTGTTCTCAGGCGCTCCGCCCGCCATCCGGGATCGCGGCCACCTGATGGCCCTCGCCGCCCGCCAGCTTCGCAATCTGCTCGTCGATCACGCGCGCGCCCGCGCGGCTCAGAAGCGCGGCGGCGTCCGTGTGGACTTGCAGGTGGCCGATCACCGCGCGGCGGAGCCGGCGGGAACGGATATCGAAACGCTCGACCAGGCGTTGCGGAAGCTGGAGAATCTCGATCCGCGCGCGGCCCAGGTGGTCGAACTTCGCTTCTTCGGCGGACTTACGGAAAAAGAGGTAGCTGAGACGCTAGGCCTGTCCACTGCTTCTGTGCGGCGCGATTGGGATTTTGCGCGCACGTGGCTGCTGGCGCAGATGAAGGGTTGAATCAATCCCCTCCGATTGCGCCTCTACACCTCCGCAATCACCTTCAACAGCGCCGTCAGCGAAGTCCGGCTGGCGTGCTCTTTGCCTTGCGGGCTCTTCCAGTGCGTTTCCAGCGTGAACGCTTCTTTGTAACCTGCCCGCAACAGGGAGCGGATCTGCCCGACATTGTCCATTTCTCCTTCCCCGACCGCGCACCATTCGTACTTGCCGTCCGGCGCGCGCCGGTAATCGCGAAGATGCACATGGAAGATCCGCGCTGGATCGAGTTTGCGATAGCCGTCCGGGAAAGCCTTTTCGCCCGAAGCGCCGGCGTTGTTCGGATCCCACGTCAGGCCAAGGTTGTCGTTGTGAAGCGATTTCAGAAGCTGGGCCGCTTCGGCCCCTGTCGATACGTAGCTGCCCCCGACGTTCTCGAGCGCCAGCCGGAACCCGCGCACCCTTGCCCGGCGGGCAGCTTCACCGACCAGCTCGTAAATGCGGTCGTAGCTGGCCGCGTCCGGTGTTTCGCCCTTCTCATAAGTGAACGCGAAGATCCGGATCTTGTCCGTCCCGAGGATCTTTGCCCGCTCCATCGCGCCATCGAGCAGCGCAAACTGGTTGTCCAGCACCGCGCGTCCCCGTGGCGTGTCCGGCGGCAGAGGAATCTTGAAAAACGCTGTCCCCAGCACCGAAGTCCGGATCTTGTGTTCGTCGAAAATGGCCTTCGCCCCGTGGATCTTTTCGAGCGGCTGGGCCGTGTTGTATTTGCCCCAGATGTTGCGCACTTCGGCGTAGCCGAGCGAGAACTCGCGGAGAAAGCGCGCTGCCGTGGCGACATCCTCGTCGATCTCGTCGGTGGTGACGCCGAGCTTGATTTGGGATGGCTGGGCGGCGGCGAGCCGCGTTGCACACGCGGCCAGCGCCGGCGCGCTCAAAAAACGGCGGCGAGTGGTGAGCTTCACTCTGCCATTGTACTTCGCCTCAGATCATCTCGCTCAGCAGCTCCTGGCGCGGATGCGCGATCACGATCTTGTTCACCAGCATCCCCTTCTTCCCGACTGCCCGCGCGCCGGCCTCGACCGCGCTGGTCACCGCCGCTACCGTTCCCGTACGCCGAGGGACACGGACTGTGGGAAGAAGGCCGCGCAGCCCGGCCAACCAGGCCAAACTCGGCAGAAAGCGCTACACCTACCTACGAACGCCGGATCCTGACCTTTGAGGAGACCGCCCGCGTGTTGGCGCGACTGGAGCAGCCGTATCGTCTGATCGTCGAGACCTGCATCGCGACAGGCGCGCGCATTTCGGAGGCGCTGGGCTTGATGTGGAAGCACGTCGACTTCGAGGCCGGCACGATCAGAATTGAGCAGCGCGTCTGGCGCCAGGAGTTGGGCCGGCCCAAAACCGAGAGCAGCCGCCGCACGTTGGGCTTGGGCGACCTCGTGGCGCACTATCGCGAACGGGCTGCGGCGGATGGCGCGCGGCCCGAGGAGTTTGGAGGACACGGTACTGGTGACCTCCGTGGTTCAGTAACTATCCGTCGGCGGGAAAGAATTACCCGAGCACAAGAGACACGTCTCCGTGTTCCTTTCGCGTCGGCCTGACCGTGATTTCAACGTCCTGTCCGAGCGCGGTCAGGAACTCCATCAGCCGCTCAATGGAAAAGTTGCCAGACTGCCCACGCATGAGACCGGAAACGTGAGGTTGTTTGATGCCGAGTATTTCTCCCGCCGCCGTCTGGGTAAGCTTGCGGGCTTTGATGATCCGGTAGATCTGGAGTGTAAGCCGGGCTTTGATCTCCTCACGTTCGGGATTGGGAAACCCGAGGTCTCGAAACACGTTGCCGCTGCCTTGTCTGACTCGGATTCTGTTGTTCTTCCTCATCTCAATTTGCCTTTCTCTTGTAGTCCTGTTCCGCTGCGGCTAGCCGCGGCTAGCCGCCCGGTAGGCATCGCCTTCGTCGTGCGCCACGATCTCAAGCACGGATCGCCCGCCGAATCCCTTGAGGGCTTTGACAGTAGGGTATTCTTCGCCGCACTGCGCAGCCTAAAGAGCTTGGCCCATCCGCGATGCTCATCTTTGCTCGCTACGCTGCCGGTGATCTGACCGTCGAGGGGATGGCCGCGGAGATTCGAGCGCTGAACGCGCGAGATTTCGGCCCGGCGTGATCGGAATCGGAAACTCGTATTGCAATCCGTGAAGATGAACGCTTGCGTAGGCCGATTGGAGACTGGCGACCGGCCGAGTACGGTGCTGATGTGATACGGGTAGAGTTTATGGCTGGCAGTCCTGCGGAGATCACCGAACGGGAACGTAGCGAGCGCGAGGCTCGTGTCGTTCGCGCCGTGGCTTCCGTGCGACTCGAGGGGCTTGAGCCTACTGCATCCGCGATGCTCATCTTTGCTCGCTACGCTGCCGGTGATCTGACCGTCGAGGGGATGGCCGCGGAGATTCGAGCGCTGAACGCGCGAGATTTCGGCCCGGCGTGATCGGAATCGGAAACTCGTATTGCAATCCGTGAAG
>JACQDF010000197.1 GCA_016201205.1 Acidobacteriota bacterium
CAGCCTCTTCCTTGCGGATTTCCACGGGACCTCCATCGGTGAACCCCGGCGTTTGCTGGGCAGTGGCGAGATCAGTTCAATTCGCCCCTTCGACTGGTCGCTCGATAACAAGTGGATCGCCGTGCTCGTCGAGCGAACCGACCGGTCCAGCCAGATCGGCCTGGTTTCGGTTCCAGATGGTCAGCTGCGCGTCCTCCGGTCGGTCAACTGGCGCGGTCCGGAGAACATTTGTTTCTCCAGCAACGGCAAGTTCGTCGTCTACGACCTGACTCAAGACGACAACCCCAGGAACCACGATGTCTTCTCCGTGGCGATCGATGGCAGCCGTGGAAGCACTCTGGTTGCGCATCCCGCCGATGACAGGCTTGTGGGCTTCTCCCGAGATGGCAGCCATCTTCTGTTTTCCAGCGATCGCGCGGGATCCAGCGCCCTGTGGGTGCAGCCGTTCACGGACGGAAAGACGCTTGGCAGGCCGGCATATGTGAAGCCGGATTTCGGCTCCCCATGGATCCAGGGTCTCACGGCTGACGGTGTACTTTATGTAGCAAAAATGGTCGGGGACTCCGATGTCCACTTCGCTTCGGTTGATCTCGCCGCAGGCAAGCTCCTCGCCGCGCCTCAAGGACTGCAGCGCTTCCCCAGCCTCGGCAGTCCCGATTGGTCGGCAGACGGCAAGTTCCTAGCCTTTGTCGATTGTGGAAAGTTCGGAGGCGGCCCTTGCACGATCTCCATTCGCAATATGGAGACCGGCCAGCTACGTGAGCTGCGACCGGCATTGCACTATCTTGGGTTTCCACGGTGGTCTCCTGATGGACGGTCCTTCCTCACAGATGGAACCGACTTGAAAGGGCGGAGGGGCGTTTACCTGATCGATGCCAGCAGCGGCAGCACGACCCTTATCACCGAGGCCCCCCGCGGGGTCGCGGGATCGTCGGCCGATGGCCGGAAGGTCTTCTTAGCGAACCGAGCCGGAAAGGTGGTCGAATGGGATCTTGCGACAGGGAGCGCGAGAGAGATCCTTTCGACTCCGGCAGGCTCCTGGGGAATAACAGTCTCTCCTGATGGCCGTCTCGCCGCATATATCATCAAGGAGTCCGTCCTTGCAGTGGTTCCCACCAGCGGAGGCGAACCCCGTGAATTGTTGCGCGTTCAGGAACCTGAGTCGCTGGTGAGGAATGTGGTGCTTTCGTGGACGTTGAACGGCAGCGCGTTGGTGGTCACCAAGAGGTTGACATCTGCCACGCGTTCCCTAGCGCGGAATAGCTCCACCGGCGGCGAAGCCGGGGTTCGGAGTGAACTCTGGCTGGTTCCGGTCTCCGGCGGCGCTCCGCGTAAGCTCGATCTCGACGCCAGCAGTTGGGACATCGTGAACCCGATTGGGGCACGGTTCAGTCCCGACGGCCGTTACGTAGCCTTCATGGCCGGCAAGCGCGAAATGGAAGTCTGGGCGTTGGAAGTATCTCTTCCTACCAAGAGCGCGAGTCGATGATTCTTCTTCTCCTCGCGATTCCTCTGGGACTGGACCTCTACTTGCCAGCCCCCGAGGACAACCCGCTTACTGCCGAAAAGATCGCCCTGGGGCGGCGGTTGTTCTTTGACCGCCGCCTCTCGCGCGATAGCTCCGTCTCCTGTTCGTCCTGCCACGACCCCGAGCGCGCCTTCTCCGACGGCCGCGCCCTCGCCGTCGGCGTCTTCCAGCGGAAGGGGCGGCGCAACTCTCCTGCTCTGATCAATCGCGGCTACGGCCGCTTGTTCTTCTGGGACGGACGCGTGGCTACGCTAGAAGAACAAGTCCTCAAGCCCATCGAGGACTCCAACGAAATGGACCTGCCGCTCTCCGAGGCCGCCACTCGCGTCAGCCTACCGCCCGGCGAGATCGCGCGCGCCCTCGCCAGCTTCGTCCGATCAATTCTCTCCGGCGACTCACCGTTCGACCGCTTCATCAACGGCGACCGCGCCGCGCTTACTCCCGAACAACAAGCCGGACTGCAACTCTTCCGTGGAAAGGCCAACTGTACTGCCTGCCATGTCGGTCCCAACTTCACCGACGAACGTTTGCACAACACGGGCGTCGCCTGGCGTGACGGTCGGCTCACCGATGCTGGGGCAGGTCAGGGCAACTTCAAAACGCCGACGCTCCGTGAGATCGCCCGCACTGCGCCCTATATGCATGACGGCAGTCTCGCCACCCTGGAAGAAGTGATCGAATATTACGATCGCGGAGGCAATCAGAGTCCAGGCCTTGATCCTGAGATTCATCCGCTGCGTCTTACCGCTACTGAAAAGCGGGACCTTCTTGCATTCCTGCGTTCGCTGACTGGCCGCATCAAGGACCGGCGTTAATTTCGGTCCGGGTTCGCGCCGTGGGCAATGGTGGGCAATGCGCGACGACAGCCCTGGCACTTGTGGCTCTCCCGGCAACGAGGAATCCGTAACTTACACATCGCCAAGGCGACGGGAGAGTTCGAATCCCACCCTCACCGCCAAAGTTATTGATAAATAACTACAGAAAAGCCGGACTGAGACCACCTGACCTGAGGCACAACACAACATTATTGTAGGGTTGGTACAATGTTACCCGAGCTTGATCGTGAGGGGAGGCTGCCAGCCGGAATTCATTGGCGACTTGGCCAGATTGGGGGAGTTCTTCCAGATGGACAAAGAGACCGGTCGACCGAAGGGGATCGTAAGGTCGGACTTAAGGGAGGTTGGGTTGTGATCAAGAACGAGCGGCAACACAAGATCACCAAGGCTCAAGCGGCGAGGTTCCGGGCGACGCTCAAGGAGCTGGCGGCAGCGACACGACCCAAGGGTGTTCATCCGAAGCTCTGGGAGGCGCAGCAGGCTGGGATCAGAAGCCAGTTGCAGGATCTCGAAAGGGAACTTCGCGAATACGAAACGCTGAAGGCGGGCAAGCGGAAGGTTCTCGAGCTGGAATCGCTCGAAGAACTTCCCAGGGCGCTGATTCAAGCGCGTATCGCGGCGGGGCTGACCCAGGATGATCTGGCAACACGTTTGGGCGTCAAGCCGCAGCAGATCCAACGGTACGAGGCTACGGATTACATGACCGCCAGCTTCGCGCGAATCCGCGAGGTCGCCCGCGTGCTTGGCCTACGCGTTCGCGAGAGCGTAGAGTTGATGCAGAAGTGATCGCTTACGCCCCCGCCAGATCAACGACCGCCTCCGTAATCTGCCCGAGATACCTGCCGCCCGCGCGCACGTCGGCGGCGATCGCCAGCCGCGGCGACGGCGCGCTCCATCCTTTCGGAATCGCAATGGTGAAACTCTTCTTGCCGTGTCCTTTCGCGGGCACTTCGAACTCGAGCACGTCCGGCTCGACGCGCCATTCGGAAGGAGTAATCAGCGCCACCTCGACCTTCATGGGGCCAGGCCGGTAGTTCTGCACGCGCACTTCGGCCTGCTGGGTCGCCCCCGGGGCGATCAGCATCTGATAAGGATAGATCTTCACCCAGCTCGGATCCAGCCCGAAATCCGTCTCCCCTTCCGGCAGCAGATCGAAGAAGAACTGCTGCTGCCTGCGCAACTTCTGCTCCGTCGCCAGCATGATCGCCTTGTCCACCGGATACGCCCTGCCGTGTCCCGGCGCGATCAGCGACGGTTCATGGTCGATCAGATTGCGGATGGATTTCATGTGGCTGTCGTTCTCGACATGGTTGCGGAAAATCAGGTTGTGCCGCATCGTTCCGTCGTTGCGCGGGTTCGGAAAAAATGCGTCGCCGGTGAACGCCACGCGGTTGCCGTCAATGGTGACGAACAGCGCCATCTGGTACTCGGTGTGGCCCGGCGAGTGCGTCATCTCGAACTCGAACTCCTCCCAGCGGAATTTTTCTCCGTGGCGGAAGGCTCGGTCCACCTGGAACGGCTCGCCGAGAATACAGCCCAGGTTGTGGCCGCGCGGATTCTGGAACACGTCCACCATGTTCTGGTAGCACCACACTTTTGTTCCATGATGCCGCTTCAGGTGCGGGAAGCCGTTCATATGATCGTCGTGCATGTGGCTCGGCATGGCCACGTCGACGGATTTGACGCCGAAGTTCCGCTTCAGGTTGTCGATGTTGTGCTCGACAAAGCGGATGCGATCGGTGGTGGCCGTCGCACGCTCGAAGTTTCCGAAGTGCATGCCGGACGCCGAGCCGTAATCAATGAACATCGCCTTGCCGCTGTTGCTCACAATTGCGTAAAAAGACGACGTAGTCTGATAATGGCAGATCAGGTGCGGGCTCACCGCATAGGGCCGGTTCTCTTCGCTTGGATCATTGCCCGTCTGGAAGCGGTAGTAATCCGTCAGCCTGCGGATGGTCTCGGCGATGCCGGAGTCGGGGCCGGCCAGCGGCTCTCCATGCGACGGGCAGACGAGCGACGGCTTCTGCTCGCGCAGGCGCGCCAGCGAGTAGATGCCCAGGTCAATCCCCTCGGCCCCGCCATAGTTGACCTGGGTATCGAACAGCGTTGCGATCTTGCCGGGCGCGTACACCAGATCGCCGCTGAACGCCGTCTTTTTTCCATCCACCGAGGCCAGCAGCGTGATCGCACCCAGGGTGTGCCCCGGCGTGGGCAGCACGAAGAAATCCATCTTCCCCTGCTCCCAGCGGAACATCGAGTAGTCCGCCAGCGCCCTGGCCGCCGGGATGTTCTCGGTGATGGTGTTGAAGTCGTTGCGCACATAGTAGAGGTGGAAAACGCGGCGGTTGCGCCAGAAATTCTCGGCATCAGCGAACAGGTGCCGCTCATGCGCGGGCACGGCGATCGGAATGCCACGCTCGACGGCTCGATAGTCTCCCTGGCACTGATCGCGGTGATGGTGCGTGTGAAGCACCCAGTCCACTTGCGTGACGCCCATCTCACGCAGGTGATCGAGGATCTTGCCCGAGCCGAAATCGATCAGCACGCAGCGGTTCCCCGCGCGCACCACGTAGACGTTGCAGGTGTCGGCGAACACCCACAGGCTTTCGCTGATCTTTTTCGGCGCGCCATCGGGAGCAAATCTGGCGCGGCGATAGGGCTTTCGATCGGACTTTGCGGTGTCCGCGGCAGACGCCGGCGCTGCCGGGGCGGCAGCCGCCAGCGGCGCGGTTTTCAGAAAGCGGCGGCGCGACGTATCTGGCATGGCCCATATGCTACCACCGCATCACGCCGCGCGCACTCGCCTGCCTTCAGTTCCAGGAGTTACAATGATTGCCCGTGCATCCTCTGTCCCGCTCACTTCTGCTGATCGCTCTGCCGATGCCCGTCTGGGCGCAGCTTGCCAGCACCAACGACGAATTCATTCAGAATTGGCGCACGTCCAGGGAATTCACCATCGCCGTCGCCGAATTGATGCCGGAAGAAAAATACGCCTTTCGGCCGAATCCGGAGCAGATGACGTTCGGCGGCCTGATGATCCACATCGCTTCCTCGCAGGCGGTGCGCTTCTCTCAGATCGGCGGCGTCCGCCCGCCTGCCTTCAGGATCCATGAGCGCATGACCAAAGCCGAGATCATTCAGGTGCTGCGGCAGTCCTTCGACTTCTCGATCGCGCTGCTTCCCAAGTTCACGGCGCAGCAGATGGCCAAGAGCTATCAGGTGGACTGGTACGGCCGGCCGGAGGTGACCGGCCGCCAGCTCGTGCTGGGCATGTTCAATCACACGACGCATCACCGCGGGCAGGCCGAGGTGTACTTGCGCGCCGCCGGGATCAAGCCTCCGGATTACCGTTTCTAATTCTCAAAATCCGCCGCCTCGCCGAACTTGCGCGCCAGCGAGGTCAGGTACTCCGTGATCGTCCGCCGTTGATCCGAGAAGCGCGAGAACAGCCGGAAAACCGGGTTGTAGACTTCGCCCTCTTCGGTGATCTTCAGCGCGCACCCGGAGGAGGCGGGTGTGATCTCGTACGTCCACGTGCCGCCAAACGCGAGATTGGGATCGGCGATCCTGCCAACAAGCCGCCAGGGCGGCTCCCAGACCACCGTTTCCAGCGGAGACTTCCAGCCGTTCTTGTACACCTCCTGCCAGACTTCGTGTTCGTTCTGGTCGGGCAGCCGCTCGACCGCAGCCACATTCGGGCGCCACGATGGCATGGCGGTCCGGTCGGTGATTGCCTTCCAGACCTCTTCGGGAGGCTGCTTCAGCCGCAGGGCGCGAGAGGCAGTATGGCTTTTGGGCAGCAAGGAACCGGCGATCCAGAGAAACGCCGCCAGCGCGGCGGCGGAGGTAACTGCGATCAAGAGCCACTTCATACATTCCTCCAGTGGCGCATCAGCGTTGCAATTCGCGCTCTTTGGCGAAGTCCGCTTCCGCGCCGGCCAGGTCGCCCATCGCCTTCCGGGCGGCCCCGCGATTGTGATACGCGTTGGCGTATTTCGGATTCAGCAGGATGGCGGCGTCGAAATCGGCGGCTGCCTTCGCATGATCCCTGAGCATCAGAGAGCAGAATCCGCGTGCGTTCAGCGCCTGTGCATGATCCGGCTTGAGCTGGATGGCGTCGGTCAGCGCTTCGATGGCCTGGCGGTAATCGCCCGCCTGCATCAGCGCCCGCCCACGCTTGTGCAACGCCTCTGCTTCCGACGCGGTCTGTCTCGCGGGCCGCACCGGCTTTGGCTGCTGTTGTGGCGCGGAAGCAAGAGGAAGCGCCGCCGCCGACCGGGCTTGCTCAGGCTCCGGCGCGCGCTTCATGGCCGCCACTTTTTGCTCCGCCTTGGCGAGGATCGCCTTGGCCTCCGCGAAATTGGGATCGAGCCGTGCTGCCTCCTTGAGATCGCTTGCGGCGCGCTCGAAATCGCCGAGCAGGTAATAAGCGCTCCCACGAGCGAGCCACGCCTCCGGCATGCCAGGCTTCAGACGAATCGCCGTCGTGCGGTCCGCCAGGCCTTTTTCATGCTGGCCGACCAGATGGTATGAGCCGCCGCGAGCCACATACGCTTCGGCGTAATCGGGCCGCAAGCGAACGGCGGAATCGCGGTCGGCGAGCGCTTTTTCAAACTGCTTCAGCTCGATCCAGGTGTAGCCGCGGGCCAGATACAGCTCCGCATTCTCCTTGTCGCGCTCGATGGCCCTGCCGTAATCCTCGATCGCTTTGCTGAACTCGCCCAGACGGCGGTACGCTTCCCCGCGCAGCCCGTACGCTCGCGCCGGCTCCGGATCAAGCTGAAGGGCGCGGTCGAGGTCCTTGACGGCGCCGGCAAACTGGCCCATCTGGCCCTGAACAAAGGCGCGCTCGACCCAGGCCTGGGTGAACCCCGGACTGTATTCAACAGCCCGTGTGAAATCGTCCATCGCCTCCTGAAACTGGCTCAGTCTGGCGTATGCCAGGCCGCGTTCCTTGTAGGGCTCGGGGCGGTCCAGGCGAAGGCGGATGCCTTTGGTGTAGTCCTCGACCGCCCTCCGATCCTGCTTGAGCGCGGCATACGCGGCCGCGCGGCCGTTGTACACTTCCGCCCGCTCCCGCTTGTAAGCAAGGGCCTGGTCAAAATCTTTGATCGCCTTTTCCGGCTCGCCGAGCTTTAAGAGGACCTCGGCGCGCGTCTGATACGCCTCGGCGTCATCCGGCTGGAGGCGGATGGCGTTATTCAGATCAGCGAGCGCTTCCCGATCCTGACTTGCCAGGCTCCGCAGCCGGCCGCGATGCCGGAAGGCGGCGGCGAAATCCGGGGCGTTCCGGATGGCGTCGCTGAAAGCCTCGATCGCCTGAGGATACTGGTTCGCGTTTTCCAGCTTCCGTGCCTGGTTGAAAGACTGCTCCGCTTTTCGGAAATCCGGCCGCACGGGTCCTTGGGCGGAGGCGAACAAGCAAGCCAGCGTGGTGAACGCCAGGAGCTTCACGGCTGGATCACCTGCCACTCGATCACAATCGCGGACAGCTTCCGCGGCCCGGCCCGCAAAACGACACGGCGATAGTCTTGCGGCCCGGGCATCTGCTCGACGATGACATCCCGCGCGGACCTGGCATCATAGACATATTGTGTCCGTGTCCAGCCGTTGGCGGCGCTGGGTGGCTCGACTTTGGCCTGCCCGGCGGATTTCGGATTCGGCGTCAGGATGCGCAGACCGTCGTCGGAGATCTCGGCAGCATAGGCGCCGACGCGCACCGGGACTCCGGGCAATTCACTGTTGACAAAGCCGCGCGACGGCTTCCGCCCGGCAATCGTGAGCACGGCATCGCGTGGAAGATCGCCGATCCAGATGATCTTGCCGGCAAGCGGTCCGCCGGGAGCGGGTCTGGCGGCGGCGGCCGCCGGGGCCGGCGGCGGAAGGACAGGTTTAGCCGGCGCGGCTGAGGGAACGAAAGGCGGCGCAGGCTGGGGTGTTTCGGTGGGAGGCCGGACGCGAACCTCAGGCTGCGGGATCGCAATCAGGGGCGCCTGTGCCGAAGTTGTCAGCGCAATTTCAGGCGCCGCTGGCAAGTCTCCTGGAAGCGCTGGTTTCGGGGAGGGCAAGAGCAGGCGTTTAGGAGCCGGCTTCTGCTTCCGGATGGCGGAGAGCGTCTCGCGCGCCTGTGTGAGCTGCCCGATCCTGGCTTCGATCTGTTCTCGCCGGCGCTGCTTCTCGATGAATTTCAGGCCCAGATCGATCGTTTGCTGTTCCGCTTCCAGCTTTTCGATCCGGGCCCGAATCAGCTCTGGCGAGGGTCTGGACTGGTCCGGATGCGCCAGAAATGTTGACGTCTCCTGCGCCGTCCGCCGGTAGGGCAACTGGATTCGCAGCCGAACGTCGATCCTGCCGGACTGCGGCCGCCATACCAGCGGGCTCTGGCGCAACTGGCTCCGGCTCAACGGCCGGTCGGTGCGCTTTCCGCCGTCAACGATGAACAGGACGCCCTCGGTGGCCTCTTGAACCGCCGGACTTTGCGCATCCCAGTAGATCAGCAGATCGCCGTCTTTCTGGAAGACCTGGAGCCCGAGCAGCGGTGGCGCCTGCCGGAGCCAGAGCACGCTCAGGATTCCGGCCACAACCAAGGCCAGCGCGGCCGGCAGGACAATCCAGTTCCTGGCCCGCCATGTTCTTTCCGGTCTTTCGGGCCCCGGAGGTAAGCCATATCGTTCCAGTGTCGGCAGAGAGGCGACAACAGGTTCGGTTTGCTTGAATTGCCACGGGGGTGTTTTGCGAAGCACCCGCCGGCTCAGAGGCGCGTCCAATGCGAATTCCAGGTAACTTCGGTCCGTGCGGAGGAAGCCATCCGGCTCCCGGAAGAAGAACCCGGCGCGGACCGGCTCGCCATAACTGGGACGAAGAACCAGCGCGACTTGCCAGGGCTCTGGAAAGAACCGGTCGTAGAGGTCAACGTCGGCCTCGGAAAGGAAAATTTCGCTGCGGTTCTTGGAATGATACCAGCCGGCGGGCTCCATTCCGGCCAGCTCGGGATCCGTCCTGGCGTCGCGGATCAACGCTGCCAGCGTCTTTTCATCCGCTTGGGAAAGCACAAAAGAGGGCGGCGGCGGATCCATCGGGAGCGGCCGAAACGCCAGGATGCGTACCATCGAGCCTTCGTGCCGTCCAAACAGTACCCCGCCCACTTCGTACCCGCCGTCCAGGTACGCATCAAAGGCTTCCCAGACGTGGTTTAGAATGCCTTGGAGAACCGGTCTTGAATACTCAATGACCGTGGCGCGGCCCGGGACACTCCAGATGCCCGCGTCGATCCTGCTTTCCGCCGGGATCATAGGCGTCATAACGAAAGTAGCACAGAATACAGGGCTTCTTGTGATCGCCTCCCATGCGGTATAATCGTCCCACTGCCGGACCTGCCCTCGTTCGGTTCTCAAGTGCGCACGGTAGTCGCCCGGCCTGTGCCGCGGACGATCCATGGAGGATCCCATGACTTCCATTACTATTTCTTCGCTGCCGGGACGGCGGCAGGCGGTTTGGCTGGCGATGCTGCTCGTTCTGGGGCTGCGCCCGGAAACCGGGCTCAGCCAGGAGGCCGCCTCGGCAATCAAGGTGACGGTGAAAGAAGGCGAGGGGGCGCTCAATAACATCAGGACTGGCCGGGCGAAGGATCCGGTGGTCGTTGTGCTGGACGCGGGTGACCAGCCGGTCCAGGGTGCGCAGGTGTTTTTTCTGCTGCCGGAATTGGGAGCAAGCGCTCTGTTTCCAGCGGGTAATTCGATCACCGTGACCACGGGCCCGGACGGGATGGCTGTCGGGCGCGGGATGAAACCCAACAATGTGGTGGGCGAATTCGAGATCCGGGTTGTGGCGTCTTATCAGCAGCAGACGGCGCGTGCGGTGGTTCATCAAACCAATGTCGCCCCGCAGAAATCGGGCGGGGGCGGAGGGAAGACGGCTCTCCTGGTGGCGATTCTCGGGGGCGCCGGGGCAGCCGTGGCAGTGGGGGTGACGCGGAGTGGAAGCAAATCGAGCGCGCCGCCGCCGAGCAATCCAACCAGCATCTCGGCGGGTGGTTCGAGCTTCGGTCCTCCACGATAGGTGGCTGTAGACTGCATGAGATCCATTGCAAGGAATGCGCTGACATGGCTTTGGGTAGCCATGGCGGGGCCGGTGTTCGCGCAGCGCGCGCTGACGATCACAACGCCTTCTTTGCCGGCAGGCACAGTGGGAGTTGCATACCTGGTTGCACTCATGGCCGATGGCGGGCTCACACCGCGCACGTGGGCCGTGACCAGCGGGGCATTACCAGTCGGGGTTAGCTTGGATGGCGGAACGGGCATTCTCAACGGCATTCCTCAGACGACCATCGGAAGCCCCTACAACTTTGTCGTGGAAGTCACTGACTCGCTGGGCGTCAGGGCGACCAGGCCCTTCACGATCACCATCTCGCAATCCGGCGCCGGCGGGCTCACCATCCAGCAGACGTCGCTGCCCAACGCAAGCATTGGCGCGCCCTATTCCACGGCGCTGACTGCCAGCGGCGGGACACCGCCGTACACATGGTCGATCATCGGGATTGCGCCGCAGGGACTCGTGCTCAGCGCGACCACTGGCGTATTCTCCGGCACGGCAACCGTTCCGGGGACTTATGAATTCACCGTGCGCGTTCAGGATGCGGCCGGCGGCTCGGCGACCCGCCAGTTCACCATGACGGTGCTCGCCTCGGCCGGATTCTCGATTGCCACCACAACCATTCCGAACGGCGTTGTCGGTGTCCCGTACTCATTCACGCTGGCGGCGCAAGGAGGAACCGCGCCGCTCACCTGGAGCGTGACCGGCGGCCAGTTGCCGCCAGGCATCGGGCCGATCACGAACACCGGTCAACTGACGGGCACGCCCACCATCGCTGGCTCTTACAATTTCACGGTGCAATTGACCGACGCAATCCGGGCGACGACGAGCCGGACATTCACAATGGCGATCAATTCGCCCGCGTTTAGCATTTCCACCTCGACGCTGCCGAATGCAGCCACCGGCGCCCCCTACAATCAGACGCTCAGTGCCTCGGGAGGCGCGCCGCCATTGCAGTGGACCACATCGCTCGGAAGCCTGCCGCCCGGGCTCGCGCTGAACCAGGCGACCGGCGTCATCAGTGGGACGCCATCCGCCGGCGGCAGCTACACATTCACCGTGCGCGTTCAGGATGCGACCGGCGCCTCCGCCACCCGGCAGTTCACTCTGATCGTCGTCGAAGGGCTGATCATCACGACCGCGACTGCGCTGCCGGCAGCCTCCGAAGGGATCGCCTATTCGCAGACACTCATTGCCAGCGGCGGCACGCCGCCATACGTGTGGTCCCTGTCGATAGGCTCACTGCCCGCCGGGCTGGCGCTGACCCCTGCCGGCGGTGTGATCTCGGGCACGCCCACTGCCATCGGCAGCTATAGCTTCATCGTGCAGGTGACCGATGCCGTGCAACAGACGGCGACCAAGGCGTTCACGCTGGTTGTGTCCGGGCGGCTGGTGATCCTGACGCCATCTCCGCTGCCGAATGCCATCGTGCGCCTGCCGTACAGCGAAACGCTGGCAGCATCCGGAGGCGCGCCTCCGTATGCCTGGACGCTGGCGTCGGGTGGCACGCCGCCGCTCGGCGTCGTCGTCAACCCCAACGGCGTCATTTCCGGCACACCGGTGGCAGCGGGCCTGTTCAACTTCACCGTCGTGGTGACCGACAGCCAGAATGCGACCGCGACCAAAGCGCTGGCGATGACGGTCGTGCCCGGGTTGAGTATCACCACGACGTCGCTGCCGGCGGCGACGGCCGGTGTGCAATATGCACAGACGCTGGCAGCCACGGGGGGCCAGGCGCCGTATTCCTGGTCGCTGACGTCGGGCAGCCTTCCTTCCGGTCTCACCCTAAACGCTTCCGGCGTCATCAGCGGAACGCCGCAGGCAGCGGGCAGCTTCAACTTGACGGTGCAGGTAGCCGATAGTCGGGCTGCCGTGGCTTCGCTGGCTTTGACACTGGTGGTGCTGCTGCCGGCTGCGCCTTCCGTTGTCATCACCGGATTGCCGCCGGATGTGGTGCAGCCCGCGCAGCAGCCGCGGCTCAGTGTTGCCGCCGGCGCGCTGTATCCGGTGCCGATAAATGCGACCATGACGCTGAGCTTTACATCGGACGCCGCCGTTCCGGCCGACGATCCGGCGATTGCGTTCAGCACCGGCGGCCGCACCATCGATTTCGTGATTCCCGCCAACAGCACGCAGGCTCAATTGCCGCAGGGATTCGGCATGCAAACAGGTACGGTGTCGGGAAGCATCACGCTGGCGGTGACCTTGCGCGCTCAGGGGCAGAACATAACCCCGTCGCCGGCTCCCGTGGTATCCAGAGTCAGCCGGGCGGCTCCGGTGCTGGGCGGCGTGCAGGCGCGGCGCGTGCCGGGCGGCCTCGAAGTCGTGATCGTCGCCTACGCCACCTCGCGCGAAGTCACTGCCGGGCGCTTCCAGTTCACACCTTCGCCCGGCAGCTCGCTTCAGACAACCGAGCTGACGGTGCAACTCGGCGATGGCGCGCGGCGCTGGTACGAAAGCGAGCAGTCGAGGCAGTTTGGCAGCCAGTTCACGCTCACGCAGCAATTCAATGTGCAGGGCGACGCCTCCGCGATCGCCTCGGTTGGGGTGACGCTGACGAACTCGCAGGGCGCCTCGCAAGCCGTGACTGCGAATTTCAACTGAGCCATGAAGCGATTGGCGTGGCTCTTGCTGGCCGCATGGGGGTGTTTCGCTCAGATGACAGCGGTACGGTTCGGAACGCTTGTGGACGGGCGCGGCCAGACGCATCGGAATGCCGCGGTTCTCATTGAAGGCGGCCGGATTCAGGCGGTCACAAGCGCCTCCCAGCCGCTGCCTTCCTCGGCAAAAAGCATCGATTTGCTCGCGTACACGGGATTGCCGGGCCTGATTGACGTGCACACGCACATGACCTACGTGCGCAAGCCGCGTCCGGGCGGCGCAGCCTGGCCTTCGAGCGCGCGCGTCTATCTGGCTCGCGAGAACGCCGCGAAAACGCTCGAAACCGGCGTGACCACGGTCTGGGATCTGCACGCGGCGGGCGACGCCAGCCTGACGATGCGCGACCTGATTCGAGAAGGGCACATGCGCGGGCCGCGCATGTTTGTGTGCGTCCACGGCATCGGACGCAGCGCCCAGGGGCCCGAGGAGATCCGCCAGGCGGTCCGCAACCAGGTGGAGGCCGGCGCGGACTTTGTGAAGCTGTTTGCCTCCACCGGCTCGTACAACGATGTGAGCGGAGATCCCACGTTCTCCTACGACGAGATCGCGGCGGCAGTGGAGCAAGCTCACAAGCTCGGCAGAAAGATCACGGTCCATTCCTACGGGCCCGCGGCCGCGCGCGACGCGGTCCGCGCCGGAGCGGACTCGGTGCAACATCCCGCTGAGCTGGACGACGACACGATTCGCGAAATGGTGCGCCGCGGCGTCTTCTATGTCCCCACCATTGACCACAACCGTTACTACCGGGACATCGCACCCACGATGGGCTGGCCCGCCGATACCGGGAAGAAACTCGAGGAGTTCATCGGACGGAATCTGGAAACCACGCGAAAGGCATTTCGAGCGGGCGTCCGCATCGCGATGGGCTCGGATGCGGTAAACGACATGTTCGGCCAGAACACGCGGGAGCTCGAATGGTTCGTCAAGGCAGGGATGACGCCGGCCGAAGCGCTCGCCACGGCCACCGGAAACGCCGCCGAGATGATCGGCATGGCCGATCGGCTGGGGGCCGTCGCTCCGGGCTATCTGGCGGATCTGGTTGCTGTGGAAGGCGATCCGCTGGCTGACATCAGCGCTGTCGTGCACCGGGTGCGGTGGGTGATGAAGGAGGGAGAGGTGGTCGTGGACCTCAGGCAGTGATGTGACCACCGTCACAGACGCCAGGCTGGCAAACCCCTATCCTAAGGCTGGGATATGACCGCGTTGGCCGAAAGTGGAATCGCAGCGAACCTTTCTCCGGAGCGCCGGAAAAAGCGCTTTCGCAGGCCAGGCCGTGACCGATCCCAGCCCCTGCGGCGCACCGTGCAGGCGCTGTTTCTTGCCCTGAACGTGTGGATCGGCGTCGAGTTCTACCTGTTTGTCCGCCAGTTTGAGGCCGGCGGCGTCGCCGGTATGGAGAGGCCGGCTGGAATCGAGGGCTGGCTCCCGATCGCCGGCATGATGAACACAAAGTACTGGCTGCTGACCGGCGAGATCCCCCTGATCCATCCGGCAGCGATGTTCCTGTTCCTCGCCTTCGTGGCCATTTCTCTGCTGATCAGAAAGTCCTTCTGTGGGTGGCTTTGTCCGGTGGGCACGGTTTCAGAGTACCTGTGGAAACTGGGGCGCGGGACGTTTGGCCGCAATTTCGGCCTTCCCAAATGGCTGGACATTCCGCTGCGAAGCCTGAAGTACATTCTGCTTGGGCTGTTTCTTTACGCCGTCGGAAGCATGTCCGTGGAGGCGATCCGGGCGTTCCTCGTTTCGCCGTATGGGATCATCGCCGACGTGAAGATGCTGAATTTCTTCCGCCACCTGAGCGCCACGGCTGCGATCGTGCTTGCCATGTTCGTTCTGGCCAGCGTCTTTGTTCAGAACTTCTGGTGCCGCTATTTCTGCCCTTACGGCGCTTTGATGGGGCTGGCGGCGCTGGCGAGCCCGCTCCGCATCCGGCGGAATCCGGAGACATGCATCGACTGCGCGAAATGCGCCAACGCCTGCCCTTGCCAGCTCGCGGTGGACCGGCTGGTTCAGATCCGCTCGGCGGAATGCATCGGCTGCATGGAATGCATCGCGGCATGCCCGGCGGAAGGCGCCCTCGGCATGGGCGTGGCGCTGCTGCGGCGTTCTGTTTCCGCCTGGGTGATGGCGGCTGCGATGGCAACGATCTTTCTGGGCGCCGTGAGCTACGCCAGGCTGAGCGGGCACTGGCAGAGCCCCATCCCGGCGGTCATGTACCAGCGGCTGATCCCGCTGGCAGGGGAGCTGGCGCACCCGTAGACACGTGTCGCCGTACCCGCACTCCAGCCTCTTCGAACAGAACCTCGACCATCCCGAAGTGCTCATCGTAATAAGCGCTCGAGTATTGCTCCATCCGTTGGGAGGAGATCACAACTTCGCGGATGCCCGCCTGGACAATGGCGCGTGCGCAATCCATGCACGGCATGATCTCGACGTACAGGGTGCATCCCTCGAGAGGCGTTCCGCAGCGGGCGGCGTTGCAGATCGCGTTGCGCTCGGCATGCTCAATCCAGAGATACTTCGCCGGCCGCGCCAGCCGCTCCGGCACGTCGTCTCGAATGCCGCGAGGGAAGCTGTTATAGCCGGTGGTGCGGATCTCGTGGGCCGGACCGGCGATCACGGAGCCGATCTTGGTGTTGGGATCTTTGCTCCGCGCGGCCACCACTTTGCAGATCTCGAGATAGTATTCATCCCAGGTGGGGATTGCGCTCATGGAGAACGATGGTAGCGCAACACGGCATTCATGATGGAATCGGAAGCCAACTTCCGCTTTAATGTTTGAGACTCTACTTCCGGAGGCAGAAAGATGGCCGTCAATTGCACAGTTCCGGGCGGAAGATTCCTGTACGCCCAGCCCAACACCATGGCCTGTTGGGCCACCGCATACGCCATGATGAGGGCCTGGAGGCAGGGCAGAGGGTTTCCGAATATCCGCGCTGCCATCGTGCCGCTGGGCCAGCCCTGGCTTGGCTTTTTCGACGGCAATACAGGCCTCCCGCCCGCCCAGGGATCCGCCTTCGAGCGGGCGGTCACTCTGGTGCGGGAGCCTCGCTTCAACCCCTCCCCGCG
>JACQDF010000212.1 GCA_016201205.1 Acidobacteriota bacterium
CGCGACCCCCGCCCCCCGCATCTGCTATCCTCCGGCCATGAGGACCTCGCTACTCTTTCTCCTTGCTTTGCCTGCTTCGGCCCAGGAATACCGCGCCACCATCTCCGGCCTCGTCACCGACCCCTCCAGCGCGCCTGTCGCCGGCGCCAGGATTCTGGTCACCAGCATCGAGCGCAAAGTCTCCTACGAAGGCCTCACCAACGAATCCGGCCGCTATCTGACGCGCTTCCTCCCGCCGGGCCAGTACACGCTGACCGCCGAGAAAGACGGCTTCAAGAAAGCGGTTCGCGACGGCCTCGCGCTCTCCGCCGTCGACCGGCTGAACCTCGATGTGCGTCTCGAGCTCGGCGCCGTCGCCGAAAGCGTCACCGTGACCGGCGAGGCTTCGGCGCTGGCCACCGAAACCGCTTCCCGCGCCGCCACCATCGAGCAGAAGTTCGTCGAGGACATCCCATCGAGCGGGCGCAACCTTTATCAACTCCTGTTCACCTTGCCCGGCGTCACCAAGAGCAGCCGCTACTGGGGCTCCTTCGAGCTCTACGCGTTCGGCAATATCAACAGCATCATGATCAACGGCGGACGCTCCGGCGAGAACGAAACCCTCGTGGACGGCATCACCTCGACGCGCGGCAGCCGCAGCGCGTCGTTCGCTCCCGCTCTCAACGCCATCCAGGAAGTCAACGTCCTCACCAACTCCTACGACTCGCAATACGGCCGCATCGGCGGCGGCGTCACCTCGGTCACCTTGCGCACCGGCAGCAACTCGATCCACGGCCAGCTCTTCGAATTCTTCAAGAACGACAACCTCAACGCCAACGGCTATTCGCGCAACTCGATCGGCCTCAAGCAGCCCGAGTTTAAGAACAACACCTTCGGCTTCACTGTCGATGGTCCCTTCTATGTGCCGAAGGTCTTCGACGGACGCAATCGAATGTTCTTCATGATCTCGCTCGAAGGCCTGCGCGAGCGCAATCCGCAGACACAGATCTGGACGGTGCCCACCGAGCGGGAATTGCAGGGCGATTTCTCGCAGCTCGTCGACAACTCGCTCCGCCCCATCCTTCTTTATGACCCGCTCACCACGCGACAGGTGGACGGCCGCTTTGTGCGGACGCCGTTTACCGGCAACCTGATCCCGCGCAACCGGATGAACCCGGTGGCCTCCAAGGCCGCCGGCTACTATCCCAGGCCCAACCGCGCCAGTGAAAGCCCCGATGGGCAGAACAACTACCTGTTCGTCAACAGCTCGCGCAACAATTACGACCAATGGATCGGCAAGCTCGATTGGAACATCAGCTCGCGCAGCCGCGTCAGCGGCCGCTACGGAGAAACGCCCTGGTACAACTACGCCCGCGTTCAGTGGGGGACCAACGCCGCCGAGCCCAGCAGCGAGTATCCCTCGACGCGCATCTCCCGCAACTGGGGCCTCGACTGGACCTATACCCTCAGCCCCACGCTCGTCCTGAATGTGCGCGCCGGCCTGGCCCGCTATGAAGGTTTTTCCGGCAACGAATTCGGCCGCGGCTTTGATCCGCGCGAATTGGGCTTCCCTTCGTCCCTGGTCAGCCAGTTCGTCGGGCTGCAATACCCGCGCTTCAATCTCAGCGGCAACAATTACAGCCCGCTCGGCGCCACCCAGACCAGCGGCTATGAGACACAGGACAGTTACAGCCTCCAGCCCAACCTCCAGATGATTCGGGGTAAGCACAACCTGAAGTTCGGAACCGAGGTGCGTCTGTACAACAGCAGTAACATTCGCCCCGCCTCGGCCAGTGGCAATTACTCGTTCGGCCGCAACTGGACGCAAGCCGATCCGCAGCGCGGCGACGCACTCTCCGGCAACGTTCTCGCTACTTTCCTGCTCGGCAATCCCACCTCCGGTTTCGCCGATCGCAACAGCGATCCTTCCTACCAGAACCGCTACTTCATGCTCTTTCTACAGGACGACTGGAAGATCGCCCGCAAAGTCACCGTCAACGCCGGCCTGCGCTGGGACTACGAAGGCCCGCTCTATGAGCGGTACAACCGCATCATCCGCGGATTCGCCTTCGACCAGGCAAGCCCCATCGCCAGTCAGGTGCAAGGACTCACGCTCAAGGGCGGACTGCTCTATGCGGGTCCGAGCGGCGCCGACCGTCTCTCGTTTCACCGCGACTGGAACAACATTCAACCGCGCATCGGCGTTGCCTGGCAGGTGCGCGAAAAGTGGGTGGTGCGCGGCGGCTACGGCCTCTTTTTCCTCGGCCAGAACGCCGCCGGCCCCGACACCGGCTTCAGCCGGCGCACCGACCTCGTCGCCAGCACCGACAACAACCTGACTCCCGCCGTGACGCTGTCAGACCCGTTCCCGCTCTCCCTTTTCCCCGCCGGCCTGCTCCAGCCCATCGGCAGCACGCAAGGCCTTTCGACCAACCTTGGCCTCGGCATCGGCGCGCAGTTCCTCGACCGCCCGCTGCCGTATTCCCAGCAGTTCTCCTTCGGCTTCCAGCGCTCGCTTCCCTGGCAGTGGGTGATGGACGCTTCCTATGTCGGCAACCTGACTTCGAAGCTGCCCATCGGCGCGAACCTGAATTTCCTCGCCGTCGACGTGCTCAACAGCGTTCCGGCGGCGGAACGCCCGGCGTACTTCAGCGCCCAGGCGCCGAACCCGATGCGCGGTCTGCTCCCCGGATCGGCTTTTAACGGGGCCACCGTGCCGCGACAACAGTTGCTCTACGCCTATCCGCACTTCGCGCAAGTCGGTATCAGCAACGTGGCCGCCGGCTCGCAGAGCTACCACTCGCTCCAGATGAAAGGCACCCGCCGCTATCGCAACGGAATTGCCGCCCAGGTGGCCTACACGTGGTCCAAGACGCTCGAACGCATCGCCTCGCTGAACGCACAGGATGTCAACTTGCGCGACCTTACGGCCACCGGCCTCGAACAGCGGCTGGTCGAATTCGACATCCCGCACACCTTCTCCGGCGTCGTCACCTACGAGCTTCCGTTCGGCCGCGGCCGGAAGTTTTTCGGCAAGGCAAACAAGTTCGCCAGCGCTTTGTTCGGCGGATGGAATGTCAACGTGCAGTATGTGTACCGCTCCGGCCAGCCGATCGATTTCCCCAACGCTGCGCCGGCGGCGGCGCGCAGCGCCAGACTCACCGGCGAACAGCGTGACGAATTGGCCGTCAAAGCCGGCCGCGACAAGTTTAATCCGTTCTTCGACAAGTGGTTCGACACTTCCATCTTCCCGCGCACCGCGCAGGCGCCGTTCACTCTGCGCGATTTTCCCACGCGCTTCCCCGACGTCCGCAGCCCGTATCTGCAAAGCTGGGAGATCTCCGGCTACAAGGAGTTCCGCATCACCGAGCGCGCCCGCTTCCAGTTCCGCGCCGATTTCCAGAACGCCTTCGATTACGCCTATTTCGGCCGCCTCATCAGCCGCCCCAACAACGTCCAGGATGCACGCTTCGGCCAGCTTGATCCGGCCCAGGATAACCAGCCGCGCGTGGTCGTGCTGGTGGCGAAAATTCTTTTCTGATGAAGTTCCTGACGCTGGCCCTTTCGGCGCTGTTCGCGCAGACGCCGGAGACGCTTGTTTACAAGCGCGCTGGCGCGGTCGAGATCAAAGCCGACGTCTTCCGGGCCCGGCAGCCGGGTCCGCGACCGGTGATCCTGTGGATTCACGGCGGCGCGCTCATCTCCGGCTCGCGCGCCGGCCTCCGCTCCGGGCAGCTTGGCCGCTATCACGACGCCGGATTCACTGTGGTGTCGATCGACTACCGGCTGGCCCCGGAGACGAAGCTGCCGGAGATCTTCGAGGACGTTCGCGATGCCTATGCCTGGATCCGTCGCGATATCGCCCGTGGCTCGCCCGTTGCCGTCGTCGGCCACTCCGCCGGCGGCTTTCTCACCTTGCTGTGCGGAGCTCTGCTCGAGCCCAAGCCCAATGCCATCGCCTCTTACTACGGTTACGGCGACATTGTCGCCGATTGGTACGCCAGGCCCGATCCTTTTTACCTGAAACAGCCGCCCGTATCGAAGGAAGAAGCGGAAAGCGCGGTTGGGACACAACAGCTCGCCGAGCCTCCGCCCGGCAACCGGCGCATGCGCTTCTACTTGTACCTGCGCCAGCAGGGTCTTTGGCCCGATCGCGTCGCCGGCCCCGGCGCTTCGAGCTTCTGCCCCATCCGCAGGATCACACCGGATTATCCGCCGGCCATTCTGCTTCACGGCGACAAAGACACCGATGTGCCCGTCGAGCAATCCATCGAAATGGCCGCGGCGTTGAAGGGCCATGGCGTTCCCCATGAGCTCGTTGTGCTCGCGGATCGCCCGCATGGCTTCGACAGCGCGATGAATGATCCGAAGGTTTCCGCCGCCTTCGATCGCGCCTTGCAGTTTCTTCTGCGCCACACCCGCTGAGAATGACAGGCCCGATTCGACCCGTGCAAGCGGCGATTCCCGAGCCTGGCACCATCGGGATGATCTGCCTTGGACTGACCAAGAGTTCATCCGCTGACCTGGAATCTCTTCAATTCCGGTAAACCCGTTCGTAATGAGTCCACACAACTCGGAGGGATCGTGGCTCCCGGCCGGCTCCAGTGGAACAGGGCTACCGCAGCTCGCTGCACGAATTTCTGCCACTCGAATGTTCCCTTGTAATCAGTTTCCTCGTTAACGATTTGATCGGTCAGGCAAAGAAGCCATGTTTCGACGTTGCGCCTTGGGATGAGACGCACAATCACCTCTTCGGGGCTGACTTCCTTTTCGTCGCAGCTCGTAAGGGCTTCGTCCAGTTCCCTGATCCGATCCAAAACGGTCTTCGCGTCAGCATCAATAATCACGAACAGGGCCGCGTTTCGCCGAGTACGCGCGTTTCGGTATCGTTGCACTTCTGAAGCGAAATGTTCTCTGACAAATTGTTCTCCCGAGCCCCGGCCGCGTGGGGAGAGAAACGGTCGCATCCGCCGGTTTTCGTAGCCAAGCCGCTTCAAATAGCGCCGGACAAGACTCTCCTGGCAGTGGTCCTCAGCTAGAATCACAACTTCGGCGACCCTTTCAGCCACGATCCCAGCCCCGGGCGACTTGCTCCGCCGGACTCAAGAGCTTTTCGGCGACCGGCCGGAACGGCTCCATTCGGACCGGGCCTGCACCCTCGCGCCGGAAGACCACACCATAGCTCGGCGCCATGTAGTTGAGAAGTTCCGGGTGATGGGAGATGAGCAGAACCTGCCCGCCAACGTCGTCTGCCCGATCGAGCAGTTCCATGAGCCAGGGCTGTATTTCTTCAAGCGCAACGAAGTTGTCCGGTTCATCGATACAGACTGTGGTGTCACGATCCAATGCACAGTGCAGGAGGGTATATAACCCGATCAGAGTTCTTTGGCCATCGGACAACTCGTGGAATTCGTACTCGTCCAGTTTCCCGTTCCCGGCGGGCGACTTCAGCAAGACCTTCAATAATCGCGCCCTCGGGCCTACACTACGCAGATCCATGGATTCGAAACCATCCAGAACATCTCGCAGTGAATCACGCAGAACACCGATTGCCTGCGTATTCTCCTGCGACAAGTGACGGTACCAGTTCGCAAAGTTGCCGAAGTCAACTCTAAGAAACTGGTCTTCGTTTTCGGTGAGCCCCATCATCATTGCTCGGGGGTCGATCCGAACCCAAATCAGCCTTCCGAGCCAGGACTTGAATCTGGTAATCTTCGCATTGTCCGCTCGCGGCAGGATTGTGGCCAACGCCGACCGAAACCAGTCGAAGGGGTAGCTGACTTTATGTTGATATTGGTCGTCGAAGAGCCGCACCTCCCCTTGCAAGAACTCAAAAATCGGCTTTCCTTCATGCTGTAAGGTCTCAGCGAGTACCCTGGGTATCGCCGGAGGATCATGGACCTCAACAATCAATTGATAACGGTAGTTCTGTCCCGCAAGCCTTGTATCCAGTTCGAACGTCTGCTGGCTCAGCGATTGCCAGCGCGTCTTGAAGGCGGGAAGAAACACCTGTTGGGCGGGCACGCCGCCAAGAGCGAAGAGTCGCAAACAACCAAGAACGTCAAACACGCTGCTCTTCCCGGATCCATTGGAGCCAAGCATCAACTGTTTCGCGCCCGGCCTGAACTCGAAGTTGACCAGACACCGGAAGTTGTCCACATAGAGCCGCGTCAGCATATCTTCAGGCTACTCCTCCGCCTTGCCCACCCGCAGCACGGCCAGAAACGCCTCCTGCGGAATCTCGACACGCCCCACGCGCTTCATCCTCCGCTTTCCTTCCTTCTGCTTCTCGAGCAGCTTCCGCTTGCGCGTAATGTCGCCGCCGTAGCACTTGGCGAGCACGTTCTTCCGCATCGCGGGGATGTTCTCGCGGGCGATGATCTTGCTGCCGATCGCCGCCTGTAACGCCACCTCGAACATCTGCCGGGGAATCAGTTTGCGCAGCCGCTCGATCAGCGACTTGCCGCGCTCATAAGCGAAGTCGCGGTGCACGATCATCGAAAGCGCATCCACCGGATCGCCCGCCACCAGCACGTCCAGCTTCACCATCGGCGAGTCGCGATAGCCCGCCAGATGATAGTCCAGCGACGCATACCCGCGCGAGGCCGATTTCAGCCGGTCGTAAAAATCGAGCACGATTTCATTAAGCGGCAGATCGTAGTTCAGCATCACCCGCCCGGTCCCGATATACTCGAATTTTTTCTGCTCCCCGCGCTTCTCTTCGAGCAGCTTCAGGATCTCGCCCAGATATTCCTCCCGGGTGATGATGGTCGCATCGATGATCGGCTCCTCGACCTGCCGGATCTCCGCCTGCGGCGGCCATTTGGCGGGATTGTCAACGTCGATGACCTCCTCATCCGCGCGGGTGACACGGTAGCGCACTCCCGGCGCCGTCGTGATCAGGTCGATATGGAACTCCCGCTCCAGCCGCTCCTGCACAATCTCCAGATGAAGCAGGCCGAGAAAACCGCATCGGAAGCCGAAACCCAGAGCCACCGAATTCTCGGGCTCGAAATTGAACGCGCTGTCGTTCAACCGCAGTTTCTCGAGCGCATCCCGCAGCACTCCGTGTTCGTGCGACTCCACCGGATACAGGCCGGCGAACACCATGGGCTTGGCCGCCTGGAAGCCCGCCAGCGCTTCGGCCGCTGGCTCTCTTGCGTCCGTAATCGTATCGCCAACGCGGGCGTCGGACACGGTCTTGATGTTGGCGAACACGAATCCTACTTCGCCGGCCGACAGCTCTCCACAAGGCACGGGCTTTGGCGACTGGTAGCCGAGTCCGTCCACCTCACACACTTTGTCCGTCGCCATCAGCCGGATCTTCTGGCCGAGGCGGATTCTTCCGTCCACCACGCGGAGCAGAATGATCACACCGCGATACGGATCAAACCAGGAGTCAAAGATCAGCGCCCGCAGGGTCGCGTCCGGGTCTCCCCTCGGAGGCGGCGTCAGATGCACCACCGCTTCCAGAACGTCGTGAATTCCCGTGCCTTGTTTGGCGCTCACCAGAACCGCATGGGCGGCGTCCAACCCGATGACCTGCTCGATCTGTTCCTTGATCCGGGCCGGCTCAGCGGCCGGCAGATCGATCTTGTTGATCACCGGGATGATTTCCAGGTTGTGGTTGAGAGCCAGGTAGGCGTTGGCCAGCGTCTGGGCCTCGACGCCTTGCGAGGCGTCCACCACCAGCAGCGCACCCTCGCACGCTTGCAGGCTCCGCGAGACTTCGTAGGTGAAATCGACGTGCCCCGGCGTGTCAATGAGGTTGAGCTGATACAGATGGCCGTCCCCGGCGCGGTAGTTCAAACGCACGGCGTGCGCCTTGATCGTGATTCCGCGTTCCCGCTCCAGGTCCATCGTGTCCAGGACCTGCTCCATCATCTCGCGCTCCGAGAGTGCTTCGGTCGCCTCCAGCAGCCGGTCGGCCAGCGTGGACTTGCCGTGATCGATGTGCGCGATGATGGAGAAATTGCGGATAAATGCGGGATCCATGCGCTAGAATGAAGTGGTAGCTTCAATTATCCCATAGCGGGCATTGCCGCCTCCCGAAACACTGATGCCGCACGCGCTCATCGAAGGCCATCTTGACTCGCGAGGACTGCGGTTCGCCATCGTGGTCAGCCGCTTCAACGGCCTTGTCACCGAGCGCCTGCTCAGCGGCGCGCTCGACGCGCTGCGCCGGACGGGCTGCGGCGAAGACGATATCACCGTCGTCCGCGTTCCCGGCTCCTGGGAAGTGCCGGTGGTGGCGCGCGAGCTGGCTCTCCAGAAAAAGCACGACGCGATCATTCCCCTGAGTTGCGTGATCCGCGGCGACACGCCTCACTTTGATTACATCGCCGCCGAAGCCGCCAAAGGCCTGGGCCAGATCGCCCTCGAGACCGGCGTCCCGGTCGCCTTCGGTGTGCTCACCACCAATACCCTCGAGCAGGCACTCGACCGCGCCGGCGCCAAGAACGGCAACAAAGGATTCGACGCCGCCATGAGCGCCGTCGAGACCGCGAATCTGCTGCGCAAACTTCGCGCCCCGAAGTAGTTGTTCGAATGCCGTCCCGCCACCGCTCCCGGCAGCGCGCGCTTCAGATCCTTTATCAGGTGGATGTGGGCAGGCAGGCTGCCGGCGACGCCGTCGCCAGTTTCTACGAGACGCTGTACACGGTGGAAGGCGAGGGCGGCGCGCCGGCCGCCGCAGAGCCTGCTCCGGACGATTTCATGGAGGCTCTGGTCAGGGGAACCACCGCTTGCGCCGCCGAAATCGACGGTAAGATCGCCGTCCACTCGGAGCATTGGCGGATCGAGCGCATGCCCAGCGTGGACCGCAACATCCTGCGGATGGCGATTTTCGAGATGATGCGCCAGAACACGCCGCCCGCGGTGGTGATTGATGAAGCCCTCGAGCTGGCGCGCCGCTTCTCCGGAGATGAGTCCGTTCCGTTCATCAACGGCGTCCTCGATGCCGTCCGCAAGGAGTTGCAGGAGGTGAAGGAGTGACGCTCGCGTCTACTTCCCGATGCAGAAAGTGGAGAAGATCCGGTTCAGGATGTCGTCCGCGGTGGTTGCTCCGGTAATCGCATCGAGCGGCCGCAGGGCGGCGTACAGATCGAGCAGCAGCATCTCGTGCGGGATGCGCTGCTCGACCGCCGCGCGCGCATGGTGCAGCCCTTCGAGGCACTCGCGTAAGAACTGCTCGTGCCGCAGGCTGGTGATGAATCCTGATTCCTGGGCGATGTCGCCCCCGGCGTCGATCGATTCGCCGATCCGCCGCCGCAATTCCTCGACGCCTTCGCCGGTGAGCGCCGACACGGCGATGCCGTCATACTCGAGCATTCGCGGCAGGTCGCACTTGTTGGCGACCACCAGATGCCGGCCCCGCTCGCGCGCCCTCCGCAGCAGCTCCTGATCCTCCCCGGCCGCCGGCGTCGACGCATCCAGCACCACCAGGGTCAGGTCGGCGTCCGCCATCGCCTGGTAGCTCCGCTCGATGCCCAGCGTCTCCACCAGATTCCGGCCCTCCCGGATGCCGGCTGTGTCCACATACTTCACCGGAATCCCAAACAGCGAAGAAACTTCCGATACCGCGTCGCGCGTCGTTCCGGGAATGTCGGTGACAATCGCCCGGTCCTGCTCGAGAAGCCGGTTGAACAGGCTGCTCTTGCCGACATTCGGGCGGCCGACAATCGCCAGTGTGAGCCCTTCGTGGACCAGCTTCCCATAGGCGAAACTGGCTGTCAGCTTTTCCAGACCTTGCGTCATCGGCAGCAGCCGCCGGAGGATCTCGTCCTCGCTGGCGACGTCCACATCGTTCTCGGCGAAGTCGATGCCTGCTTCGAGCAGCGAGATCAGCTCGACAAGCTGCTCCTTCCACGGGGCCAGCCGTTTCGAGACCGAGCCTTCCATCTGCTGCGCCGCCACTCTGGCCTGGTACAGTGTCGTCGCCTCGATCAGGTCGCGGACGGCCTCCGCCCGCGGCAAGTCGATCCGCCCGTTCAGGTACGCTCGAAACGTGAATTCGCCCGGCTCGGCCGGCCGCGCTCCCGCCTGGCAGGCGCGCCAAACGCAATACTGCAACACGACCGGGGCGCCATGGCAGGAGATCTCGACTACGTCTTCCGCCGTGTACGATCGCGGAGCGGCAAAGTACGTCACCACCACGTGGTCGATGCTGGCGCTATTCTCATCCGGAAGCGCCGCCAGCAAGCACTGCCAGGGCCGCCAGCCGCCCGGCGGCAATCGAAGAATCTGCTCCGCGACCGCCCGCGACTGAGCGCCGGAAAGCCGCACGACTCCGATGCCTCCACGCCCCGGAGGCGTCGAGATAGCCACGATCGTGTCGTGTAATCGCAAGCAGAACTGCTATCGCCGGCGGCGTCCGCGATCCGGGCCGCGATCCGGACCGCGTCCCCGGCCGCCTTCCCGATCGCCGCCTCGCCACGGTCCGGGCGGCCGGAACATCGGCCGCGGCGGCTCCGGCGGTGTCGGCATGCCGGCCGGATAAATCACCACCTGCCGGTACGGTCCCAGGCCCGTGCTTTCGCTGCGCACCTCCGGAACGTCCCGCAGCGCCAGGTGAATAATGCGCCGCTCGCGGCTGCTCATCGGGCTGAACCGGAACGGCAGTTTGCTGCGTCTCACCTTTTCCGCGGCCGTCGTCGCGCTCAGCCTCAATTCCGCAATGCGCAGCATGCGGTAATCGTTGGCATCGAAGCACAGCCGCTCATGATGGTCCGAAGGCATCCGCAGCATTTCCATCGTCAGGTGCTCGAGCGACAGCAGCAACTCTGCTTTGTTGGCCAGCAGTTGATCGACGTCCTGGCCCGAGAAGCGAACCACCAGCTCCGGATCTTCGATCTCCGGATGCGGATTCTCGCCGGCCGCCACATCGAAACTCAAGTCCAGTCCCGAGTTCCTGACGATGCCGTTCAGAAACGATTCAATTCGGGAGCCGTGCTCCTCAACAGTGTAGATTCTCTCTGCCACGTGCGGTCCAGGGGCCTATTTCCTGCCGGTTTTCTTCGGCGCCGCGGCGGGTGCCGGTCTCCCGATGCCCATGGTCTTGTTGAAGAACCACTGCTGCACGATTCCGACCACGTTGCCGGTCAACCAGTATAACACCAGTCCGCTGGCCACACTGTAAAAGACGAAGATGAACATCAGCGGCATCAGCATCATGATCCGCTGCTGCTGCGGATCCGCTGTCGTGGACGGCGTCATCTTCTGAAGGATAAACTGGGTCGCGACCGTCGCCAGCGGCAGGGCGCGGATCGCCAGGTGCTCCGGTTGCGACAGGTCCATCACCCACAGCCAGCTTGCCCCGCGCATCTCAATCGTCACCGTCAGTACTTTGTAGAACGCAAAAAAGAAGGGAATCTGCAACAGCATCGGAACGCACCCGCCCAGCGGGTTTACACCGTGCTTCTTGTACAGCTCCATCGTCTCCTGCTGCTGCTGCTGCTTCTTCGGATCGCGCATGCTCAGATTCGAATACTTGGCCTGGATCGCCTGAATCTGCGGCTGAATCTGCGCCATTTTCTTCATCGACTTCAGGTTCACGACCTTCAGAGGCAGCAGCAGGATGTTAATCAGAATCGTCACCAGGATGATCGACCAGCCGTAGTTGTGGATGTAGCGGTCATTCACATAGTGCAACGCTCCGAACAGCGGCTTGGCCAGGAACCAGAACCAGCCGAAGTCAACCACCTGCTCGAGGCGCCTGTCCACCGAGCGCAGAATGTCGATATCCTTCGGGCCGATGAACACGCTGAAGCGGTTCACGCCGTCGCCCCCCAGCGCGACGCCGATGTGGGGCTCTTCCTTGTTCGGGTCGGCCACCAGCGGCAGTTTCTCGCTCCAGGTCTGCACTTCAAACGGGCCATCGGGCGCCGGGAGAGTCACCGCGGTGAAATATGTGTCTTCCAGACCTGCAAACAGATAGCTGCCGGTCGCCGAAACCGGCCCATTCTTGGCGGCGCTCACGTCGTTCACGATCAGCTTGTTCTGATTCGCATCGAAGTACAGCGTGCGCTGCGCGCTTAATGCATTCACCGCGCTGAAGTCGCCGAAGCCGCCGCGCCAGGCCGCCAGGTGCGGAGCCGGCCGGCCCTGCTCGCGCGCCTCTGTCGCCACCTGCACCAGGTAACGGTTCTTCTCGAAGCGGAAGGATTTCTTCACGTGCAGCTTGCCGTCGGAAAACTCAAAATCAATGCCGAATCCGTCGGCCGTGCGGGTCGCCACAAACAACCCCTGGTTCGGGTCCGGCTGCACGGGCGCACCTTTGAAAATCAGGTGGAAGGGGAAGCCAAGCCTGGTGCCGCCGACAGCATTGACCAGCTCGATCGGCTTGCGGTTGTTATCCAGGTATCTCTTCAGCACCCAACTGCGCGCCACCGCGCCGCGGTTGGAGAACTGCACGCGGTACAGGTCTGTTTCGACCGTGATGCGGTCGTCCTCTCGGGTGGCGACAACCTGTCCAACCGGCTCGGCCTCCTGCCGGCTCGCCGCAGGAGCCGGCTTAGGCGGAATCCGTGAGGGCTCTTCTTTGACGGCCGCCGGCGTCTGGGTTTTCTTGGGCGGCGGAGTCGGCGGCGGAGTCGTCTTCAAAAAATACGGCGTCAGAAACAGCACCACGCCCATCAGGAGAAATGTGAGCACGAGCCGGATCTCCATCGACATCTCTTCCGGCTTGCCGCCTTTGGCCTTGGCTTTGGTGGGCGCCGGTTCCTTGCTCGAATTGGCCATGGTCGTCGCGCGGCGTCAGTGCACCGGGTCGCAGCCCCCTTCATGAAACGGATGGCACTTGCCCAGCCGCTTCAGACCCAGCCACAGGCCGCGCGCGGCGCCGTATCGGTGGACCGCTTCGAGCGTGTATTCCGAGCAGGTGGGATAAAAACGGCAAGCCGAGGGCAGGCACGGCGAGATCCACCGTTTGTACAGACGCAAAGCCGCCATCAGGAGTTCGCGCATCGTGCTGCCAGCCGTTCCACTTCCTTCCGGACCGCCTCCCAGGAAGCTGCTTCCAGCGTCTTCCGGGGATTTAAGACAATCTCCCATTGCGGCCCAATCCGCTTCAACTCGAGGCGCATCGCTTCCCGCATCCGCCGCTTGATCCGGTTGCGGGTGACCGCGTTTCCCAGCGCGCGGGGGACCGTGAAACCGACTCGCGGTCCGACGCCACTTTCGTTCGCCAGCAGGAACGCGCTGAACAGCGGTCCGGAAAAGCGGGCCCCGTTGTCATACACGCGGCGGAATTCACCCGGTCGCAGCAAGTGATTCTTTTTGGGAAAGGCGTTGCGCTTTCGGGCTCCTGCTACACGTTCGCCTGGCGGAGGGCTCGCTCGTCGCTTACGCTCAGCTTCCGGCGCCCCTTGCTCCGGCGGCGGGCCAGCACGTCGCGCCCGTCCTTGCTCCTCATGCGCGCGCGGAAGCCGTGCGTCTTGGCGCGCCGCCTGTTGTTGGGTTGATACGTTCTCTTTGGCATCTTGTTTCACGTCGCGCCTCGTTGGGATCAGGCGCACCAAACCTTCGCGGATCGGAGTCAGAAATTTCAGTGTAGCGGCCCGCCCGCGGGCCTGTCAAACGCGGAACTCGTCCGCACGCCAGCTCTTGATCTCCTTCTTGATCTCCGGCGGCTTCAGTCCCTTGTCCAGCGTGAGCTCCGCCAGTTGCGCCAGCTCCTGGTCGGAGGCAAACCGCAGCGCCACCAGTTGCTTTTCGCTCAGCTTGGGGATCCGCGGCTTCAGCCGGTCCGGCAGAAGCTGCTGCATCCGCAGCCGCTCCTCGAGCCGGATCACCCGATCCTGCACCTTCACCGCATACATCCGCGCCAGCAGTGCGATCGCCATCAGAGCCAGCGCCACCGCCACCTGCCAGCCCGTATCGAGTCCCGGGTTCTTGTATACCCGATACAGCCCGTATCCCACGTTTCCCCCCAGGATGGGAAACGCGAACCGGTGAAACAGGGGATGGATGCGTACGTGATTCTCGAGCGTCTGCGGTCGCTTCTCTGCCATTGCTTTTCTCCTCTCGCGTTTCATCCGCTCCCTCACGGTCGCGGCTCTGTTACGGAGCCGCGCGCGTTAGCAAGCGGTCTTCCGCAAACAGTTTAGTGGATCGTCTTGCTCTTGCGGTTCATGTAATCAAGCAGCAGATACTCTCCCAGCGTATACGGCGTCGTAAAATACGCTTTGCCCCGGCACAGCTCGGTCACCTTTTGCACGAACTGCACCAGTCCGTAGTCGCTGGCCAGCATGAAAGTGTTGATCAGGATTCCCTGCCGTTTGCAGCGCGCGACTTCCTCGAGCGTCCGGCTGATCACCAGCGGATCCAGCCCGAATGCGGTCCGGTACATCCGCCCGTCATCCAGCGTGAGCGCGCGTGGCTTGCCGTCGGTGATCATGATGATCTGCTTCATGTCCTTGCGCTCTTTCCCCAGCAGCCGCTGCGCCAGAATCAGCCCGTCGCGCGTGTTCGTATACCACGGACCCACCTGCACCCGGGCCAGCTCGCTCAACCGCACCTCTTCGGCCGAGTCATGAAACAGCACGCATCTCAGCGCATCACCGGGGAACTCGGTGCGGATCAGGTGCGCCAGCGCCAGCGCCACTTTCTTGGCCGGCGTGAAGCGGTCCTCGCCGTAGAGAATCATGCTGTGGCTGCAATCGAGCATCAGCACGGTGGCGCACGAGCTGCGGTACTCGGCCTGATGCACATGCAGGTCCGGATACTCCAGATCCAGCGGCAGCTTCACCCCGCCGCGCTGCATCGCCGTAAACAACGTCGTGCTGATGTCCAGGTTCAGCAAATCGCCGAATTCATACTGCTTCGGCGCTCCGCCTGCTTCAATGCCCGTCGCCAGGTCCCTGGTATCGTGCGCGCCGAAGCTGGATTTGCCCAGCGACCCCAGCAGGTCTTTCAGCGTCTTGTAGCCAAGAAAATCAATCGACTTGTCGGTGATCTCGACGCGGACGTTTTTCTGCGAGTCGCCGCCCATTCCTTCGGAGCCCTGTTCCGCATTCTCCGGTTGCAGATATCCTTCGTCGATGAGCTGTTGCGCCAGCCGGTCGATCAGCCGGTCCAGCTCCTCCTGGCTCATGTTGTTGAGCAGCTCGCGGATCCGCTCGAGCTTCTCCTCATCGAACGGCCGGTCTTCACGCAGCGCGCGCTCGATGGCCTCCCGCAGCTCCTGGAAGGTCATTTTCTGGTTCGGCGCCGGATAGTAGGGATCGTCGAAGCCGCTGCGCAGCAGGAAATCGGCCAGCGCGCGAAGCAGATCCTCGGAGCTGATGTCCAGGTCTTCCGGAGTGTACCGCCCGTACTTGATCCACTTCATGGCGCCTTCAGTTATACTGGCGCCTTGGCTTCTGCCGGCGCGGATCGTCCTCGGCCACTTGCGCTTCGCGCCGCCGCTCGTCGGCGGTGAATCCCAGCTCCTCGGACCGGCTGATCCGCCGGTGCGCATAGAGCCCTTCCAGCACGAATTCGGCAGCCGCCACCCGGGCAGCGTCGTCCGCGCCCGGCCCCACGCCCAGCGCCGCCGTCTTCTCCATCAGCCCATGGATGGCCTGCAATTGCCGCAACGCCGGGCGCGCCGGTTGGGCCGCATCCAGTTTCAGGCTGCCTCCCAGGTCAAAAAACTGCACGATGGCGTTCATGTTCACGCCATCAAAGTAATTGCTGTAGATGCGCGCCACCGCCAGCCGGATCAGTTCGCGGGCCACCGTTTCCGGGCCTTTCACCTCCCCTTCGTACTCCAGCTCGAGCTTGCCGGTGATCGACGGAAGCGCGCTGTAGATATCGGAGACACGCGCCACCGCTGCTTTCTCCCCGCACCGGATCGCCCGCGCCTCGGCGTTGGAAGCCACGTTTTCGGTCACCGAGATCGGCAGCCGCTGCGACACGCCGGATCGCTTATCCACTTTCTTGTCTTCGCGCGCCAGAAATGCGATCTGCTCGATCACCTCCCCCAGATACACCGGCAACTCGCTCTTGACGGGAGAGGGCCGCCGGATCCACGCCTCCTGCCGCGTGATCGCCAGTCCCTGTTCGAGCGCCAGTGGATAGTGGGTGCGGATCTCGCTGCCAATCCGGTCTTTGAGCGGCGAGATGATCTTGCCCCGCGCCGTGTAATCTTCCGGATTCGCCGTGAACACCAGCAGCAGATCCAGCGGCAGGCGCACCGGATAGCCTTTGATCTGGACATCGCCCTCCTGCATGATGTTGAACAGGCCGACCTGGATCTTGCCCGCCAGGTCCGGCAGCTCATTGACAGCGAATATGCCCCGGTTGGCTCGCGGCAGCAGCCCGTAGTGAATCGTCAGCTCGTCGGAAATGTCGTGCCCCCGCCGGGCCGCCTTGATGGGATCGATGTCGCCGATCATATCCGCGATCGTCACGTCCGGCGTCGCCAGCTTCTCGACGTACCGCTCCTGCGGCGTGATCCAGGCAATGGGCGTGTCGTCTTCCATCTTGTGCGTCAGGTCCCGGGAATAGCGTGAGATCGGCCGGTAGGGATTGTCGCGGACCTCGCTGCCCAGCACGTGGGGCATGGCCTCATCGAGCAGCGTCGTCAGCAGCCGGATGATCCGTGTCTTGGCCTGCCCGCGCAATCCCAGCAGGATGAAGTTGTGCCGCGACAGAATCGCGTTCACGATTTGCGGAATCACCGTGTCGTCAAACCCGATGATGCCCTGGAACAGCGGGCACTTTGACGCCAGCCGCGCAATCAGGTTTTCGCGCAGCTCGTCTTTCACCGTGCGGTGCGCCAGCCGCTCCTCGGAGAACCGCTCGCTGCGCCGCAGCGCCCCGAGCGTCGTCGGCAGATCGTGCAGCCTGGCGTGACTCATTCCTGTTAGCCCCTAGCGTGCCGCGAGCGTGAGCGAGCGGACCTCGCTCGCAGTCTGCTACACGGATTGTAGCACCCGGCGCGTCAGGTGCACCCACAACCACCGCCCGGTTTTGATATGCTCTGATCCGTGCAACACGATCTGGCCGAAATGGATTTTCAGCGCTTCTGGCGAAGGCTCCAGCAGATCGGGCTCAACGCTTACGAGTCGCGCTCTTATCTGGTCCTGGTTGGGCATCCCCGGTTCAAGGCTCTCGAGCTGGCCGCCCGCGCACACGTTCCCCGGCAAAAAATCTACGAAGTGCTGGACAGCCTGGTCGAGAAAGGATTCGCCCAGGTTGTCCAGGAGAAAACCAAGTTGTTTTCGGCGGTCGAGCCGACCCTGGCCGTGCCCGGCTATCTCGCCCGGCGTCAGCAAAGCATCGAGAAGGAATGGCAGGACCAGGGCAGGCTGGCCGAAAGCCTGATCGAAGATCTGAAGGGCGCTTACTCGGAGGGGCAGGGCGGCCGCGGCACTCTCGACTACCTCCGCATCGTCAGCGAGCCTACCCAGATTGGAGCGCAATTTCGCGGCATGCTGGCCGAGGTGGAGCAGGAATACCTCGAGTTTTCACGACCGCCCTACGCCGTGGATCCGCTTGATGAGCAGCTTGTCAGGAAAGCCCGCGAGCGCGGAGTCGCCTGCCGCCTGCTGCTCGAAAAAGCCCCCATGGACGAAGAACACCGCGCCCGCCTGCGCGAGTACTGCGCCATCGGCGTCGAGGTCCGCCAGGCGGATTCCCTGCCGATGAAGCTCGCCCTCTTTGACGGCAAGCAGGGCCTCATCGCGCTGCTGGATCCGGTGATCACCAAGCCCTCGTGGACTTCCGTCGTCTTTGATCACGAGGGCATGGGGGAAGCCATGAAGGGATTGTTTGAGGTGCACTGGAAGCGCTCCGCTGCCATTTACACCGGCGACGACCGGGCGGCCGCTCCTCAAGCCACTTCGGCCAATCCGGCCTGAGCGGCCGTCTCGCCCTCCTGCCACGGCGGCAGCACCTTGATCAGAAAATACAGGACTACGAAAGGCAAAATCAGCAGCGCTGCCGACACGAAGAAGCCCTCCAGTCCGGTCAGCTCCATTTTGTACACCGTCAGCCCGCGCAGGCTCTTCGAGAAAAGCTGGCCGCCGATGACGACGTTCCAGCGAGTGCTGAAGATGCCGATCTGGATCAGAACGGCCGCGCCCACATACGCCCAGCGGCGTAGCTCGTCGGGAACTTCCACCAGGCCCCGGCTGCGGAACGCAGGGCTCAACAGGCCCAACAGAAGGATCGGAACGACGGTCCCCAGCAGCGCCTGGAGCACCACCAGGCTCAGGAACAGCTTGGCGGAGATCATTTGCGACAGGATCTTGATGGATTCTTCGGATTCATAGAGCCGGTGAATAAAATCCAGCACCTCCAGCGAAAAGTCCACGATCAGTGCGTAGAGCAGCAAGGACGACAGCTTGTCGGCGCAGGTCATGTCGATTTCGACTCGCCGCACCAGGCTCGTGAACATGTAGAGCAGCAGCACCAAAGCAATGCCCGAAACGATCGCCGAGAACAGAAACACCACCGGGATCAGCACGCTGCTCCACCACGGGTTGGCTTTGACCGAGCCGAAGATGAACCCCACGTAGCCGTGCAGCAGGAACGCGGACGGAATCCCGATCAGCGTGATCAGCTTGCCAGCGTTGCGATCGAAACGCAACGACGCCTCGGACAGATCGGTGGCGCCGAGCGTAAGCAGCCGGTGCAGCCATTTTCGCGGCCCTGATTCCCGGCGTGACCACAGCACCAGGTCCTGGCGGTAGTCGAACCAGATCTCCAGCAGCAGCACCACCATCAGGTACCACGCGTAGACGAACCCGAACATCGCCATCGCGGACCGCAGATTCGGGGTCAGGAAAATCTCGAACGAGCGCAGCGGGTGGCCCAGATGAGCAAGCAGCGGCAGCGGGGCGACGATCAGGAAGGCCAGCGCTGTGAGCAGCGACAGCCGGTAGGTGGGCTGCACCTCCCGAACGTTGAACACGCGCTCCAGCGAGGCCAGGATAAAGGCTCCGGCCACCAGGCCGGTGAGGTAGGGATACACCACCACCAGCAGGCCCCAGTGCAGCTCCACTTCGTTCGGATAAATGTAGCCCTTCACCTGCTGCAGCACTTCCTGGAGCGTCTGGAATCGCGGATCCACGGCTATTTCACCTCTCCGTCCAGGTTGGCGTAAAAAACTTTGGGCTCCGCGTTCAGGTGCGGCTTGAGGACCTGTATTTTGTTGAAGCGCATGAAGCGGTGCAGCGGACTTCTGCGCTGGCGAAGGTCTCCGAAGATCCTGGCCTGGGTGGGGCACACCTCGACGCAGGCCGGAACCAGACCCTTCACCAGGCGGTGATAGCAGAAGGTGCATTTCTCGGCGGTAAGAGTGACCGGGTGCAGAAACCGCGCCCCATACGGGCAGGCCTGGATGCAGTAGCGGCAGCCGATGCAATAGTCTTTGTCCACCAGCACGACGCCGTCGGGAGTGATAAAAGTGGCCCCCACCGGACAAACCTGGACGCAGGGAGCATTCGCGCAATGATTGCAGAGCTTGGGTACGAAGAACGTGCGCAGCACGTCGGCTTCAGCCACCGGAGAGAATCCGGCGATGCCGCCGTCCGGGCTCGTAACCACGGTCTCGCCGCTGGTCTGAACCACATAGCGCTCGATCCAGGTGCGAAAGTAGAACGGCTCTCGCGGGACATCGTTCTCGGCCTTGCAGGCTTCGGCGCAGCGCCCGCAGCCGATGCAAAGGCCGGGATCGATTCCCATGCCGTAGTAATGCTCCGCCGGATTGTAGGCCGGCTCGGATTCTTCCTTGCTCTCGGCTTTGCGATCCTGGCCCTGAAGCAGCGAGAGCAAAGCCACCGGAGCCGGCAGCGCCTTCTGAAGAAAAGTCCGGCGGTCCTCGATCGAGTCCGAATCGGCGTCTTTCATTTTGCCTCCGGAAAATGCGGATAGTGACACTGCCAGCACACGTAGCGCTCGCCGTGTGTCGTCACATCCACGCGCGGGATCTCCTTGGGGCTGCCGGCATCACGGGCGTGGCATCCGGCGCAGAATGCTCGAGAAGCAGGTTTGCTCGGGCGGATGAGCAGCGGGGTCGTCTTGTGCCGCCTGTCCGTCTCGTGGCAGCGAGTACAGCCAATGAGTGCGTGGGCTGAAACGGCATGTGTTCGGGCGATCGAGCCGTGGCAGGCGCCGCAAGCTTCCGGCTCGCGCGGCGTCTCCGGTGCGTGAGGCTGATGACAGCTTATGCACGGGCGCACCGGATTGTGCGTCACCGGATCGATCTGCGGAAAGCCGGTGGGCCGGGCTGAGTCATATCCGTGGCACTGCGGGCAGCGGCCTCGCTGCTTGGGAGCCGACGGGTGAACGTCGGTGGGCGCGGCCACGTGATCGGCGGCCGGCCCGTGGCACACTTCACAGGCTACATTGCGGTGCCGTCCGGCCGAGCGCGTCTTGGCAATGTCTTCATGACAGGCGGCGCATGCTTCATGGCCGGCGTAGTGAATCTTGGCTGCCGCAATTTCGGTGACGGCGGCGGCACGGTAATGCCCGGCTTGCCCGAAGGTCTTGGGCACGAGCTGACTCCGCGCCAGCACCAGTGCCAGGATCAGGATTCCGAAGACCACGGCCAGGCGCGTAACCTGTTGGGGCATCTCCGCCTCGTTTCAGGGTACGCAAGTTTAAGGCCAACCCATAAACCGGGGACAGGCTACCCCTGTCCCCGGTTTGCGCCGAGGACGGTCCGGCATCGTTTGGTTTCTTTCACCCACTGGACTGGGTTTTGTGGCGCAATGGGCCGCACACGCATCAGCGTTCTTCCACCCACCTCGGCCAGTCCTGCTTCAGCAGCCGGCTCAACGCGCGGTCCGCCAGCAGACGCCCGCCGGTCTGGCACCTGGCGCAGTAGTCCGTTTCGTTCGAGGCGTACCGGATGCGCTGCACGTTCGCCCCGCATACCGGACACGGCTGTCCGAATCGCCCATGCACTGCCATCCCTTCGCGAAAGGCGGTTACCTTCTCCGGAAAGCCATCCGCTGCTTCTTCCCGCAGGCGCCTGATCCACCACAGCAGAGTTTCCCTGGTGGCATGGTATAGCCGCTGGATCTGTTCCTGGCTCAACTTCTGTGTCAGAGTCACCGGGGACATCCGCGCCCTGTGCAGAATCTCGTCGGAGTAGGCGTTGCCGATCCCGCTGAATAAGTCCGGATCGGTCAGCGCGCGCTTCAGAGTATGATTCTCGCGGGTGAGCGCGGCGGTGAATTCTTCCAGGCTCGCCTCCAGAACTTCCACGCCGCCTCGCCCGACAACCTGCAAACCTGCTTCCCCCTCGACGACGTGCAGAGACGCCCGCCGCTGGCGTCCTGCTTCCGTCAGCACCAGGGATCCGGCGTCGAAATCGAACGCCGCCAGTGTGTTCCTGCCGGCGATCGAGGCGCCTTTTTTCCGCCAGTGCAGGCGTCCGGCGATCATCAGGTGCAGCACCAGCCACAATTCGGCTTCCACCCCGATCGCGATCCGCTTGCCCAGCCGCCGCAACGCGGTCACACGCTTTCCTTCCGCGCTCGCCGGCGGCGGCGACACGGTTCGCAGCAGGAACGGCCCGTGGAGCCGCACCTTCTCGAGCGTCGCGCCGAGAATGCGCTTCTCGATCGCCTCGATGTAGACCACGATGTCGGGAAGCTCCGGCATTCAGGTTGACACCTCCGCTTGCTAACGCGCGCGGCTCAGGAAGCGCTTCCGAGCCGCGACCGTTAGGGAGCGGACAGGCATTTACTCACTTGCCGTCGTTCCGGTGGATGACGCCTTCTTTCATCACGAAGAACACCTTCTCCGTCTGCCGGATGTCCGCGAGCGGATCGCCCGGCACCCCGATCACGTCCGCGATCTTGCCGGCCTGCAAAGTGCCCAAACGGTCGGAGATGCCGAAAAGATCGGCGTTCACGCTGGTCGCCGCCTTCAGCGCTCCAATCGCCGCCATCCCTTTCCCGACCAGCAGCCGGAACTCGCCCGCGTTCATGCCGTGAGGAAACACTGCCGCGTCGGTTCCGAACGCGATCCGCACCCCCATGGCCACCGCTTTTCTTACGGTCGTGTCGATCGCATCCATGGCCATCCGCGCCTTCCGCGCCACCCGCGGATCCGCCTTGCCGCCCGCCAGGCCCATCCTCAGCCCCTCCACCGCCATTAGCGTCGGCACATAGTATGTGCCCTTCCGGACCATCAGCTTCAGCGCTTCTTCATCGAGGAACGACCCGTGCTCGATCGAGTCGATGCCCGCGCGCACGGCTCGCTTTCCGCCTTCCGCCCCGTGCGCGTGCGCCGCTGCTTTCTTCTTCATCGCATGCGCCTGGTCCACCAGCGCATTCAGTTCCTCCTCGGTCAACTGCGGCGAATCGACGTCATCGTTCAGCGACAGCACGCCTCCGGTCGCGCACACCTTGATCACATCGGCCCCATACTTCACATTCCATCGCACGGCGTACCGCATTGCGTCCGCGCCATTGCCGATGGCCGGCGTCTCCATGCTGGCGGGATTCAAGACACCGAACCGCAAGCCGTTGGCCGGGTCGCAATGCCCGCCCGTTGTGCCGATGGCCTCCGTCACCGTCAGCATGCGCGGCCCTTCGACGTGGCCTTTGCCGATCCCTTCCCTCAGTCCGATGTTGATGAAATCGTGGCCGCCCAGGTCGCGCACCGTGGTGAAGCCCGCGTGCAGCGTCTTGCGCGCCGCCACCGCCGCCGCCAGCGTCCGCTCGGCCACCGTCAGTTGCAGCGGCGCCAGACGGCTGGACGCCGTGTCAATGCTGAACTCGAAGGTCAGATGCGTGTGCGCGTCCATGAACCCCGGCAGCAGCGTGGCATCGCCCAGGTCGATCACGGTCGCGCCCGCCGGTAATTCCGCCTTGGCGCCCACGGACTCGATCCGACCCCCGTTCACGACGACGATCCCCGGCCGCTCGAACGCGTCCGATCTGCCGTCGAACAGCCGCGCCGCCTTCAGCACCACCGTCTGCGCCCCGGCCGCCGCGCAGCAAACCCCGAGCATCCACCCCAGTCGCAAGAGCATCGCCGGATTGTAACACGCCCCTGCTATCATCAAGAAAGCCCATGCGAACGTGGCGGAACTGGCAGACGCACCAGACTTAGGATCTGGCGCCCGAAAGGGCATGGGAGTTCGACCCTCCCCGTTCGCACCAAATCGCTTCCCCGAAATGCTTCAATAGAAGGCTATGGTTCGACTCGAAGCCGTCCTCGATTCCTGGAAGTCCGTTCGCGACGATTCCGCTCAGGCAGTGGAAGATTTTCCGGCTGCCGAACTCGATTTCCGCCCCACCGCGGACCTGATGACCTTTCGCGAGATCGCCTTGCACATCCTGCATGCCGGCCATGCGCTCACTGGCATTCTGCTCGACGGGGTGGACAACATGGCCACCCCGGATTTCCGCGAGAAGCTGAAGAAGTACTACTATCCGCTGGCCGAGAACCCCTCCGCCGCCGAGCTGGCCGCCGCCATGCGCCAGGCCGTCGAGGCGCGCATCCCGCAGCTCGCCTCCAGGTCCGCCGATTTCTACGCCCAGATCCTGACCCGCTTCGACGGCCAGCGCGTCACCCGCCTCGAGATGCTTCAGATGGTCAAAGAGCACGAGCTGACCCACCGCTCCCAGATGTTCATGTGCCTGCGCCTGAAAGGCGTGGTTCCGTCGACCACGCGCCGCAGGCTGGCTAAACAATAGCCCCTATCCTCCCTCTCATGGGACATGGGGTCGTTTTTCTCTTGAAAAGGGGATTGCATTTTCTGCGCGCTTTCGTATAAAAAGGATGGGCGTCCCATTTTTGGAGGGTTCACGATGGTCACTTGCCCGTTGTGCCATGCCGTCATCGACGTCGACGAGGAAGAGCTGGATGAAGGCGATCCTCTGAGCTGCGACGAGTGCGGCGCAAGTCTTTGCGTCACCAGTGTCGATCCGCTCGAACTCGAGTCGGAAGAGGACGACGACGAGGAAGAAGAGGAAGAGGACTTCGAAGACCTCGATGAGGAGGACGAGGAGTCCGAGGACGAGGAAGAAGAGGAAGAAACCTGGTAGCTCGCGATGTTCCGGTCGCGCTGCATTTGCTGGTTTTTCATCGTCGCGCCTGCCGCGCTCCCGCTCCAGTCCGGCTCGAGGTCACAAAAACCAAAGGCCTCCGTGGCCATCATTTCCGGAACCGTATTCCGCGAACCGGGCTTCGCCCTGCCGGGCGTGGAAATCCTGCTGCAACCGGACGCCGGCCCCACCCCGTCTGTCAAAGTGAAGAAGATGAAGGCTGTTTCCGACTCGCGCGGCGAGTTCTCCTTCCGCGTTCCGGCCGTCCCCATGCGCTATACTCTTAGTTTCCAGGCGGCTGGACACCGGCCTGAGCAGAAATCCGTCACCGTTAGCGGTGAAGAACGCCAGGATGTTTTCGTCACCCTGAAGCCTGCCGCCAAGGAGGGATCGCAATGAGGGCCCCCCGTTTCGTCTGCGCTCTGCTGCTTCCGCTCGCCGCCGGGTTGCTGCCAGCTCAGTATCGCCCGCCGGCGCCTGGAAATAACCCTCCTTTTTTCAAGGGGGACAAGAAAAAGGAGGACGCCAAGACCCGCAGCCTCAATGGCGTCGTCAAAGACGAACAGGACAACCCCGCCGACAGCGCGGTTGTTCAGTTGAAGGACACCAAGACACTCCAGGTCCGGTCCTTCATCACCAAGGAGGACGGCGCCTACCAGTTCCATGGCCTGAGCACCGATGTGGAATACCAGGTCAAAGCCGCCCGCCAGGGCGCCTCGAGCGACACCAAATCGCTGAGCGTCTTTGACTCCAGGAAATCCGCCACCATCAACCTCAAGCTCGAGCGGCCCAGGAAATAGCAATCCCAATGCTCCTCATTCCTGCACTTCTTGCCGCCACGCTCGCGTCCGCTGCCGATCCGCTATCGATCGGGCAGAAGATGGAGCAGCCCGTCCCCCTGAGGGAGCTCACAGGTAAAGCTCGACCCATTTCATTAGCAGGAAAGACGACGGTAGTGCTGTTTCTCTCCACACTGTGCCCCATCTCCAATGATTACAACGACCGCATGAGCAGCCTTTACAATGAATACGCCGCCAGGGGAATCGAGTTCTTCTTCGTCAACGCCAACAACAACGAGTCTCCAGCGGAAGTAGCCGCCCATGCCAAAGCAGCCGAGTTTCCCTTTCCTGTCTTCAAAGACCCCGGAAATGCCCTGGCGGACCGGCTCGGCGCCACCCTGACTCCGGAAGCCTATCTGTTCGACGCCGGCGGCGTCCTTCGCTACCACGGCCAAATCGACGATTCGCGCAATCCGGCCCGGGTGCGCGTTCATGGCCTGCGCGACGCACTCGACCAGGTCCTGGCCTCGAAGCCGGTGAGCAGGCAGGAAACCAAAGCCTTCGGCTGCACCATCAAGCGGGTGAGAAAGGCGTCGTGAAAGCGGTCGCGCTTCTTGCCCTTCTGACCGCCGTGAAAGGCTCGGCCTCCAGCCTCGCCCCACTGGATGAAGCTGCTTATCGGAAAGTGGTTACCGCCCACCGGGGCAAGGTTGTCTTAGTCAACTTCTGGGCCACCTACTGCGTGCCTTGCCGCAAGGAGATGCCGGAGATGGTGAAGATGCACGATCGGCTCAAGGCCAGGGGTTTCGTCTTTCTCACCGTTTCCGCGGACGAGCCGGAAGACGAGGCCAAGGCGCTCGCGTTCCTGCTGAAGAATCAGGTTCCCTCGCCCCACTACATCCGGAAGGCAACCAGCGACGAGGCGTTCATCAACTCGATTGAGCCCAAATGGAGCGGCGCGCTGCCTGCTTCGTTCCTCTACGACAAGACCGGGAGGAAAGTGCGTGGATTCATTGGCGAGGCCGACCTCAAGGCTCTGGAAGGGGCGATTACGAAACTGCTTCCGTAGAGCCGTTTCCGCTCAGGAAGCGCCGGATTTCCGCTTCCAGCCCAGGCACGCAAACCACGCAGTTGCCTGCGTGGATGCTCCGGCCGCCCTGGAAATTGAAGAACCTGCCACCGGCCTCCTCGACAATCACCTGAATCGGCGCCAGATCCCAGGGCTTGGCCGACGGCTCGACCCATGCCTCGCCGTGGCCGCCGGCGACCAGCATCGCGTCCGGGGAGCCGCTCATGCTCCGAACGGCCCAGAACTTACCCATAAAATCCACCAGCCGCCCGGAGAACTCGCGCCGGTATGCTTCCCGCAGGCCGTTAAAAAACAGCACGGCTTGCGAAGGACAGGCAATGTCGGATACGTGGATGCGGCGTCCGTTGCACCAGGCGCCGCCGCCTCGGACAGCATAATACTCCTGGCGCCAGGCTGGGATGTTCACCACCCCGGCCACCACTTCCTCTCCCGACTCGAGGCCGATCAGCACGCTCCACAACGGGCTCCCGCGAAGAAAATCACGTGTTCCGTCAATGGGGTCAATGATCCACCGCCGCCCGCTTCCGGCCGGCCGGCCGGCGCCTTCCTCGCCCATCAGGCCGTCGTCCGGAAAAGCTTCCGCCAGCATGCCGGAGATCAGTTTCTCCACCTCCCTGTCGGCAATCGTCACCGGCGACTCATCGGATTTGGTTTCGGCCCATACGCCCTTCTGCTGGTAAGACAAAGCCAGCTCGCCCGCGCGGCGAGCGGCCTCGCGAACCACCTCCAGCTCCCGCTCCAATGCCATCGATTCCATTCTATCGTTCCGGCTAATTCTCGGGTCCCCAGGCGACGTCAATCCCCGAGGTGACGCCGTCCTTGATGTCGACGTCGTAGTCTTTTCTAACGCCCTCCCTCACGATTTCGATCTTATAGTGGCCGGTGGCGAGGGTGAACATGGCGGGCGTTTTTTCGCGGCGCTCCTGGCCGTTGATGAAGATGGTGGCCCCGGCGGGCGTCGAGCGCACCGTCAGCGTGCCGGTGGCGCGCTCCATCATGATGAGCAGCTCGCGATCCGGCGGCAGATTGAAGATGCGCGATTCCAGCCGGTGGCCCTTCAGGTCGGCGGCCAGCGTGTGCCTGCCCGCGGGCAAGGTTTTTTCGCACGGGGAAGCACAGCGTAGGCTCTGCTGGCCGTCGATGACGATCATTGCTCCCGGCGGGCTGGTGGCGATCCGGATCGTTTGATCCCCGATGGGTGGTTTGGGCGGAGCCGGAGTCGGACTTGGGGCCGGCGGCGTAGGCGCCGGTGTGGGCGCCGGCGTGGGTGCGGGAGCGGTGTCCGGCGGCCTGGTTGGTTCCGGCGTCGGCGGCGCGGGCGTTGGGCCCATCGGCGACGGTTTGTTGTCGTCGCCCCCCGGCGGGGGTGTTGGAGCCGGCGCAGGCTGGTTGCGGTCGGTGGTGAACAGCAGACGGCTGGTCAGAAATCCACCCGCTCCCAGGAACAGGAAACTGGCGAGAATGGCCCACACCGGCGTGCGGCGCGGTTTGGCCGGCGAAGGCGGCGCGATGGCGGTGGCCGGTTCCGGCCTGAGCGACGGCAGCGGAGTGGCGGCGACCGTCTCGAGGCTCTCGACCATGCCCGGCCGCATTGGCTGCCAGGCGGGATTCGATTCGCAGGCGGTGCGGACAGCCCTGGCGAATTCGGCGCACTTGGCGTAGCGGCCGGAAGACTCCTTGCTCAGGGCCTTGCGCAGCACCAGCTCCGCTTGCGCTGCCAGTGTCGGGTTCAGCCGCTGCGGCGGAAGCGGCTCCTCGTTCACGATCTTGAACATCAGCGACGGAAGCGTCTCGCCGGCGAACGGCTTCTCGCCCGTCAGCATTTGATAGGTGATCACCGCAAGGGCGAATTGATCCGCTCGGCCGTCCACCGTCTTGCCGGCGATCTGCTCCGGCGCCATATAGCTCGGGGTGCCCAGCAGCACCCCGCTTTGGGTCGCCTGGTGCGATGTGAATTTGGCGATCCCGAAATCCGTGACCTTGACATTCTCGCCATGGGCCAGCAGGATATTGGCCGGCTTGATGTCGCGGTGCACGATGCCTTTCGAGTGGGCGTAATCGAGGGCGGCGGCGGTCTGATCGAAGATATGCAACACCAGCTTCTTGTCAGGCGGCTGCGCCGCCGACATCACTTTCTCCAGGGACGGGCCGTCCACGTATTCCATGAAGACATAGGCCACTCCGTCGTGCTCCTGAACGTCGTAAATCGTCACGATGTTCGGGTGGGAGAGGATGCCTGCGGATCGCGCCTCGCGGAAAAGCCGGTCGCGGAGAAAATCGCGCTCCTGGTCGGTGGTGGCGTCGCCCAGCCGGATCGTCTTGATCGCCACCGTGCGCCCGATGGCCGGATCTTCAGCGCGGTACACGACGCCCATGGCGCCGCGCCCGATCTCCCCGATGACGTGATAGCGTCCGATTTGCATAACGCGAACGCGATTCAATTGTACCAACGGCGTTTTCCCGGAATGAGCGCGGCAGGCTGGTACAATCTTGTTGGAAGTTCGCACATGTTCCAATCGCTGTTTGGCTCCGCCACGGAGTCCGAGCCGGGTCTGCTCGAGCGCCTCAAGAAGGGCATCGAGAAGACGCGCGCCGGTTTCGTGTCGATGATCGAGGACACGCTCGAAGGCAGGAAAGAGATCGACGCCGGTCTGCTCGAGGAGCTCGAGTACGCGCTGATCACCGCGGATATCGGCGTGAAGACCACGGCGGAGATTCTGGAGAGCATCCGGCAGCGGGTGGACCGCAGGCTGATGCAGGACGCCGGCGAGCTGAAGGGGCTGATTCGCAGCCACCTTGTCGAGGTGCTCGAGAGCGTGGATCGCCCGCCGCCGTTGGTGAAGGAGCCGCCGGCGGTGGTTCTGGTGGTCGGCGTGAACGGCTCGGGGAAGACGACGACCATCGGCAAGCTGGCTCATCGCTTCACCACGGAAGGGCGCGGCGTGCTGTTGTGCGCGGCCGACACCTTCCGCGCGGCGGCCATCGACCAGCTCGAAGTGTGGGGCCAGCGGACGGGCACGGAAGTGATCCGGCAGAAGTCCGGGGCCGATCCGAGCGCGGTCGTGTTCGACGCGTTGCAGGCGGCCAAGGCGCGCAAGGTGGATTGCGTGATCGTCGACACCGCCGGCCGCCTGCACACCAAGTCGAACCTGATGGCGGAACTGGAAAAAATGAACCGCACGGTGAGACGCGTGATTCCGGACGCGCCCCACGAAGTGCTGCTGGTGCTCGACGCGACCACCGGGCAGAACGGCGTCGAGCAGGCGCGGCACTTCACTCAATCGAGCGGGGTGACGGGCATCGTGCTGGCGAAACTGGACGGAACGGCCAAAGGCGGCGTGGTGGTCTCGATTGCGCGTGAGCTGAGCCTGCCCATCCGCTATGTCGGGGTGGGCGAAAAGGCGGACGACCTGCTGCCGTTCGAGCCGGAACGTTTTGTAGCCAGCCTGTTTGAAACATGAGCCGCGATTTTCTGGCGGAAGCCCTGGATCTGGCCCGGCAAGGGGAAGGGCAGGCGAGCCCCAATCCGATGGTGGGCGCGGTGGTGGTGCGGGACCAGGAAGCAGTGGGACGCGGCTATCACACCTACGCGGGCGTGAAGCACGCCGAAGTGCTGGCGATCGAGCAGGCGGGCGTGAACGCGCAAGGCGCGGTGATGTACGTGTCGCTCGAGCCATGCTCGCACCAGGGACGCACCGCTCGGTGCGTGGATGCGATTGTGGCCGCCGGCATCCGCAGAGTGGTGGCCCCGATCGAGGACCCGGATCCGCGGGTGTCCGGTGAAGGATTCCGCCGCTTGCGGGAGGCCGGCATCGAAGTCGAGATCGACGCACGCCACGCCGCCCGGGCACGGAAGATCAATGAGGCGTTCCTGCACTTCCAGCGGACCCAGCGGCCTTTTGTCACTCTGAAAGCGGCGCTGACGCTGGACGGAAAGATCGCTGCTCCGCTCGACAACGTGGGCTGGATCACCAGCGAGCGGGCGCGCGCGCATGTGCAGACTCTGCGGCACGCCTCCGACTGCATTCTGACCGGGATCGGGACCGTGCTGGCCGATGACTGCGTGCTGACCGACCGCACCGGGCTGCCCCGCGGCCGGCCGCTGCTGCGCATCGTGCTCGATTCGCAATTGCGGCTGCCGCTCAATTCGAGGATCGTGACAGGCTGCCGGAATGACCTGCTGGTGGTCGCCACGTCGGCGGCGGGCGCCGACCGCCGGACGGCGCTCGAACAGGCGGGCGTCGAGGTGATTACGCTGGATGGGGGCGATGGCCGCACGCATCTGCCGGCGCTGGTCGATTGGCTGGGCCGGCGGCAGCGCCAGTCGCTTCTGCTCGAAGCGGGCAGTAAGGTAAACTGGGCGGCGCTGGAAGCGGGCATTGTGGATCGCGTGTTTCTCTATTACGCACCGAAGATCCTCGGTGGCATGCAGTCGCTGCCGGTGGCCGGCGGGCCGGGCAGGCCCCGGCGCCGGGATGCCATCCAGCTTCGTGACCTGACCCTGCATCCGATTCCGCCGGACGAATTCGCTGTCGAGTCGTATCTGGAAAAGCCGTGAGGGCGCGTGTTCACGGGAATCATAGAAGAGGTCGGCCAGGTGGAAGCGCTCGAGGCGCTGGCGGCCGGCGCTCGTCTCAGGATCGGATGCCGGACGGTGCTGCAAGATGCCGCCGGGGGTTCGAGCATCGCGGTAAATGGCGTTTGCCTGACTGCTGTTGATTTCGACGCCAGCTCCTTTGCAGCCGATCTGGCCCCGGAGACGCTCCAAAGAAGCAATCTTGGCGACTTGCGGGCGGGCTCTCTGGTGAACCTCGAGCGGCCGCTGGCCGCCGCCGGCCGGCTGAGCGGGCACATCGTGCAAGGGCACGTGGATGCAACCGGCGCATTTCTCGGGATGGAGGCGCTGGGGAGCGAGAACTGGTGGCTGCGGGTGCGCGTGCCTGCCGATGCCGGGCGCTATCTGGTGTACAAGGGCTCGGTGGCCATCGATGGCATCAGCCTGACGGTGGCGGCGCTCGAGGGCGATGTGCTCTCGGTGACGATCGTGCCGCACACTGGCCGCAACACGAATCTGCTGTCGCGCCGCCCGGGGGATCGGGTGAACATCGAGTGCGACATTCTCGCCAAGTATGTCGAGAAGCTCTTAGGTCGCCTCGAGCCCCCGGGCGGATTGACGTTGGACAAGCTGAAAGAAATGGGATACTAGCCCTGCCCCCAGCACTTGTGGGGCGGGCAGGATTGGCCTCGGCCTTCCGGCCGGCTAGGATCTTGGTGACCTGGGCATCGATGTCGCGGGCTGATATTGCTTCGAGGAAGCGGTTCCTTACCGTTCGCACAAGAACTTTACGATCTCCTCCAAATCGGAGTGCTCTTCTCGCGTGAGCTTCTCAACCGGGGCCGAACGAGCGGCAAACTTCAATGCAGCAGTCTGAAACTGCGCATCCTTGACCTGCAGCAGTCCGGCAAGAGCGAGCAGTTTCTTCTCTGGAATCTGGAGAAACCCGGCAATCTTGTGCACCGTGCGGATCGCGGGCTTGTAGCGCTCCTCGGTCTCAATCTTGAACAACTCGACAAGATCAACATCAACCTTTTCTGCGAACTGTTCGAGGGACAGCCTTCGCTCCCGCCGCGCCAGTTGAACGAAGCGCATGAAAGCCTGCCTCATCGGGATGACGTTACCCGATGGCGGTTCCGACTGCTCCAGGGCATCGACAAGCCCTCCTACGGATACAAAACACCCGTCCTCTTGTTCTGCCTTCTTAAGCAGCCAAGCCTTATCAGTATTCATCTTCATGCGGCGCCTCCAGCCAAGAACTTCTCCGCTTGCTGCGGCGTGAACTCACACCAGAGCAGGTTTTGTTTTGTGGGATCACGCACGACCTCCGTCATCCCACACACTTCGAGGTAGAACCGCTCAGAACCTGGGAGCGAATGGAGAGCCACTCGTCCCTTCAATCCTTCTTCGATGCTCTTTCGCACAGCAGCTTCTATCAGTCTCGTTCCGATAACGGCATATTGCGGACTGCTTCCGAGAGCCTGCATCAGCACCTTGATGTTCCAGGGAGCCGCCCGGCCCGACCGGTTAGATCGAGCTTCATCAAGCCCTGAAGCTTTGCGTTGCACGTGATCCCAAGAAACGAAAAGGCGAGAACTTGCAGTTCCTGTCTGGCGAAAGCCACCGTGCAGCGGATTTTGGCGGAGCAACCGTTACATCCAGAGAAGGTGAAGTATTATCTGGAGCGGCGTGATCCTGATTTTGAGGCCAAGATGCGCGAGATCCTGCTGGTGTACCGGGAGGTGGCCCTGCAAAACCAGAACAATGGTGGACTGGCCCCTGTAATCGTAACGGTGTCGGTCGACGAAAAACCGGGCTTGCAGGCCATTGCCAACACCGCGCCGGACTTGCCGCCAGTGCCCGGCCAGTACGCGACCGTGGCGCGCGACCACGAATATAAGCGTCTGGGGACCTGCTCGATTCTGGCGGCGTTGGACCTACATGATGGCCACGTAATCGGACGGGTCGAGCGACGCCACCGCAGTCGGGAGTTCATCGCGTTGCTCAAGGATTTGGACGGCTACTATCCGGCTGCATGCACGATCCGGCTGATCCTCGACAATCATTCGGCACACATCTCGAAAGAGACGCGGGCA
>JACQDF010000059.1 GCA_016201205.1 Acidobacteriota bacterium
CCGGATCTCCGAGCAGTGGCGCGCCAGCTTCGATGTGGATCTGCTGAACGCCACCAACCACACCAACTTCGAGGGTCCCGTCACCGATCCGACCAACACGAACTTCGGGCGGGTCACGACGCAGAACGGCTTGAGCCGCCTCATCCAGTTCAACCTGCGCGTGGAATTCTGATGCCGCTGTCATCGCGAGCGAAGCGAGGGATCGGACGGCAGACTGAACCCTGTCAATAGGACATTTCTACTTTGCCCAAATAGGACATTCCCACTTTGCGGCGACACTTGGGCTGACATACAAGGTGCCCCAAACTCCCCAAACTCCCCTATTGCAAACCCCGCCTCTCTCCCCGTATAATTTCAGTTTCACGATGCTTTGCTACGCTTACTCGTTTTGGTTTCGCTTCTGGCGGTTTTTCTAGACCGCTGCGAGTGGCGTTGGCTTGAACATCAGCAAATCCGGTGAAAGCAGCCCACTCGAAAGAGTGGGTTTTTTCTTTCGCCGGCTGGTCTGAAACGGGGTGAGATCATGATCGTTTCGATGAAGCGCTACGCCACCAAGGCCGAGATTGAAGCGGTATGCGAACGCATCCGCGATTTCGGATACAAGATTCATGCCATTGAAGGAGAGGAACGCGTGGTGATCGGTGCGGTGGGGATGGGCGATGTGACGGCGTGTTTGGAATCGCTCGAAGCCATGCCGTGCGTCGAGAAGGCCGTCCGCATCTCGGCGCCCTACAAGTTCGTGAGCAAGGAATTCCGCGCGGGCCGAACCATCATCCGGCTCAACGGCTTCGAGATCGGCGGCGACGAGTTTATCATGATGGCGGGGCCGTGCTCGGTGGAGAGCGAAAAGCAGATCATGGAGACGGCCATCGCAGTCTCGCGGGCGGGCGCCAAAGTGCTCCGCGGCGGCGCCTTCAAGCCGCGCACCTCACCGTATGACTTCCAGGGCATGGAGGTCGAGGGCCTCAAGTTGCTGCGCAAAGCCAGGGAGGCGACCGGCCTGGCGATTATCACCGAAGTCATGAGCGATCGCGATGCCGGGCTGGTGGCCGAATACGCCGATGTGATGCAAGTGGGAGCGCGCAACATGCAGAACTTCGCGTTGCTCAAAGCGCTTGGCCGCTGCGAGCGGCCGGTCTTGTTGAAACGCGGCATGAGCTCCACCATCAAGGAACTGCTGATGTCGGCCGAATACATCGTGGCCGGCGGCAATGCGAACGTGATCCTGTGCGAGCGCGGCATCCGCACCTATGAAACGGCCACCCGCAACACCTGCGATATCGTCGCCGTCCCGGTGCTGAAGGAACTGACGCACCTGCCAGTGATCGTCGACCCCAGCCACGCCACCGGCAAGCGGAGCCTGGTGCCCGCACTTTGCCGGGCAGCGGTCGCCGTCGGCGCCGATGGGCTGCTGGTCGAAGTGCATCCCTGCCCGGAGAAGGCGGTCAGCGACGGCGCGCAATCCCTGCACATCGAGGAATTCGAGTGCATGATGCGCGAGCTGAAGGGCTACATCCGGCTTTGGAAAGAGTCGCGCGTGGCCGAAGCTGCGGCGGTCTGAGATCGCGTGCCGCGGCTTCCATCATGGTCGTGGGCGGCGCCGGCCGTTCTGGCGGCTGGAATAGCCGCGGCCGGCTTGTACTGGTCTCGCTGGTACAGCGATCTTCCGGCGGCGGCGTTGTTGAGCCAGCTGCCGCGCACCGATCGCGTGATCGGCTACCTCGATGTGCAGGCGCTGCGGCGCGCCGGCGTGTTGAAGCTGCTCACCGGAGACAAACCGGTCGAGGAGCCAGAATACCGGCAGTTCGTTGCCGAAACAGGGTTCGACTATCGATCGAATCTCGATGCTGTTTTTGTTTCCTACAGCCGGCAGGAGACGCATCTTTGGCTCGAAGGCCGGTTTGACTTCAGCCGCCTGGTTGCCTACGTAAAGCAACACGGCGGCTCCTGCCCAGACCACTGCCGGATCGAAAGCAGCACGCCTGGCCGCAGGATCTCCTTTTTCAGATTGCGGGCGCATACGCTCGCCATGGCCAGCAGCCCGGACCCGGATGCGGTCAACAAGCTGCTCGAGAGGCCGGTCACCGAGCCACTCGGAGAAACGCCCCGGCAGCCCGTCTGGTTTCTGCTGCCGCCGTCCGCGTTGCGCGATGAATCGCTGTTGCCGGCGGCCACCCGGACCTTCGCCGACGCGCTTTCCCAGGCCGATCGCGTGTATCTGGCTTTCGGCCCCAAGGGTGAGCGTTTTGAAGCGTTTCTCGAGGCCCGTTGCCGCAACGACGAGCAGGCGGCACAGGCGGCCCGCGAATTGCAAGCCGCCACCACTCTGCTCAACCGCATGCTGCGGAGACAGAATCAGACGCCGGATGCGCGTGATTTGAGCGGCGTTTTGACGCGAGGCGAGTTCCAGGCGGAAGGCGCCAAACTGCGCGGCGTGTGGCCGCTCGAGCGCATGTTCATCGAATCGCTCGCCGGAGGCGCGCCATGAGCGTGCTGTGCATGGGGAGTATCGTGATGGACGTGCTGGCCCGGCCTGCTGACGACATTGTGTGGGGCGGCACCCTCTGGGTGGACACCATCACGCAGTCGCTCGGCGGCAACGGTGCAGCCACTTCGGCGGCGCTGGCCAGGCTCGGTGTGCCGGTGAAGCTGATTGGCGCGGTCGGCGAGGATCTCTTCGGAACTGCCGCTTTGAAGCGGATCGAGGAATGCGGCGTCGATACGCGTTTTGTTCTGCGGCTGCCGCATCCGACCGCGGCTACCGTCGTGCTGGTGCGCAGCGACGGGACAAGAGCCTTCCTGCACCGGCCCGGCGTGAGCCGCTTTCTGTTCGCGGAGAATGCGGTGTTGTCGGAAGAACAATTGCAGGGGGCCACCCGCTTGCATGTAGGCAACCCGTTCGCGTTGCCGGGTCTGCGCTCGAAAGCTCCCGAGCTGCTGCGCCAGGCGAAACACCATGGGCTGGAGACTTCGCTCGACACCGCCTGGGACGCCATGGGCGAGTGGATGCAGATCCTCGGGCCGTGCCTCCCACACACCGACCTGCTGTTCCTGAACGAAGATGAAGCGCGGATGCTCACCGGCACAAGCGAACCGGCGCAGGTGGCGCGTCTGCTGAGAGACGCCGGCGCCCGGTGCGTGGCGCTGAAGCAGGGCTCGCAGGGCTGCGCTGTTTTCACCAGCGAAGGCCAATGGCGCCTGCCCGCGTTTCGCGTCGAGGCTGTCGACACCACCGGGGCGGGAGATTGCTTCGCCGGCGGCTTTCTGGCTGCCCTGGAACGCGGGCTGCCCATTGCGGATGCCGCCCGCGTCGCCAATGCCGTTGGCGCGCTGAACGTGCAATCGCTCGGCGGGACTTCGGGGTTGCGGAGCTGGGAGGAGACGCTGGAGTGGATGCGGAACCAAGGCGGTTCTCCATGATGGGGGAAGGCACGGCAGCGCCGTCCGCCATCCTGGTATCCTGTCGGTTGATCCTTATCCCGAGGTTTTCTGCATGAAGGGTGTTGTCCTCGCCGGCGGCACGGGCAGCCGTTTGTTCCCGCTGACCAAGATTACCAACAAGCATTTGCTGCCCATTTACGATAAGCCGATGATCTACTACCCGATCCGGACGCTGGTGGATGCGGGCATCGAGGATATTCTCATCGTGACCGGCGGCAGGAACTCGGGTGATTTTCTGCGCCTGCTGGGCAACGGCAAAGAATTCGGACTCAAGCATCTGAATTACACTTACCAGGAAGGCGAGGGCGGCATCGCCGACGCGCTGAATCTGGCAGAGCATTTCGCCGACCGGCAGAAAATCTGCGTGATCCTCGGCGACAACATCATCGAAGGGAGCATCCGCCCGGCGGTCGAGGAGTTTCGCCGCCAGCAACGTGGCGCCAAGATTCTGCTCAAGGAAGTGCCCGATGCGGAACGCTTCGGGGTGGCGGAATTGCACGACGGAAGGATCACCGGCATAGAGGAGAAGCCGAAGAAGCCGAAGTCCAATTACGCGGTCACCGGGTTCTACCTCTATGACGGCTCGGTCTTCGACAAGATCCACACACTGGTGCCGTCGCTGCGCGGCGAGCTCGAGATCACCGACGTCAACAACGCCTACATCCGGGAAGGCACTCTGACGTATTCGTTTCTGGAGGGATGGTGGACCGACGCGGGCACGTTCGATTCGCTGCTGCGGGCCACCAATCTCGTTGCCGAGACGGAGCGCAGGCGGGCTCAAGTCACACTCGTCCAGGCATGAAGATCCTCGTTACGGGAGGCGCCGGCTTTATCGGCTCGGCATTTGTCCGCATGGCGCTGGACGAAGACACGGCCTGGCGGGTGGTGAATCTCGACAAGCTGACCTATGCGGGGAATCTCGAGAACCTGGCCGGGGTGAGCGAATCGCCGCGCTATCGTTTCGTCAGGGGCGACATCGCTGACGGCGGCGCTGTGATGCGGCTGTTTGCCGGGGAGAAACCCGACGCCGTCGTGCACTTCGCCGCCGAAAGCCACGTCGACCGGAGCATTCTTTCGCCTGAGCCGGCGGTGCGGACCAACCTGTACGGCACGTTCTGCCTGCTGGAAGCGGCGCGGGTGCATCAGACTCCCCTGTTTCTGCACGTCTCGACCGATGAAGTCTACGGGAGTCTGGAAGAGCCGCTGGAAGCGGACGAGAATTTTCCGCTCCAGCCATCGAGCCCATACTCGGCTTCCAAAGCCGGCTCGGATCTGCTGGCTTTGAGCTATGGCAAGACTTTCAAACTGCCGGTGATCGTCACCCGGGCCTCGAACAACTATGGCCCCTACCAGTTTCCGGAAAAGCTGATCCCGCTGATGATCTCCAATGCGATGGAAGACAAGCCCCTGCCGATTTACGGCGACGGGATGCAGGTGCGCGACTGGCTCTTTGTGGACGACCATTGCCGCGCTTTGCTCGCGGTGCTCGACAAGGGCCGCGCCGGCGAGATCTACAACGTCGGCGGCAGCCTGGCGCTCCCGAACAAGGAAGTGGTGCGAAGGATTCTGGCCGCAACTGGCAAGTCCGAGAGCCTGATGCGGTACGTCGCCGACCGGCCCGCGCATGACCGGCGCTACGCGCTGTCGAGCGAAAAGGTGATGCGCGAAACCGGCTGGGCGCCGCGGATGCCGTTTGACGAAGGGCTCGCGCTGACGGTGCGCTGGTACCGGGAAAACATCGACTGGGTGCGCCACGTCAAGAGCGGAGAATACATGCAGTACTACGAGAGAAACTACGCCCACCGGGAACCGTAAGGGCCCGGCTCCAGGCAGGCGACGAATTGGGCGCCGGGCGTGAGAAGGAGTTACAGTGCTCAGCGGGCAAGCTCGGCATCACCGACTGCGGTTGGCGCTGTCTGACGTAACTCCGCCCAGGGGCCGCGAAACGGACATCTTCGAGAGGCTGCCGCGGTAATTCATTTCAGGCATTCGCGGAAGGATTGTCCAACTACCAGCTCAATCGAGCGCCCAGTTGGAACGCACGCGGGCCGCCTGTGCCGAAGACCTGAGCCGTTCGAACGGTGGGCTGGCCAAAGGTGAGGGACTGGACCTGGCCGGGACCCGCCAGCGCATTCAGCGCGCCACTGTGCCCGCTCAGGTTGGCGATGTTCAAGAGGTTGAAGGCCTCTATCATCAGCGACAACCTGGCGCGCTCCAAGATCCGGATGTTCCGCGTCAGGCGCAGGTCGGTGGACAAGAAACTGTCGCCGTTGGAAAAGCTGTCGGGCAGCTTGACGACTGGGACCACCTGGTTCTGCGGGGTGCGTTTGCCGGTCACCGCAGTCGGGTAGGTCGCGTTATACCGATCCACCAGTTTCCGAACGTGTGCCACGTCGGAGCTGCGGCCGAATCCGTTGAACTTCAACTCCGGGAGCACCAGCACTGACGTCCCGTCCCCATCGATATCCACATTGTTAATGGTGACGTTCATAGGGGGCGAACTCACCATTTGATGGATGGCCGATACTTGCCAACCGTTCAGGAGCTTTCTCGGCCACTCACGCTGCCCGCCGTATTGGGGGAGCTCCCACACGCCGCTGAAGGTGAAGCGGTGGGGCCGGTCAGAGCCGGTGACCCCGTAGCTTTCGTTGAGGTTGTCCAGATTGACGATCCCGTTCCAACCTGTAAACCGGGAGAAGGCGTAAGAAGCCGTAAACAGGTAGCGGGCGGAGAAGCGCTTCTCCAGCTTCATCAGCAGGCCGGTATAGCGGTAGTTGGCCGCGGACCGGTAGACCCCGATCGCTCCCACGGAGCACTGGGCCTTCGGATCGTTCTGCTGCGCGGCGGTGCAGAGAGGGATGACGGGATCACGCACGAACGAGACTACCCCAGTGGCGGGGTCCACAGAGGTCACTTTGGGCCGAAGAAAACGGTTGTTGTCCACTTCGTACGCTCCGTGCGGACCTCCGTAGGCCACTGAGCGACGCATCACGAAGTCAGCCGACAGGAGCATATTGCGAGCCACCTCCCGCTGCACCCCGGCGGTGACGTTAATCGAATAGAGGGTTCGGATGTCGTGGTCCCAGATCTCGTTGCCTGTTTTGAAGACCTCGATGTTCCGGACCGACAAGTCCTGTCCGCTGCCCATGCGCGAAAGCATGGAGGCCTTGATGCCCGGCAGGAGGCCCACCACGTCCTGCCCGTTGGCGCTGGTGGGCACGGAGAACAGCAGGGTGGGCGGCTGGCCCGGTTGGCCGGAGAACGGATTCGACACTGCCGAGCCGGGAATTAACACAGGCCGTTGCCCGCCGGACCGATCACTCGCCGCTCCGTAATCCGGTAAGCGCCGAAGTCGGAGTCGTAATAAATCCCGCTGCCCGCGCGGAATACGGTCTTGTTTCGCTTGTCCAGTGACCAGACTAAGCCCAGGGCCGGGGCGAAGAGGAGATACTCGTGGGGTGGCGGGTTCAGATTGGCAGCGGGGCCGCCCAGAATTGGCCGCAAGTATTCCGGCTTGGTCAGGTCGTAGTTTCGAAGATTGTCCTCGGTAGACCATGCCAGCCCGTAGTTTAGGGTGAGTCGCGGGTGCGCCCGCCAAGTATCCTGAATGAAGAGCCGATAGCGGTCATTCCTGCGAGCCTGCTCGCGGCTGTAGGGGGCCGGCGAACTTCCATCTCCGACTCCGACCGATATGTTGTTGAGGGGGAGCCTCAGAATGTCGGCCAACGCTGGTGTCCCCGCCGTGGTGCCGCGCAAGGTTGCCGGCAAGGAGTTGTAAAGCGTCGGATTCTGGACGCGTACCGTCTCCGGTCCGAACAGGGTGATGACGCCCGCGGACTGGCGAGCCCAGTTTCCGTCGTGAACGAAGTGCTCCCACTCACCCCCGAAGCGCACCCGGTGGTCCCCCTTCTGCCAGCTCAGCGTGTCTGTCAACTGATAGGTACGGTTCATTCGATATTGCGGCACGTTCTCGTGGTGTCCGACCACGAAACCCGTTCCGGAAACGGTGATGCGGGGGCCACCCACACCCAGGCACCCCACAGGATGGGTACACTCAGCGGCCGAGGGAGCATTCAGATTGTTGTGGTAGATGCCCCAGTTGTACCGGAAGTCGTTTACCACGCGCGGCGTCAGGACGCTGATTACGCCGAGAACCGTCTGGTTGGCGAAGTTACGGCTGCTCAGCCAGAAGGATTCCATCCCGCCCTGAGGCGAGGGAGAGAAGTTCTTGTTCTTGTCGAGGCTGTACCGCAGAAAGGCGGTGTGTTTGATGCTGACGGCGTAGTCGAACCGAACATTGAACAGGTTGCCTCGAAACGGGCTCTCTCCGATGTGATCGAAGGGGAAAAAGACTCGATCCGTGTGGGCTACGGTGAAAACGCTCAACTGGTTGTTGTGCTCAAGGTTGGTGAACCAGAAGAGCCGGTCCTTTTTCAAAGGGCCTCCCAGGGTGAAGCCGCTCTGGCGCCGGGCGAAGAACGGATCCGCGTTCTGGCTGTCCCGCTTCAGCCCCGGATAGGCAGCCAGATTGTGGTCGCGGAAGAAGAAAAACGTGCTGCCATGGAAGCTGTTGCCGCCAGTGCGGGACACCACGTTGACGGATCCTACTGCGGTCACGCTGGTGGCAAGGTCGAAGTTGAAAGTCGAGATCTGGAACTCCTGCACGGACTCTTGAGAGAAGTTCTGGGCGGCGCCACCGGTGGAGCGATCATTCACCGAGCCACCGTCCACGGAGATTCGAGTCTGCCCGTAGGCCGCTCCTGCCATCGAGACGCGGAAGAAGTTATTGCCGAAACTGCCCGGATTGGAAACGCTCTCCACCGCCACGGCCGGTTCCAGCATCGCCAGTTGCAGGAAGCTCCGGCCGTTGAGAGGCAGATTCTCGATCTGCTCCCGCGTAACCACGCCGTCGATCTTGTACTCAACGAGGTTCACCTGGGCGGTATTGCCGGTGACCTGGACGATCTCGGTGGCGGTTCCCACGCGGAGATCAAAGTCGGCGTTTGCTGTGGCGCCTGTCAGGATGGTTACGTCCTGCGCCTGGCCCTGAAAGCTTGGAAGTTGCACCTTAACTTCGTACTCGCCAGGGTTCAGGTTGGGCATGAAATAGCTTCCGGTATCGTCGGACACAACGTGACGTGAGATCCCCGTGGCCTTGCTGGTTACCGTGATGACGGCGCCGGGGATGACGGCCCGCGAGGGGTCACTAATCGTTCCTCGGATGCCTCCGGTTGCGGTCTGAGCCTTGATTGCGGGGGAAACCACAAGGCTGGCGAGCAAGACGACGAGTAGATTTCTGCGCCCGGGGTGCATATAACCCTCCGTATGCCCGTTGGTCCGGGGACGGTTGCCCCGCTTCGGTCTGGGCCTGTCAGCGGTTAAGGCTGCCGTTTGCGCTTGCAGGAACGGCACGTCCGGTCTTACTGTCAACCCAAAGATCGAGACTCTCGCCTGCTACCTCGTAGAAGATGTACCCACCCATCATCTCGTCCACTGTCTTCTGCCCATTGCGTACGAGTTGAGTTGGATCGGGGTTGTAAGGATTATTGGCGCTGTTGTCCCACGTAGCGATGTACTCGGCGACGGTGCCCTTAGGAACCGAGACCGATTGGGCCAGCCTGTAAACTCGTTGCCAATTGAAGTCGTATTTTGGGATCTCGCCAAGCGTCTCCACCCGCCCGTCCGGATAGTGCAGCCGAAAGGCCCACGACTTTCCGCGGAGGTGCATGTGACCATAGAAGTACCGCACCACAGCGTCCTCAGGGAAGGTACGCTTTTCGACGAGCCGATAGTTTGCTTCCCCCGGCGGGATTTCAATCCTCTGGCGGGCGCCGCCCCACAAATAGCTGACACGTTTCTGAATCAACCCGTTCGCGAAGTACAGCCCAACCGAGGTCTGATCGGTGACCTCGTCATCAGTCGGAGCATAGTGAATCTGCATGCCGAGCTTTGTCCCTTTGGGTATCCTGTACGCGCGTCCCTCGGGTTCCAGCCAGTGAATGATGCCCGGAACCCAGCCCAGCAGCAACTGGCTCTCCTTGAACCCACCCTCGATTCGGCCGTCCGGACCGCCTTGCAGCTCCGCGCGGATTAGAAACACATTGGCATGATGTATTGCTTTTCGATTCCCGGGACGGATTTCGACTCCGCGAATCCAGGTATCCTCGGTAAACACGCGATCCAAAACGAAGTTCTGGTAGTCGTCCCTAAGGTCCTTCCTCGGCGTGTACGGCTTGGGCAGCGAGAGGATCAAGCTCGGCTGGCCAAGCTCCCAGTCGGATGGCCAGGTGCGAGGGGGAGGCATGTCGGCGAGGTCGCCCTTTGGAGAGCCGCTGGCCACCCACGCCTTGACGGTGGCGATCTCTTCATCGGTCAGACGAGGGTCGTCGAGAAAGTGGCCGAGCGGCCCGGCGGCGTGAAACGGTGGCATCTTACGTTCCGCGACCTGCTCGCGAATCGATTTGGCCCAGGGTTTGACTTGGTCGTAGGTCAGCAAGGCCATCGGGGCGACCGAACCCGGACGGTGGCAGGTCTGACACTTCTTCTGCAAGATGGGAGCGACGTGTTTGGTGAAGGTGGCAGGCTCCTTGCCGGCGGCGCCGTTTCCTGCCGCAATCGGAATGACACTTGCGCACAACCAAGTAAGAACAGAGGCAAACATGAAAGGCCGGCACCCAGCCATCCGCATAACATCCCTCCCCTCGCCTACAGCCCACAGCATACCAAGTATATATACCCTATGTGCTGGGAGCGTTGTTTGTCAAGATATCGCAGGGTAAGATTCAGGCGGAGATGGGCCCTGACCCCTGGCCCAGCGCGGCCAGGATTTGCTCTTTGCGTCCGGCGGCGACTCGCAGCGCCGACTCCAGGCACAGCCCATACACGATCGCGGCTAGAGCCGCCGTGACGGCGAGCACTGCGTAGAAGGCCCACTCCGCTTCCCAGGCATACCGGGCCACGTACGCAAATGCGAACGGCAGCGCCATGATCGGATACAGGATGAGCAGCATCGCCTGAAAGCGCGTAGCCGAGCTTCGCTTCCAGTTCTGGTTCGGATCCACGGGGCGCGGATAGCAGAGTGAGCTGAGGTTGCCGGCGGCGGTAAGGAACACAAGCAGGATGAAGCACACCAGCAGGGACTCGACGAACGTGGCCAGCGTGACAGGCACCCGGAACAGCAGGCACACCGCGGTAATGATCAGCATCTCCAAGGTGCAAAAAATTGCAGCGGCGATGTTCTTAGCCACCAGAACATGCACCGTGCGAACGGGAGTGAGCCAATAAAGCTGTGCGGCGCCACGGTCGAAGCCGAGCACGTTCCAGATGGAAACTTCGCTCATCAGCATCAACGAGTAGGCGAACACCAAGACCAGAAAGTGCGACTGCATGACGCCGCCGGACCGGCGGCCGAACGTCATCGGCAGCCAGATCAGCAAGCCGAACGAAAAGCCCATCAGGAACACCAGCCGGAACCGCGGCGAGCGGATGAGTGAGCGAACTTCCTTTTCGACGAGCGCGCCAACAGGGTCGGGCAGAAGGCGGCCGGGGAAGCGAAAGAGGCGTTCGGTCCGTGGCGCACCCTTCGCCGGCTCTCCAGTGGCGCGGGCAGCCTCCTCATCAAAACGCAGCCCGCGCTCGAACTGCCATCGCCCGAATGCGTATCCGATGGCGAGCCAGCCGACGAGCGCGGCCCAATTCTGCCACGCCCAATCGCCGGTAATCAGGCGGGCGGTCGCTGACCAGGGCCAGACGAGGGCGGGAATGCCTTCCAGGTTTAGCTTCACTTTGTCCTGGAGTCCGCGGCTGAGGACAAACTGAGGCAGGGCGGCGAACATCACCAGCAGGAAGACAGCGATCTCGCGAAAGCGCCTCCAGGCGAGCATGCGAGTGATCAAGTCGCGCACGCCGGTGGCGACAAAGAGATTGAAAAGCACGAACGGAAGGAAGGCAACAGCGCACCAGCGCGGCAAAGCCGGATTGAGCAGCACCCCAGTCCAAGCTCCTCCAACCATCAGCAGCATCTCGACGGCCGTGGTCACGCGCAGCAGCACCTCGAGTGCGAAGAGCTGCGAATGTGGGATCGGATAAACGCGCAGGCGGCGCATCTCGAGCGAAGCGCCGGCGCTCACCATGAGGATGGGAATGATCTGCCAGTACAGGAACGAAAGCATCAGTCCTGGGGCAAGGAAGCGGTAGACCAGTTGGCGGTCGCGGCTTTCAGCCAGCAGCATGCCGATCGCAACGGCGGCCACCATCCAGAGCCCGTACCACAGCACGCCGATGGCAATCGTGAAGATCAGCCCGCCGCGGCCGCCGCGCGGATAGAAGTTGCGCAACGTTCGGTATTGCGCCCAAAGCACCGCGAGCGCCTGCGGATTCATGTGAGCGGTCACTACTCGGTGTGCGGCTGCACCATCGTAAGCGATCTGTGTTTCGGGCGGTCCGCCCAGCGCTGTCTTCCATCATGAGTGGGCACAGCGTAGTGCACGAACGGGAAGCGGATGGAGTCAAAGGGCTCATAATCCCGTCGCGCCGAATACGTCTCCTCGAGAAGACGCATCGACTGGACATAACGCTGTTCCGTAGTGCGCCATCCCTCCTGCTCGCCGAGCTCGAAATAGAGGCAGCAGCGCCGCCCCTCCGCCGACGTGAAGATCGCGTATGGCTCAACCTGGACCGTGCGGCCCTCGTTATCCGTCAGCTCGCACAGCCGCCGAAGGTTTCCCGCTTTCATGAACACTGCATCCGCGTTCATATTGACCAGTATCGCAGAAATCGAAGCAAGCGGCCAGGCCGCGGCTCGGAAGCCCTTGCTGAGCCGCGCGCGTCAGCAAGCGGCCGGCCGTTACTGTGTTGTGGGTGCAGGCTGCTCCGCCGCCGGCGAGGGACGGTCGTTGTAATGCAGAATGGCGTTGAACATCATGTTGAATTCGCCGAAATTCTGCCACCGGTAGCAAGGGTTGGTCGCAAAGAGAATCACACGGCCTGATCCGGCGGGCACATCGACGATCGCCGGCCGTTCGCGGATCTCTCCGGGGTTGCGCATGAGGCCGCTGAGGACAGATTTCTCCGTGCCAGCGAACTCCATCAGCACGTGCTGCTTGTCCTGCTCGGAGACGCTGAGCAGCGGGCCGTTGGCGTATCGCACCGGGATGGTCTTGCCGGCGTAGCCGTAGAAGATGGGGTGAGAAGGCTGTTTGATCTCCGCTTCCACGATCGGGCCGGGAGCGTAGGATTGCGACCGGGCGGATTCGACCCGGCGAGTGAGGCCGAACTCGGTGGGGAAATAGCTGGCTCCGCCGAGCGTAATGACCACTCCGCCGGCATTGAGGAATTTTTCGAATTCGAGAACGCCGGCGAGGCCCATGCCGCCGGAGATATCTTCCGAGGAGCCGTACATGCCCATGGTCCGGAAGCGGTCGGTCCGGGTGTAGGGGAGCGCTTTGCCCCTCGAGTCGATGTCAAAGACAAGGCGCTTGCCGGAGAAGCTCTGGCTTGGAATCAGAATCACATCGTAGGAGCCGCGCAGATTGCCGGCCCGCACGCGCTCCTTAAAGATGAGGTCGAAGGACGCCTCGAACTGATCCAGCGCGTGGCGCACCCAGCCGACTTCCTGTGTGCTGCCCCAGGTGCTGTACACCGCCAGCCGCGGCAGGTCGACTTCGTGGCGCGGCACATCCGGCATCGCGTCGAGCGCGGCGGCGGTGAGGCCAAGCTGTTCGACAGCCGTCTTGACGCGCTCGAACACGGCGCCGTTTGAGGCGATCAGAAACGAGCCTGCGGGAAATTCGGCGCTGGACGCCTTGAACGCCTTTTCCGCGGCTTCGAACTTGAGATCCTTGAGCCTGTAGCGAAGCGTGATGAGGTTGCCGGCGCCATGGTGAGCGACTGCATAGGCGGCTTTGGCGGGCCCGCCCGCCAGTGAGCCGCGCACATCGAACCGGTCCACCACAGTGACAGGCGCGTCGAGCACCGCCTTGTCGGCGATTTCCTTCACATCCACGTGCGCCATCAGGCCCATGGTCCAGGCCGTGTCATCGTAGGTGGTGAGGCTGGGATCCGGATAGCTCTGCTTTTCGAGCAGAATCTTGGCGAGCCTTCCGTAAGGCTGATCGCGCTTGATGACGAACGAGCCCGCGGGGAAAGAACCCTCCTTCAGTTTGATCTCGCTGTTCGCGCGGCCGATTTCGATTCCTTGCAGCCTCAGAATGTTGATCAAAAAAGCGACCCGCGTCATGTCCTTCTGCCCGGCGGGGATCACGTACCCGTAAGGGGCGTCCTTCTTGCCGGACTCAACCGAGTTCCGGCTCTTGCGATAGAAGTTCTCGAGGATGACTTTGGGGTGCGACGCGGTCAGATCGAGAGCGCTCAGCACAGCGGTCTCCATGTAATTCGTGTTGTTGCGCATGGACCATTCGACTTCCCTGTAAGGAGGGAAGGGCCGGTACCATTCGCGAGAAGTTGGCCCGCGTCCGCCGCGCGCGCGGCCCGCGTCGACCTTGCGCTTCATTGTGTTGGCGCCGCCATTGCCGAATGTTTCATACATGCGCAGCATCCCGTTGTGGTTCGAGGACATGAAGCCGAAATAGCCCGGTGACCACATGTCGACGAAAGCGTGCGTCCACACGCCGGGCATGCCGTAGCCGGCCATCTTCGTCATCTCGTAGTTGGAAAACCAGGGCAGCTCGGAGTACAGGATGGGATCGAGGGTGGGATTCTGGGGCGACTGCCCGCTGAAGGTGTACAGAAAAGGAACCGATTCATGCAGGTCGTGCATGATCGGCGGATGCCACTGGAGATACCACGAGAGCAGATTCCGCATCGTCACCTGGGAGTAATTGATATCGCGGTTGTTGTCGTGAAAGATGTATTTTCCCCAGTACGGAGGTCCGGGGAGACGATCTTCTTCGGACTTCACGTCGAGCAGGTGGCGGTAGTACCAGTCGACATAGCGATCACGGCCATCGGGCTCGGCGACCGGCGTGATGGTGACGATGATGTTGTCGCGGATCTGATTGAACAGCGGCGAATCTTCCGCCACCAACCGGTAGGCAAGCTCCATGAGCATCTCGGCCGGGCCGGTTTCGCCGCTGTGCAGCCCACCCATGAGGTGATAGACGGGTTTGGCGGCCGCCACAATCTCTTTGGCTTGTCCATCCGAAATCGTACGCGGGTCGGCGAGCCTGGCCAGATGCGCGCGGTGCGTCTCCAGGTTACGAATGGTGTTCTCATCGGCGATGGCGACAACAACGCATTCGCGGCCCTCGTCCGTCTTGCCGGTGCTCATGATCTTCAGGCGTGGTGAGGCTTTTTCCAAAGCGCGGTAATACTTGAGCACGTCCGCGTAGTAAGTGAGCTTTTGCGGCATGCCGATGTAGTAGCCCAGGACGTCTTTCGGCGTGGGAACCGCCGGCGATCTTGGCAAATGGTCGACGAGCGGGCTTAGAAACTCGGGCTTGGTGGTCCACTGCCTGACCAGGCGGGCAAACTCGTCGTCCATGGGTTGAGCGGCCATGGACGGAATATGAAAAACGAGCAGAGCCCAGACGGGGAGGCTGCACATGCGCATGGGAGCCAGCGTAGCATGCGCCGGGAACTTGCGCCTTCAGGCGTTTCCGCTGCGGCGTATCTTGCGCGCTTCCCCGGTTGAGGCTTCCGAAGCAGCTTCGGTGGACACGGGCTTTTTGAGCGCCGCCAGACTCGCCTTCAGGGCGTCCATGATGTCGATCACCTTGACCGGCTGCGCCTCGGCGGGGGCGACGACTTCCTGGCCCTGGATTTTAGCTTCGATCATGGCTTTCAGGTTGTCGCGGTAGGTGTCGTGGTAGTTGGCCGGCACGAACGGCGCAGCCAGTGATTCGATCAGCATGAGAGCGAGCGACAGCTCCTTTTCTTTCACCACGCTCGTGTCGGTGCGGAAGGACTCGGTCTTGCGGATTTCGTCGTCGTAGTACATCGTGTGCAGTGTGATCCCCTGCTGCGATGGGCGCAGAATCACGATGTGCTCCCGGTTGTGCATGGCGATCTTGGCGAGTGCGACGTAGCCGCTTTGCTTCAGGGCCTGAAGCAACAGCGCGTACGGTTTCTCGCCGGCCTCGTCCGGAGCCATGTAGTACGAGCTCTCGTAATAGACCGGATCGACCTCCGCTTCCTTGACAAACTCGAGGATCTCCATCACCTTGGCCGACTTAGGCGCCATCTTCTTGATCTCCTCGTCGTCGAGGACCACGTAGCGATCTTTTTCGTACTCGTAGCCCTTGACGATCTCGCCGCGGGAGATCTCGACGTCTTCGGCGGCGCAGAAGATCTTGTGCTTGACGCGGGAATGGTCCGCGCGGTGGAGCTGGTTGAAGCTGACCGATTCAGCGCGGGCAGCGGTGAACAGCTTCACCGGCAACGAAACGAGGCCGAAGGTGAGATGCCCTTTCCAGACTGTGGCCGCCATGAGTTTATTCATATCACAGACGCGAGGCGCCCCTGGATTCGGCGCTTCCTGCTGTTCCATAACGGCAGGCATCCAAGCGAACTGGTGGAAGGCGACGTCAACCGTTTCCTGACGCATCTGGCGATGAAGGAGAACGTGGCGGCATCGACGCAGAATCAGGGTCTGGCGGGGGTGCTGTTCCTGTACGAGCATGTGCTGGAACGCCCGCTGGACCGCATCCAAGGGGTTACGCGTGAAGAGGTGGCGGCGGTACTGGACCACTTGGACGGCCTTCCACGACTGGTCTGCACGCTGTTGTACGGTTCGGGCGTGAGGTTGCTGGAGGGTCTCGGGCTACAGGTCAAGGACCTGGATTTCGGCCGTGGTGAGATCACAGTTCGGGATGGGAAACGTCAGAAGGATCGGGTAACTGTCCTGCCGGAAGCGCTGTACCAGCCGTTGCAGAAGCATTTACAGCGCGTGCGCGAGCAGCACGAAGCCGATCTGGAGGCTGAACTGGGGCGGGCGTCGTTACCGTGCGCCCTGGTGCGGAAATACCCGAATGCCGACCGCGAGTGGGGCTGGCAAAGGGTGTTCCCCGCCTCGTCGTACTACCTTGATGGCCGGACGGGAATTCGGTATCGTCATCATCTCCACGAATCGGTCATTCAGCGGGCGGTTCATCAGGCGGTTCAACGGGCTGGCATTGCCAAGCCCGCGGCAAGCCATTCGTTTGCCACGCATCTGCTGGAAGACGGCTACGACATTCGGACGGTGCAAGAGCTTCTGGGCCACACGAGCGTGCAAACCACGATGATCTACACGCACGTGCTGAATCGCGGTGGCTTGGGGGTTCATAGCCCCCTGGACCGGTTGCGGAAGCCGATGTCCGTCGAGGTGGGGGGGGGATTACGCGACTGACCGGACAGTCTAAGATCCCGAGAGCAGGCTTGGCGGATGGGGTGTAAGTTATTAAGGCCGTGGCGGTTGGAGTTTGGTCGCGGCCGGTGACGGGTTCGTCTTAGGCTGACCGAGAGAGGGTGTTACACAGACCAGCCGAAACAGGACTAAACCGCTGTACACTGTCACAACCTATGGGCATTCAATGACGTCCTGGAGACTCGGAGCGAAGCATCGGCTGGTGGAAAAGAGTGAGGATGCGCGGTGTTCGCCGCCGTCGTCGGTCCTGCTGCGAGGTGGTGAAGTGCCGGTGTCAGCGTCGGCGTGCTCGCAGAAACCTTCGGGAAGCCGGTGCGGCAACACCCCGGGTGTGGCGTGGCACTGCCAGGCCCATCGGCGCTTTGATGCGGATTTAAGAGCAGTGGTCATGAAGTGTCGTTGATCGCCGGAAGGCTGTCGAGTCTCTGGATCACTTCGACCAGGACCATGCGACCCTGGTGGCAGACCGGACATTCTCGTAGGGAACAACCAGTGAGCTGTTGGTATTGGTCACGATAATCCTGCGAGGGCTGGGAAGCTGGCGCCTCGGAGGGTGACATGCCCAGTAGGTAGCGACAGCGGGTCAGCTTTTGCTGGCGGTAGCGGTTGCCGAGCAAGCCGTAGTAGCGGCCTTGGCGCACGATTTGGTCGAGGCTTACTGTGGAGACTTCAAAATTTGGCAATGGGACGCCGACCGTTCCAAAAAGAATTTTGGATGTGGTGGCCAGGGACGGAATCGAACCGCCGACGCCAGCCTTTTCAGGGCTGCGCTCTACCAACTGAGCTACCTGGCCTTGATTCGACCCCAGTGTAGCAGATTCGACGAGCGCCGGAGCGGAGCCGGAACATCCATTTAAGAATGCACCGCCGCCGACGGTCGCACCAACAGCCAGCATAAGGAAGAGAACGCGTACAACGAGGCCATTACGTACAAGGGCAGAGCCCAGTTCGCATAGTTCTCGACGAGATAAGCCGCTATGTACGGACTGAGAATGCTTCCGATCTGCCCCGTGGTGTTCATGCATGCACTCAAAACGCCCGAGTGTTCGCGACCGATATCGATTGAAACTGCCCAATGGGCCGCCAGCGGGAGCATCGAGGCCGCCGTGGCTAGTGCGATGAGGACTGCTGCCTGCTGAGAGTCTTGCTCCCGCGCCGCCAGCACCATTGCTGATCCGGCAACCAGATAGCCAACGACGCCGATGGAACATCGCCCGAACCGAAGACCAAATTTCTTGGAAAGAAAGTCGGTGGTCAGTCCTCCGAACATGGCGCCACCAACGCTCAGCAACAATGGCAGCCCTGAAAAAGCAGCAAGAGCACCCTTTTCGAAGCCGCGCTGCTCCGCAAGGTAGGTTGGCAACCAGGTCATCACAAAATACGACCCATAACTGTTGGAAAAATAGCTCAGGCAGAGCGCCCATGCGCTCCTGTCGCCAGCGAGTTTCCGCAATGTCTTGGCGTTGCGATGATGGCCTTCCTGGTGGGTTCGCCCTCTTGTGATGAGGGTCAGTTCTTCGGGGCGAACTTGAGGATGATCCGCCGGATCATCTCGATACCACCGGTACCAACAAAACGCCCAAAGGAATCCGATGGAGCCGAAGCATACGAATACGCCTCGCCAGCCGACGTGGGGCTCGAGGAGGTTCACCAACGTGGGCGTGAGGCTGCCAACAAGAAACGCCCCCATGAAGAAGATGCCCTGAACACGGCCACGCTCTTGCGCGGGAATCCACTTGGAGAATGTTCTTGCCGCGTTTGGCCAGGCGCCGGCTTCGCCGGCCCCGAACAGAAAACGAACCGCGAGCATGGAGTAGTAACCTGTGACGGTAGCTGTAGCGATGGTAAACACCGACCACCAGGAGACAATTCTCGTCAGCACCCGCCTCGTTCCGATTCTTTCCCCCCACCAAGCCGTAGGCACTTCAAAAGCGGCATACGCCACAGCAAAGCCGCTGAAAACGTAGCTCATCTGAATCAGCGAAAGGGACAGATCCTGCCGGATCAAGGGAGCGAGCGTTGAGATACAGATCCGGTCCAGATAGGTCACCCCGGCGAGGGCGACCATGAAGGCGACAACCTTGTACCGGACTCGGCCGGAATGCAGGGTCTAGTCCTTCCCACTTTCAAGCTTAGGGAGCGAGGACAGCATTGTTCAGTCTGATCCACCTCCCGGAGTCCACCACCCGGCTAGAGCGGACAGATCGTGTGCTACAGACGCTGTTTTCAAGGGTTGACAAGGAAGAGCTGACGCCGTATTATGCCTGTCAGTCAGGCAGCTTGTCAAATCATCGTCTGGAACGATCTCCAGAGGAACTTGACCTTCCGGAAACCCGAGCTCGCCATGATACAGGCAGGATGGAGGTTTGTGACGCCTCCGTGATCCACACGACGGAGGCAAGGAAGGGATAAATATGAAAACACGCAGAGAGTTCATTGCACTAGCGGTGACAGCTCCGTTGCTTCGCGCGGTGACGGCTAGAAGCGTCGAGGTCGAATATGTATTCGACGCGCCGGGGAATGATCCGAAGCCCAACGGATTGCAGGCGACCGCGGAAGGCTTGCGGATCTACGATCAAACCCGAGCGCCGAGTAAGGCCTATCTGGTTCGGTACGAGGACGGTAAAGTTCTGCGCACATTAGAGACCGACGCGATGAGCGGGGGCGGCATCACCTTCGATGGCGAAGCAATCTGGATATCCTCCAGTTACAACTGCAAGATTATCCGGGTCGACGCTCACACAGGGAAGACCTTGGCATCTTTTGATTGCCCAGGCGTTGGCCCTGTAAACTGGCCTCACCCCCGCACGAGTCCGATTATGAGGGTGCACCATGGTGCTACCTTGGCGACGCAAACCCGTGCCGCCGGGCAAGGGCGACAGGGAGGCGGGCCTCAGCTTGACGCAGGCGGCCGTCCCCGGCAAGCATCCAACGCTGCGAATCCGCAAGGCAGAAATCCTACCGGCTCACACGGCTTGGAATGGAAGGACGGAAAACTGTGGGCGGTTGTCCCTCCGGCCAAGATGGCCTACAACCTCGATCCCAAAACCTTCGCCATTTTGAACAAGTGGCCGACCGCTGGGGATCGCCCGCACGGCATCGGCTGGGAGGGCCGGTATTTGTGGGCAGCCGACACCAACATGAACGCCTTTCACAAATATGACCCGACGACGGGTGAAGTTCTCGACATGATCCAACTGAAAGACACGGATCCTTTGCCGCACGGCATGACCATTTGGCGAGGAGATATGTGGTACGCCGACGATGTTGGCGTTATCTGCCGCCTGAAGACGAAGTTCAACAAGGGTAGTTAGGAGGTTATATGCGCTTTCTCGCCTGTTTTCTCCTCTCAATTGCGGCGTTTGCCCAAAGCGAGCGCGGAACCATGACAGGCACCGTGTCTGACCCTACGGGCGCGGTCGTCCCGAATGCGCCGGTCGTTGCTACGAGCACTCAAACGGGGGGCACGTATCAGTCGGTGACCACGCAGACTGGCGACTTCACCATCGCGCAAGTACCGGTCGGGACCTATGACCTGGCCATCGAGGTGCCGGGGTTCAAAAAGTTTGTTCAACAGGGGATCCGGATCTATGTCGCCCAAGCTTTGAGGATTGACGTGGTCCTCCAGGTCGGCGCGACCGGAGATGCCGTCACTGTGACCTCTGACGTGCCCTTGCTCAGAACCGAGAACGCTGAGCAAAGTACCAGCGTCACTCGGGAGACTCTCAATAATCTTCCCCTGAATTTTGGGCAGCGCGGCAACATTGGTAGCGCCAACATCCGGAACCCTTTTACCTTTGTTACGCTCGTGCCCGGAGGAAACATCTTGTATTACAGCACCATCAAATTGAACGGTGCTCCGCCAGATACGGACTCCATCCGGGTGGAAGGCCAGGACTCCAACAACACCCGCCTGATGTCCCGGCAAGACCAAGTCCAGCCGTCCGTGGAGGCGCTCGAGGAGGTCTCGGTGCAAACCTCTAATTTTGCTCCCGAATACGGCCAGGTCGCCGGAGGCATGTTCAACCTGGTTGCCAAGTCCGGCACGAATCAGTTCCACGGAAGTGCGTTTGAATACCTCGTGAACGAAGGTCTGGGTGCGGGAATCCCATTCACCAATGCTGGTAACGGCCACTTGATCAGACCGATGAACCGGCGACACAACTACGGCGGCAGCGTGGGTGGACCGGTCTGGATACCCAAAATCTACAACGGTCATAACAAGACCTTCTTCTTTTTCGTTTACGAAAAATTCCACCAGAATCAGAACCAGGCCGGACTTCTCCAGACCCTCCCGACCGACGCGATGCGAAACGGCGATTTCAGCGGAGCGCGCACGGGCCGCACGCTCGGCACGGACCCAAGTGGCCAGTCAATATTAGAAAATGCCATCTACGACCCCCTGACCAACCGCACCGTCAATGGTCAAGTGGTCCGCGACGTATTCGCCGGCAACGTCATCCCCCAGAACCGGCTGGATCCGGTCGCCCTGAAAGTTCAGGCGCTTCTGCCCCGTGCTACCCGGCCGGGCAACCTCAACAATTGGGATCAATCCTATCTCTCATATACGGATGAAATCATTCCGTCGATCAAACTGGATCACTATTTCAGCAGGAGGGGAAAAGTATCATTCTATTACTCGAAGTACTTTGGCCCTCATTTCAACAGTCCCGACGGACTGCCTGAACCACTCACCCAGAATCGTTATCTCCCCACGACCACGTATACGACGCGGTTGAATTATGACCTGTCGCTAACGCCAACGCTGCTGATCCACGCAGGCGTTGGTTTCCTCCGCCATGTGAACTGTGACATCAATGTGGCCGGGGACCTGAGTTTCGATGCGCTCGCGCAACTTGGCCTGAAAGGCGGCCTCCCCAGCGAAGGTGCGCCGCATGGTTGTGTAACACCGGATATCCACCCTAGCCAGACCACGGGGATGGCGCGGATCACTGGCCTGTTTTCAACGACAGGGGGCGGTTTGTGGGAACCCATTGGGGTTGGGTTATTTTGGGTTATTTAATCCCGTGATAGTGAACAAGCCTACCGCTGTGGTTAGCGGCACGCTCGTCCGTGGCAGCCATAGTTATAAGATTGGAGGCGAGTGGCGAATCGACGCTTTCACCAACGGGGTTGGCTCGGGCGCCGCAGGCGTTTACAACTTCAGCCGGGCACAGACGGACCTTCCCTATACGCAGGGACAGAGCCTGTCGGGTGGCAGCGCCGGATTGCCGTACGCCAGTTTCCTGCTCGGCGCGGTGGCCAGCGCCAGCATATCGAATCCTACGGCCCCGCAGGGCCGAAAGAGGTCCTGGGGGTTGTACGCACAAGACAGTTGGAGAGTTACACGGAAGCTCAGTATCGAATATGGTTTGCGATGGGACTATCAGGGTTGGTCCAGAGAGATCCATGACCGCGTCAGCGAGTTCGGGCCGACGGTGCCAAATCCCTCCGCCGGAGGTTTGTTGGGCGCGACGATCTATCAAGGTTATGGTCCGGGACGCTGCAATTGCCTGTTTGCGAATGCCTATCCTTACGCCGTCGCTCCGCGATTGGGACTCGCGTATCAGATCAATGCCAAGACGGTATTGCGTGCCGGTTGGGGCTTCACGTACGGACAGACCGAAATCGGTCAGGCGGATTTTGGCACCGCTCTCGGAGTGGGCGGCTGGAATACCTTGAGCTGGAGTAACCCGGCGTACGGAGAACCTACACAGCGGTTTCGCGATGGCCTGAGCTACAACCTGGCGGATTTGTACGCGGTAGCGACTGATCCCGGACTCCGGCCCTCCCCCGGCCAACTGAATGCTCCGCCGGCGCTGGTCGATCCTAACGGGGCACGGCCGCCGAGGATGAATCAATGGAACATCGCGCTGCAGCGTCAAATCACTCCTAACCTGATTGCGGAGGCCGCCTACGTGGGGAATCGGGGGGTTTGGTTCGTAGCCAACTCGTTGGTCAATCTGAACGCGCTCACCCCGGAGCGGCTTCAGGCGTTCGGCTTGGACATCGACAACGCTGCCAACCGGACGCTGCTGACGTCGCCGATGAGCTCGGCTGCTGTGATCGCGAGAGGATTCAGAGTGCCCTATGCCGGATTTCCCACCGGATCAACTTTGGCTCAAGCTCTCCGGCCTTTCCCTCAGTTCAGCAGCCTCGGCGTTGCCGAGGCGCCCCTGGGCACCGAGTGGTACGACTCATTGCAGACGAAAGTCACGAGGCGTTTCTCGCATGGCCTGCAGATTATTTCTACCTTCACATGGCAGAAAGAGCTGAGCAATTTTGGCCAGGGGTACGGGAACAATATCGGTGTGGTCACGGGAAACGTCAACAATGTCTTCAATCGCAAACTCCAAAAGAGCCTCTCCGGTTTGTCCGAGCCGTTTGTTTTTTCAATTGGGTGGAGCTACCAGCTACCCCCAATGGCAGCGAACCGGTGGGTGCGTGCAGCGGCCGGCGGCTGGACTATTGGAGGCATTCTACGGTACGCCAGCGGGCTGCCTATCCCGGTTCCTCTCTCCCAGAACAATCTCAGTTCGTTGCTGTTTCAGACCACCTACTTCAACCGCGTGGAGGGCCAGCCGTTTTTCTTGAAGGACCCCAATTGTCATTGCATCGATCCGGCCAAGGATCTCGTGATGAATCCGGCGGCGTGGTCCAATCCGGCCGCCGGCCAGTGGGGAACCGCTGCCGGCTATTACAATGATTATCGTTATCAACGCCGTCCCGACGAACAGTTGAGTTTTGGCAGGGTCTTTCACATCCGGGAAGGGATGTCATTCCATGTCCGCGCGGAGCTCTTCAACGCCTTCAATCGCACCTATATGAACGACCCGGTCGCGAGCAATCCACTACAGACGCCGACCCTTTCCAATGCAGTGCTCACCGGAGGCTTTGGGTACATCAATCGCGGGTCGCTCAAAAGCCAGCCGCGGAACGGGCAAATCGTAGCGCGATTCCAGTTTTGAGTCACTATGTTAATGGCGACACGCCGTCAATTCCTTTCTAGCATTTCGCCGCTCGCGGGGTGCTTATTCAGCTCTTCAAGTCTTTTTTCGGCGCAGGCCGCGATCAGAGTTGGCATCACGCCGGAAACGCGTCCTTCCTGGAATGGGGTGGACAACTTCCTCAGGGCGATCATCGAGGTTTCCCAGGTTGGATATCGTTGGATTGAAACCTTTTGGCCGTATGTGGCGCGATGGGAGAAGAATCCCGGGGAGTTGAGTGACATCCTTGCAGCCCTTCACTTGGAGCTTGAAACCGTTTCCAATTTCCAGAAGTTCGATCTGGCTGGTTCGACGCCTGAAGCGGCCGCTGAATTGGCCAAGATCGTCATGAATACGGAGTTCCATGATCCGACGCAGCGCAAGCAGGCAATTGAAGACCACATGCGGCTGGTTCGGTTCATGAAATACTTTGGATGTGACCACCTTAAGATCAATCCCGGGCCAAAGCCTCCAGGTGGCCATACCTCGGCCACTTACCGCGAGATAAGCATCTCGTTTAATGAGGTGGGGAAGAGGGTGCGGGACATGGGCATGAAATTTGGAGTTCACCCTCACGTGATGAGCTCGATGGACGGAAGGAGAGACATCGACGCCATTATGGAAATGACGGACCCACAAATTGTATACCTCGTCCATGACACACACCAGATTCAGAACTCCTATAGTAGGGTAGCTGGTTTTCACAGAACGTCGAATTGGCCGACAGTTGGCTGTGTTCAATATGTTAGATAATTGTTGCTAATTTTTGCCCGTCCTGCTATCCTTGTTCCTCGGAACCGGAGGAGTGGACTTTCCCGGCATCCTCTTCGAGCTTGACAAAATCAGATGGAGAGGCTGGTTCACCGTTGAGTTGAATTGGACACAGACGACGCCTAAGCACAGCGCTGCTTTAAACAAGAAATACGTGGAAGACGTACTCGGGTTACGGCTGTAGTAATAGTGATTTGGCTATGTGGATTCTGGCGTGACTGGAGGTCCGCCCTCGATGGACACCTTCAGCCCGAGTTCAGCCTCTCCCACGCCACTTGATATTTGCGCACCCGCTCGCGGTCCGCGTCAGACACACCGGGCAGCCGATTCAGATTCATGTTGTCGGTCAAATCAGCCAGCTTCACCAGCCGGGCAACGGGGTCGTGGGCGACGCGCTCGATGAAGGCTGCGTACTCCTCTCCGGTCCGCCTGGTGAGCGCATCGACCGCCGCCAGCACGCGTTCGCTATAGCCGGCCGCTCTCAGATCGTCGAGTGTGACGGAAGTGTCTTCCACAAGGTCGTGAAGTACGGCAACGATCCGGCTGTCATCATCCTCCATCCGGAGCATCACCCGGATCAGATGCAGGATGTAAGGCTGGCCGGCCTTGTCGGTTTGGCCTTTGTGCATCCTGGCGGCGAGCATAATGGCGTCTTCCAGCGTTGAGAGCACGACGCCCTCCCTCTCTCGTTGCCGCTAGAGTTTCTTCAGCCAGATGTTCCGGAACTCGACCTTCATCGGCGCACCCACATGGATCTGGAAGCCGATCAACCCACTCATGGCGCGGTTCTTGACATCGTCGTCAATGGTCACGCTGGTCAGTTGCCCGTTCAGAATATGGATCAGCACGTTGCCGCGCGCGATGATGTGCAGCGCATTCCAGTCGTTGATCCTGACGGCGCCTTTCAGATCGTCGGAGTTCTTCAGATTCGAGATCACTCTCGCTTTCTTGCCGTCCTCGATCAGAGTCGCTTGCCCGCGCATGGCCAGGAAGCCGCGGCCACGCTCTTCATAGAGCTGCCCTGTGAACGTGTTCTGGAAGTCGATGTCTGCCTGGTATCCCTTCATCACCCACTTGCCAACGTCGGTAAGTTCCACGCTGCGGTACTGGACACCGCTGTTGGTGGAGTTGATCCGGTACTCGAGCTTCAATTCGAAGTTGGCCGGCTCGCCGCCTCGCCAGATGAGAAAAGTATTCCTGGTGACGGGCTTTTCCCTGGTGCTTTCGCCGGTCAGCGAGCCGTTTTCCACGCGCCAGAAATTGGAGTCGCCGTCCCATTTGTTCATCGTGCCGTCAAAGATCGACTCGAATCCCGCATGGTCGTCCAGCACCAGAGGGTCGGGCCCGGGAGGGAGACCAAGCCGCCTGCCCCCAGGACCACCAGGAACCCGGAGTGGCTGCACCTGAGGACCGGCGGGCGGCGGTTGCTGAGCTTGAGCCGGCTTTGCCGCAAACATCCAGATGGAAGCCGCCGTCAACGCGGCAGTCCCTAAGATCGATCCGCCAAGCTTGCTGGACTCGGAGAACATCCTGAACCTCCTCGAGAGATGGACGCTGATGGGCACGAAAACGTACCCTTCTTGAGGATCATATCGCAGGCTGGCTGGTAAGTCTCGACACGATTTCTTCGAGCGCCGCTTCGGCCTTGCGCTCAATCTCTTCCCGCGTCTGGTCCTGAATCGGATGGAGCACGAAAACGGGATTGAAATCGGGGCGCCCGAGCAGGCTTGCCTGCACTCCGGCAGCGGCGCGGAACTCGTGGGTCGCCACGGCGACCGCCGGAATCCCCAAACTCTCCAACTGAATCGAGTCGTGCAAACTGCACGTGGTGCACGACCCTCAATCGGCCAGCGCCTCGATGACGGCGTCGGGCTTTGCCGAAATGAGACGGCCGAGAACGCCAGCCGGCGCGGGCTTGGTGAACGTCGGCTTGCGTTCACGCAGGACTTCGGCCACCTGATAGCGCTCGCGCAGGGCTTGTTCCAGATGATCGAGGAACACACTGCCCCCGGGCTTGCTGATATCGAGCAAAGCCAGCCGCCTGCCTTCGAGCGAGGCGAGACGAGGCGCCGGCGCCTGAGCGGCTGCCGCCGCTTCGTTCATCGGGTTCACCAACACTTGTGGCATATTTGCGATTCCTTCATTCGATAGGATACGTGACCACCTGGCTGCCGCGCGGGCCGGTGGCCCAACTGCCGATCACGGCGGAGAATTTTCCCGCCGTGCCCCCCGCGACCACGATGTGGATCGACTCGGGTGCGCGAAACTTGCGATAGTTGCGCTCGCCGCCGATGGTCACTTCTTCGTAGGTCGAGCGAGGTTGAGTGCCCTCGCCGCCGTCCTCTTCTTCATAGGCTCCCAGCGGCACACCGGTGTTCTCGAAGAGGAAATCGCGGACGTCCCGCTTCGAGAAACGATCGCGACGCAACGTTTCCGCGTGCTCGGGGCAGAGGATGACAAAGGCTTCCGGCGTCATGCAGACGCGCCAGGACCAGACGGTGGCGAGGGTGGCGCAAATCGCTTTGAGCAGCACTTTGCCGCTCCGGGCGGTGTGCTCGCTGACGCCGCGCGGGGGATCGGCGGCAAACAGGGTAATCGCGCTTCCCGCTCGATACGGCTCCCAGGGACTCGCTTCCTCATTTTCCGCGATGCAATAGGAGAACTTGCCGGGATGGCCAAGCGTGGACATGTCGATCTGGCCGGGCCGTGCGCCGCCGAGGTTGGTGAGGATGAGCTGGAAGGCGCGCCCCAGCGTGCTGTTGGCGCGAGTCACATTGCTGAAGACATTGCCGGCGCAAGCGAAACCCAATTCGCGGCGCACGGGCCCGTTCACCAGAATCAGCGGTGTGGCGAAATGCGTGGTGGCTTGAATGCCATGCAGATTGAAGCGTTCGTCGCACGCCGCCCGAATCAGCGGGATGAGCACGCGCATCATGGGCGGCTCGCAACCCGCCATGACGGCGTTGGCGGCAATCTTCTCGACGGTGGCGGCGCCATAGCAGGGGGGCACCAGACCGATCACCTGTTCAGGCCCGAGCGACGTTGCTCTCAGCATGCGGTCGACCCGTTCCGGAGTGGGAGGAACTACCGGCAGCGGATCGCCGAACGCGCGCATGCAGTATTCGTACGGGTCCTGCGCGTCCTCGAGCAGGATGTGCGAAGCTCGCTTGCCGCGCTCCGGAGCGATGTCGATGGGACCAGCGGCGGGGACGGCTGCCTGCGGCTCGAGATGACGGCTCATGCAGCCGGGCTTGCTGGAGGGCGCGCCGTCGAATTCCCCCGCCAGCCTCTGCGCCTTGTACCCGAGCTTTGCGGCCAGACTGTTCAATTCGCCTTTGTCGAAGCCCTCGAGCGTTGCTTCGATTCCTCCCGATGTGCCGACCAGGTAGAGAGTGGGCGCCGTTTGCGGGTTGTACGCGCGCGACACCTCCCATCCGCGATCGACATACACAGGAAACCGCACTCCAAGCTGCTCGACAAACCGCGCCGTCTCCGCATCCCCATCCTGAGACACGCCGATGACGGGGCCTCCGGCGGCCTCATGCAAGCGGTTCAAGTAAGGAGTCGCCAGCCGGCACGTTGGACAGTCGGTTTCAAAGAAGAAGAGCAGCGACGGAGAGCCGATTCTGGCTGAGAGAAGCGAGAACAGCGGCGCGTGGACCATGGGGTACATCCCTCCCAGAGGGCATTGTAGGTCCGGCCATCGAGATAGATCAATGGTAGGATGGGCGGTGTCATGCGCGGCAGTCTCTCTCTTGTGATGCTGGCTCTTTGCTGTTGCACACGCCACACGCCGCCTGCCGTGCAGGCGGCGGACAAGCAGGACTGGTTCCGCCTGACGCTCGGGGCAACCGATGAGCAGCCGGCGGACTGGTCCGGCTCGATCGACGCCGGCAACGGGCAATTCGCCGGCCTGGAGACGATTCGCTTCGATCGGGACGACCAGGAGAAGTTCAACACCTGGAAGTGCGCGACGCGTTTTGCCACCATGCCCGATCCGAAGGAGTGGTTCGTGGGCGCGCTGCACATCGTTCCCAGCGAGATGCCTGAGCGCAAGCCAGTGCTGGCGCAGAATGCGCTCTACTTTGGCGTGCGAGGCGCCGGCCAGGTTCGCATCCGCACCGTGCAGGGCCAGGCGACGATTGCGCCGGCGGATATCACTTACGGCACACCGTCGAAGCTGCTCAACGGACGCATCGAGGTGGAGCGTATTCCAGAAGCGACGCCGCTGACGGAGAACGACAGCATGGAAGATGATTATCCGGCGATCACCGTCGATGGGCAGGGCGCGGGTTGGGTGGCTTGGACAGCTTACAGAAATGAGAAAGAGACGTTGCAGGTGTCGCGTCCCGATGGCTCAGCCAGGCAGACCATCGCCGAAGGAGAATTCTTCCGGCCCGCGTTGGCGGCCGGCGCGGGCGGCCGCTTCTGGCTCGCCGTCTCAGTGCACGAAGGCAACACCTGGAAGATCGCGGTGGCGCGATTCGAGAATGGCCGCTGGGGCAAGCTCGAGAACGTGAGCGAAGGCGGGCCCGACCTGTTCCCGCGGATGGCCGTGGATTCGAACAGCCGCGTCTGGGTGGTGTGGCAAGGGTTCCGCGAAGGCCGCTCGCGCATCTTTGCCAGAAGCAATCAAGATGGCCGCTGGGATGCTGCCATCGCCGTCAGCAACAACGGCCGCAACGCCTGGATGCCTTCCATCGCCTCTGATGCGAAGGGCGGCGTGCATTTCGCCTGGGACTCGTACGACGGCGGGGTGTACAACGTCTACTACCGGCCGCTGGGCGGCGGGCAACGGCACATTGCGCCTTCTGCAAGGTTTCAGGCAAACGCATCCGTGGCCTGCGACCGCGAGGGCGGTGTCTGGATTGCCTGGGACGAGTCAGGCCCGAACTGGGGCAAAGACACGGGCTTCCTGATCAAGAAGAACGCCGGCGCCCGGCTGTATGAGAGCCGCCAGTTGCGCCTGGTGAACCTTACCAAGAACCTCGAGGCGCAGTTGCCCGCGGGTCACTACGAGCAGGCGCAGCTTGCCATCGATCCAAAGGGCAATGTGTGCGCGCTGGTGCGGCGGCGAGAGACAAAGCTCCACGCGGTGTACAGCCCTTCGCTCAAACGCGACCGCCGGCAGCAGTATTCGCTGTGGGATTACGCGGTCATCGTGGCGGGCGCAGAGCGGCCCATTTCCCTGCGGAGCTCACTCGGGCGCAATGATTTGCGCGCCGGAATCGCTGCTACGCCAGCCGGTGTGGCCATATCGTGGGCGGGCGATGGGCGGCAGTTCGCCAAGCCGTATCCGTTCGTGAAGAACAATGTGTATGCGGCGTTCCTCGATCTGGCGTCCGCCTGGAAGCCAGTGATGAAGCCGATGACGCCGAAAACGGAGCCTGCGACGCGCATTCATCCGGACGAGGACAGGCAGATTGCGTTTCTCCAATCGCAAAGAATCCCCTGGCAGGGCAGGCAATTGCGCATCCTGCGAGGCGATATGCACCGCCACACCGACATCAGTTTCGACGGCGATATCGACGGCTCAGTGTGGGACTTCTATCGCTACACCATGGATGCGGCGGGCTTCGAATACTCGGCGCTGACGGATCACAACGCAGGGGACGATTTCGAGTACTTCTGGTGGATCGAACAGAAATCAGCGGATCTGTTTCATTATCCGCAGCGCTTCACGCCGCTCTATGCATATGAACGCAGCCTCCGATTCCCCAACGGCCATCGCAACGTGGTGTGGTCCAGGCGCGGGGTGCGCACCTTGGTTCGTACGCCGGAAGAAGAAGCCGGTAAGCAAGGCGCGGCGCGGCTGTACGAATACCTGCGCAAGACAGGCGGGCTGGCGATGTCGCACACCTCCGGGACGCTGATGGGCACGGACTGGCGCGACAACAACAAGGAACTCGAACCACTGGTCGAGATTTATCAGGGCGACCGGATGTCGTACGAATATGAAGGCGGCCCGCGGGCGTCGAAGGCGGCCGATGAGTTCTCCAAGCCTGGCGGCTATCAGCCCGAAGGATACGTCTGGAACGCATGGGCCAAGGGCTACAAGCTGGGCGTTCAAGCATCGAGCGATCACGCCTCGACGCACATTTCCTACGCCGTTCTGCTGGCCGAGGACAGAAGCCGTGAAGCGATTCTCGAGGCGATTCGAGCACGCCACGCTTATGCGGCCACGGACAACATTCTGCTCGATGTGCGCTCCGGCGAGCACATACAGGGCGATATCTTCCCGTCCAAAACCCGGCCGCGCATTCAGATTCGAATCGCGGGCACGACGCCCATCGACGTGGTCGAGGTGATCAAGAACAACCAGTTCGTGTTCAAGAGCCAGCCGGGGAAGAACGCGGTGAAGCTGGCGTACGAAGACACGGCAGCCACAGCGGGCGAGAGTTACTACTATGTTCGTCTGATCCAGAAGGACGGGCAGATCGCCTGGTCAAGCCCGATGTGGATCACCTATCAGCCATGAGGATCGTCAATCCGGCAGGCTGAAGACAAACAACGCCCTGCCGATCGCGATCGCCACGTACTGCTTGTTTCCCACCATGTAAGTAACCGGGTTGGCGATGATGAAGCCGCCGCCTTTGAACTTCCACAGCAGTTGGCCGGTGGCGGCGTTGAGAGCGAAGAAATCCTGCATGCTCGCAGAGAACACCACGTTTCCTTTTGTGGAAAGCACGCCTGCGTTGGCTGGCGAGTGGAGCTTGAAGTCCCACTTCAGGTTGCCTGTGGTGGCATCTAGCGCACGGATCGCACCGTACGGCTCCTCGTCCGGCACATTGCGCTGGCCGCCGCCATTGAACATCTGGCCTGGCTTGTACTCGGCTTCGCCTTTGAAGTAGTAGGCGCCTTGTTCTTTGATGGGTGCGTAGAACAGACCGGTGTCCGGGCTGTATGAAGGGCTGAACCAGTTGGTGCCGCCGGCGAGCGAGGGCCACACCAGGTTTCCCTCGACCGTGGGCGACGTGTTGGGCAACACCATCTGCCGGCCGCTGTCGTCCAGCCCGCTCGACCAGGTTTGTTTGACATAAGCCTTGCCGTGAAGAAATTTTCCCGTGGTCCGGTCGAGCACATAGTAGAAGGCGTTGCGGTTGGCGGTGACCACCAGCTTCTTTCGCTGGCCGCGGAAGGCGGCGTCAATGAGGACGGGCACCTGCGTCGAGTCCCAATCGTGCTCGTCGTGGGGCGTGAATTGGAAGTGCCACTTGAGCTTACCGGTGTCGGCGTCGAGAGCGAGGAATGAATCCGAATACAGGTTGTCGCCCTGGCGCACGTCGCCGTTCCAATCAGGGCCGGGATTGCCGGTACCCCAGATGGTCACGTTGGTTTCCGGATCGTAGGAGCCGGTGACCCAGGTGGGCGCCGAGCCCGTCTTCCATGAATCGCCCTCCCACGTGTTGTGGCCGGGCTCGCCTGGGCCGGGGATCGTGTACGTACGCCAGACGCGCTTTCCGGTCTTGGCATCATAGGCGTCGACAAACCCGCGGATGCCGAATTCGCCGCCGGCGATGCCGGTAATGATTTTGTCCTTGACGGCCAGCGGAGCGACCGTCGAGGAATGGCCCAGTTTGTAATCGGCGATCTCAACGTCCCAGCGAACGCGACCTGTTCTGGCGTCCAGCGCGATCAGATGTGCATCGATGGACTCGTAGTAGATCAAGTCGTTGAGGATGGCGACACCGCGATTCACACGGCCACAGCAGAGCCGCAGATCCTCGGGGATCTTTTTCTCATAGCTCCAGAACACATTCCCGGTGCGAGCGTCGAGCGACTTGACGATGTTGGGACCCTCGGTGATGAACATCACTCCATCGACAACGATGGGCGACGTCTCGTGAGCCTCCTGTGTCCCGGTCTGATGCACCCAGGCGACCTGGAGCTTGTTTGCGTTGCCGGCATGAATCTGGTTCAGCAGCGAGTAGCGCTGGCCGTTATAGTTGCCTGAATAGGTGAGCCAGTTCTGCGGCTCCTTGTGCGCGTTCAGAATGCGTTCGTAAGGCACGTTTTGCGGCCAGGCTGCCGCCGTCATCAGAAAAATCGCCAGCGATTTCATTGCGCCTCCTTCAACGACGCCAGGTGGCAAATCAGATCGTCCAGCTCCGAGGCTGAAAGCTTGTCCTGATAGGAAGGCATGGGGGATTCGCCGCGAATGCGTTTCACTTCCCTGACTCCGCTCCGTGAAAAGACGTGGTTGTTGCCGGCGGCATCGCGCAACAGCACACTGAACGTATCCTCGCCAAGCCGGCGGCCGCTGACCGTTTTTCCGGACTTGAGGATGACGACAGTGTTCACGAAGTCTTCCGGCAACGAGGCGCCGGGGTTCACCAGCGACTCGCGCAGATGGGCCGCGGAACGGCGCAGCCCGATGGCGGAAAGATCCGGCCCCATGAGTCCGCCGGCAAAGGCGTTGCCCTGTTTCACGGTGTGGCACGTTGCACACCCATGCTTGTCATAGAGGGCCTTGCCGCGGGCCGCATCTCCAGGAACGGGCGTCACCTCCACTTTGCCCAGGGTTCGCACGAAGGCGGCGGTTTGCAGCAATTCCCGTCGCACCATGTGCCAGGCGCCTGGCATTTCGGTGCCGGGAATGCCGGTTTCGATGATGCGCACCAGATCGCCGTCCGTTTTGGCGCGGGCGAGCTCCGGCCGCGCCAGATTGGCGCCCTTTCCGCCATCCCCGGTCGGCCCATGGCAATAGGTGCAGGAACCCAGATACAGAGCTTTGCCGCGCGCCAGATCCGCCTCGGCTGTGGGAAGCGTGATCTTCTCAGGAGGCTTCTCCTGAGCAGCCAGCACAGTGGTAAGAAAAACAGCCGCGAGTCGCATGAAGGCAATCTTACCGTGCGGTAGCTCCAGGAGGGAAGCGCGGCGCACGACACGGCAAGTGTTGGAGAATGGTAGGGCCGCCTGCGGAAGGGATGCATGACTACACAGCAGCTCCACCTGTTTAACGGCCTGTACCTGGTCGTCTTGGTAGTGGTCGCCGTGCTCACCCGCGCCACCGCGCGGCGCATCGCGGCCGCCCTGGCCGGCGGGACAGCCGCCGGTGTGGCGGCGCTGGGTATCATCCGCTTCGGTGAGCAGGTGGCGTGGTGGCGCATGGCGATCACCTGGGAGCCATACTTCCCGGCGCTGGCGCTGATCGACTTCGCCCTGTGTGCGTTCGTCTTCCTCATCACTTGGCGAATCGCCCGCCGGTTCGGCTGGCGCGGGCTGGCGGTGGCGGCGTTCGTCGCAGCAGTGATCGGCCCGCCGCGGGACTACTGGTACATGACAAGGTTCCCGGAGTGGGGCGCCTACGCGCCGGGGGTCGCACCCGTCCTGGCGATCTCCGCGACCTACGTCCTATTGGGGATCCTGGGCCACGGAGTGATGCGGCTGGTCGCCGGCCCGGCCCGCGCGGACCGGCTGGCACGACGCCCCTGGGAAGCGGCCTAACCGTCCGCAGCCGCCGACCGGGCCGACAGCGGTTAACTCTTGGTCCGACGAGATTTTGATTTCCACATCCAAATATCCTCTTGACGAATA
>JACQDF010000216.1 GCA_016201205.1 Acidobacteriota bacterium
ACGAGAATCTGGCGAATCTGCGTGCGCGAGGCCCCTAACGTGCGCAGCAAGACGCTTTCTTGCATCCGTTGATAACGACTCGTTGCTACCGCATTCGCGAGAACGAGCAACCCGGCGACGATGCTGAACAGCGCCATGAATCGGAGCGCAAACGAGATGCGGCTCAGGATCGTATCTAAAGTATGCAACACCGAAGTCAGATCGATAGCTGACACGTTCGGAAACTGCTGGACAACGGCGCGTTGCACGGCGGCGGACAGTGCGCTCGACGGCGTTTTTGTCACGAGCAGATAGGTTTGCGGCGCTGCTTCGAGAACGCCGACCGGAAAGACGACGAAGAAATTGGGTTTGATTTGCTGCCAATCGACTTTACGAATGCTCCTCACCGTGGTTGTGAAGGGCACGCCTTGGATATCGAAGACCAGTGCAGCTCCCACAGTGACGCCGAGTGCATGGGCGACTTCCTCTTCTAACGAAATCGCCGGCGCGCTGTTGGCGGGTTCGTGTCTTCCTTGCCAGTCGCCAGCGACCAGGGTTTCGGTATCGATCAGGTGATCTCGATACGTCGCACGGTACTCATGCTGCAGCGCCCAGTCCGGAATTACCTGGCTTGGGTCGCTGCGCAGCTCCTCGACACTTCTGCCTTTGACCGACGCTAAACGCATTGTGACCAGCGGCGCTTCTTGTGGAACCGGGAGGGAAAAGGAGTGGACGAGGCGGATGAGTGCTTCTCGTTGATCAGTTTGAATATCGAAGAGGATGAGATTAGACTGGTTTGCCTCGCTTCTGCGAGAGACTTGTTGGATGAGGGCTTGTTGGACGAACTGCAAAGTCATGAGCAAAAACACGCCAAGACCAAGAGCGAGCATGAGCAGCAGCGTCTGATTGTGTGGGCGGTGTAAGTTAGCGAGTCCTTGACGCCACACGTACGGCCAGGTGGGTGAGGCTCCCGTCCGCGCGAGAATCATCAGCCCCTTTGCTATGGCAGTGAGCAGGAAAAATACGCTTCCCAGTGCGGCGCAGAAGCCCAACCCATACGTCCACCGTTCGGTATAGAGGAGCGCATAGGTAATAACCCCGAGCACGATGAGCGCAATGACGAGTAGCTGGAGAGGATCGCGTTGTGCTGAAGGCTGTGTTTCGTAGGACGAACGGAGCGCTTGCAGGGGAGAGACCTGTCGAATGGCCAGCAGCGGAAGCACGGCGAAGAGTAACACGAGGCTCAGCCCCACGATCAGGCTCTGGCCCATAGCACTCCATGAGAGAGCGGTCTCGATACGAACGAGAAGAAAGTCGCTTAGAAGCCGCGGCAACAGTTGCTGAATACCGACTCCGAGCACGACGCCGAGGAAGGCGCCGCCAAGACCTAAAGCGGTTGCCTGCAGCAGATACACGGCGAAGAGCTGTCGCATCCGAGCGCCGAGACAAAGCAGCAGGGCGACCGTGCTCAGCTTTTCTGCAATATACACGTGAATGGCGCTCGCGACGCCGATGCCGCCGAGCAGGAGCGCCACAAACCCCGTGAGATTGAGAAAGCGCGAGAGGTTGTCCATCATTTTTCCCACGCTGGCCGCGCGCTTTTGCACGGTGTCTCCTTCGAGTCGATGGGCGTTGAGTTGTGGCCGCAGCGCTTCCAGTAGTTGATCGGGGTTCGTTTCCTTGGGCAGTTTGAAATAGACCCGGTAGGTGACCAGGCTGCCTTGCTGGATCAACGCAGTCTGGGGGAGGTAGTCCAGCGGAATATAGACCCGCGGCCCAATGAGAGAAGCTGCGCCAGCCTCGCCGGGGATTTTTTGTAAGCGCCCAATGATAGTGAATGTGAACGCGCCAATTTTAATCGTGTCGCCTACTTGCGCGTCGAATTGGTACAGGAGGCTTTCATCCACGATCGCGTTGGGTCCGGCAAGAAACGCGTGACTGGCGTTCGACGGCTCAGTTTCCAATACGCCATAGTAAGGAAAGGCTCCCGCCAGGGCGCGCACTTGCACGAGCCGCGTCCCGGCTGTTTTGGGGAAATACGCCATTGAATTGCAGCGGACTTCGCGGGATTGTTCGCCGCCGATTGCCGCGATTTGCGCTTCGGTTTCCGGGTCAAACGATTGGCGACTGCTGAGCACCAAATCGGCGCCGAGTAAAAGCTTGGCTTGTTGCTGTACCGCTTCTCGCACATTCGTTCCGAAAGACGTAATGGCTGCCAGCGCGGCCAAACCAACGGTGATGGTGATGGCTGCAAGCAGTAGCCGTTTGCGACTGCCGCGACTGTCACGCCAAGCCGTACGATAGATCCATAAAGAGTTCATAATTGAGTCTTTGGGTCGTTCGGAGAGTATAAGCTATTGAGCCATCGGGTCATTGGGTCATTTACTCATTGTTGAACACAGCCCTGCAATTGCTTGCTGACGCAATACGTCTTCAATGGCTCGATGACTCAATGGCCCAATGATTCAATTCGACATCCTCATGACTCCTTTGACGGCCAATTGATGACTATCGTCAACGATCCGCCCGCCGCGTAGCCGAATAATCCGCTGCGTCTGTTGTGCTAGCTCCATGTTGTGAGTGACCAGCACCAGCGTCGTGCCGGCATCGCGATTAAGTGCAAAAAGAAGTTGCGTGATCTGCTCGCTCGTTTCTTCATCGAGATTGCCTGTGGGCTCGTCGGCAAACAGAATCCGTGGCTGATGAATGAAGGCTCGCGCGAGAGCCACACGTTGCTGTTCTCCACCAGAGAGTTGGATGGGATAATGGTGTAGCCGGTCGCCGAGCCCGACGCGTTGCAGCAGGTCGACGGCGAGCGGCTGCGCTTGTTTTTCCCCGCGAAGTTCGAGCGGCGTCATGACATTCTCCAACGCAGTCAGGGTAGGGATCAACTGAAACGATTGAAAGACAAACCCGACGGTCGTGTTGCGCAGAGTCGCGAGTTCGTCTTCATCTAAGCGATTGAGCAGTTGGCCGTTGACATAGACCTCACCGGAGGTTGGACGATCGAGTCCGGCGCAGAGTCCCAGCAAGGTGGTCTTGCCGCTTCCCGAAGGGCCAACAATAGCGCACGTTGTTCCTGCAGCGAGAGTAAAGGAAATCTCATGTAGGATAGTCAACGGGCGCGCGCCGTTCTGATATATTTTTGAGACTTTCTGAACGTCGAGGATTCCATGAGTCGAAACAGTCATTATCGAAAGCATAGCATTGCCGTGCTGGCCTGCTTAGTCCTTCTGGTGCTTTGTCTTGCGGTGCGCGCCGCTGAGCCGCCCACGGCTCAGAGCGGAACAGGAGGGGGCGCCGAGAGAAAATCGGTTCTCTTCTTTGGCGACAGTCTGACGGCTGGTTTTGGTATTGATCCCTCCCAAGCCTTTCCTGCGCTGATTCAGGAAAAGATCAACGCTCAAGGGTGGCGGTTTCGCGCAATTAATGCCGGTGTCAGTGGCGAGACGACCGCCGGCGGACGACGACGGATTGACTGGGTGTTGCAACGTCCTATCGACGTCTTCGTGCTCGAACTCGGGGCGAATGATGGGCTGCGCGGGTTGCCAATCGAAGAAGCGAAGCAGAACCTCCAAGCCATTATCGACCGGGTGCAACAAAAATATCCTCGCGCCAAGATTGTGGTGGTGGGGATGCAGGTTCCCACCAATCTGGGCAACGACTATACCTTGCGCTTCCGGGGGGTTTTTCCGGAATTAGCGAAAATAAACAACGCGGCTTTGGTGCCGTTCTTGCTGGAACAGGTGGCCAATGTTCCTGCATTGAATTTGCCTGATGGCATTCATCCGACTCCGGCTGGGCATAAAATCGTGGCGGAGAATGTCTGGAAGGTGCTGGAGCCGGTGCTGCAGTCACTGCAGCCGTGAAGAGGCGAACCCCTGTTGCGGATAAAAGAGTCGTGTATGATAACGCCATTTTTAGGAGGAGGAGGCAACATGATGAGCAAGGGCCTGTTGGCGTTTATTTTCTCTTTTGTCTTGGTGAATCTGGCGAGTGCGCAGTCGTATACAGCCAATCCTCACTTGGACTTGCGTATTACCGGTATGTTGCTGCCGGCGGATACGCCGAAACGTGAGGATCTGCCGTTGGTTGATATTTCGGTGCAAAATAAACCGCTGCTGCTTCGCCTCGGGCAAGTAGAAGACGTGACCGAAAGAGACAAATCTCAGGTCAATAAGACTGACGTGTTGTTTCATCAGGTGCGTTTTACCGGGGGAGCGGAGCTCATGGAGCGCTTACTGCGCCCAGAAACGATAGGGAAAGTTGTGACCATCGAAGGATGGCTGAATACGAGCACTCGGCTGTTCCAAGTCACTGGGGTGACGGTGAAGGAAGCCGTTGGCGGCTCTGCTAAGTAAGCAATACCGTGAATAAGGAGTGTAATCATGGCGTTAACAAATGAAGAAATCAACTCGTTTCTCTCCGAGCGGCGCAATGCCGTGCTCGGTACAGTGCGCAAAGATGGCTCGCCACAGTTGAACCCGATGTGGTTCGCCTGGACTGGTGAGGTCTTCTATATTTCCACAACAAGGGCGCGCTTCAAATACAACAGTATCAAGCGTGATCCGCGCGTGACCCTGTGCATCGACGACGCGACCGGGTTCAAGACCGTTATCGTTGAAGGGCGAGCCGAGATCATCGAGGACGATATCTGGGACATCACCCGGCGGATTGTCGAAAAATATGTAGACAAAGATCACGTGGAAGCGCGCATGGCGCGCATGCGTACGGAACCGCGCGTGGTCCTGATTGTCCATCCTGACAAATGGATTTCGTGGGACATGGCGCTCCGCGCCGGGCCGCCGCGAGCAAGTTAGCCGAGGGGCAGGCGAGTCGTCCGTCACGCCGATCTTGATGAATTCTGTTCCTTATCGCCGCGCGCTAGCGGTTTGGGAGAAGTTGAGCGCCGTGTAATATACGAATAGAAATATAGGGCGTGCGCCGCGCGCCAATGCAGGGACGTACAAGGAAATGGCGTGTGATACGCGCCCTACGCTCCTGCTCTCCTGAGGAGGATGCTGGCAATGCAAACAATCAAATTTGTCTACTGGGAAGAGGATGGAGCGTGGATTGGTTATCTACAAGATTATCCGGACTATTGGACTCAGGGGGAAACGCTAGACGACCTCAAAGACCATCTGCGTGACCTGTATCGGGATATGACCAGTGGCGATTTACCCGGCATCCGCAAGGTAGACGAACTGGTCGTACCATGAAACGGATTGATTTAATCAGAACGATCGAAGGGTTCGGGTGTGTCTTCGTGCGGCACGGCGGCAAGCACGACTGGTATCGCAATCCTACCACCGGCGCTTCTCAACCAATTCCCCGCCATCGAGAAATTAAAGAAGGGTTAGCTCGGCATATCATCAAAGCGTTGAGTAATCCTACGAATGGAAGCTCCAAGCCAGAACCTTAAAAAAGACCGCCGTTCAACAAACATGCCGCACCGGACCCCGGCCATCTTGCGGTTCCTGCTGAACGTGAAAGGATACGGGTGGTAGCCCGTGACAACAGACGTTAGGGGGAGAGGAGGACGTGAGCGTATGAACTGTCCATCCTGCGGCGTTGAGAACAGTGCGGGCCGCAAGTTCTGTGTGGAGTGTGGCAGTCGACTCGCGCTGAACTGTACAGCCTGTGGCTCTCCGTACGCGGCCGGCGAGAAGTTCTGCGGCGAGTGCGGCGCTTCTCTAGTCCTGAGTCCTGAGTCCCGAGTCCTGAGCCCTCCCCAGCACCCAACACCTAATACCCAACACCCAATTTCCTACACGCCCAAACACCTGGCCGAGAAAATCCTCCAGGCCAAGTCCGCGCTCGAAGGCGAGCGCAAACAGGTCACCGTGCTGTTTGCTGATGTGAAAGGCTCGATGGAACTGGCCGAACAGCTCGACCCAGAAGAGTGGCATCAGATTCTCGATCGCTTCTTCGCCATTCTTACCGATGGCGTGCATCGCTTCGAGGGCACGGTCAACCAGTACACCGGCGACGGCATCATGGCGCTGTTCGGCGCGCCGATCGCTCACGAGGATCATGCCCAGCGCGCCTGCTATGCCTCGGCTCGCATGGGTCTCAACTCGGGTGAAGTGATCGTCGGCAAGATCGGCGATGATCTACGCATGGACTACACCGCGCAGGGTCATACGGTGGGGTTGGCGCAGCGCATGGAGAGCCTCGCCGAGCCGAATACCTGCTACCTGAGCGCGGCGACAGCGCATCTGGTGGCGGGCTTCTTTACTCTCGACGACTTGGGCATGTTTCAGGTCAAAGGGGTGTCCGAGCCGGTCGGCATCTTCGAGCTGCGCGGCGCCGGCGCGCTGCGGACACGCTTCGATGTGGCGCGCACCCGTGGGCTCTCGCGCTTCGTCGGTCGCGATGCCGACATGCAAGCCCTGGAGGCCGCCTTGTCGCAAGCGCAGGCGGGCAACGGCCAAGTCGTAGGTATCGTCGCCCCGGCGGGTACCGGCAAGAGCCGCCTGGGGTTCGAGTTCCTCGAACGCTGTCGGGCGCGCGGGCTGACCGTCCAGGTGGGCCACGCGGTCGCGCACGGCAAGAACATTCCCTTCCTGCCGATGCTGGAGGTGTTCCGCAGCTACTTTGGCATCACCGACGCCGATCCCGACCGCGTGGTGCGCGAGAAGATCGCCGGCCGATTCCTGCTGCTCGACGAGAGTTTCCGCGAGCTGCTCCCCGTGGTGTTCGAGTTCTTCGGCGTGACCGATCCGCAACGCCCACCGCCGCGTATGGATCCCGAGGCGAAGCAGCGCCAACTCTTCGCGGCCCTGCGTAAGGCGGTGCAAGAAGAGGATGCCGAGGGCCAGCCGATCACGCTGATCGAGGATCTGCACTGGATGGACGCCGGCAGCGAAGCGTTCCTGGAGCAGTGGGTGGACGCGATCGCCGGCAGCCGCGGTTTGTTGCTCCTAAATTTTCGCCCGGAGTACCACGCCGCGTGGATGAGCAAGTCGTACTATCGCCAGATTCCGTTGGCGCCGCTGGGACCCGAGGCGGTGCGCGCGCTGCTCGACGACCTGCTCGGCCACGATGCGAGCATCGACGGCTTGGCAACGACGATTCACGAACGCACCGGCGGCAATCCCTTCTTCACGGAGGAGGTGGTGCAGTCGCTGATCGAGTCCGGCGCCCTGGCAGGCACGCGCGGCAGTTACCGGCTGGTGACGCCCATCGCCCGGTTGCAGGTGCCGCCCACAGTGCAGGCGCTGCTGGCGGCCCGCATCGATCGACTCGGGGAGCGCGAGAAGCACGTCCTGCAGGCGGCGGCGGTGATTGGTAAGGATTTCTCCGAACCCTTGCTGGCGGCGGTACTCTTTCCTTCTGGCGATTCCCTCACCAGGGTGGGCGCCACTGCTGGCTTGTCCAGCAGTGCAGTGGCTGGGCACGGGCAGCAAGCTGCCCGTGGCGCCCAAATCTTTGCTCCACTGCTAAAGGGGGAGGAAGATCTCCGCGCCGCGCTACGTGTCCTCAAGGACGCCGAGTTCCTCTACGAGCAATCGCTGTATCCGGTGGCGGAGTACGCCTTCAAGCATCCGCTGACGCAGGAAGTGGCGCTGGGCAGCCAGCTTAAGGAGCGTCGTCGTCAGGTGCACGCGGCGGTGGCGATCGCGATCGAACAGCAGGACGCCGAACATCTCGACGAGCGCGCCGCGCTGCTGGCGCATCACTACGAGGAAGCGGGAGAGACTGGCGCCGCCGCGCACTGGCACCGGCGCGCCGCCGAGTGGGTGGGGCTCAACGACATCAAGGCGGCGCTGCAGCACTGGCAGCGGGTGCGCGAGCTCGCCCGCCAAGGCAACGACGGGCCGGAGTCAGCCGCGCTCACGATCATAGCTTGTTCACAGGCTCTCACCCACGGGTGGCGCCTGGGGGCGTTGGCGACGGAGTGGCCAGAGCTGTTCGCGGAGGGCTGCGCCGCCGCGGAGCGCGCCGGGGCCCTTGCGGCTCTGGCGGTACTCAACGCCACCTACGGCGTGGTGCGCGGCCACAACCAGGGGAGCGCCTACGACTGGGTGCGGTACGCTGGCGCGGCTGTACGGATCGCTGACCGCACGGACGATGCAGCGCTGCGCTGCGGGACGCGCACGTCTCTGTTCTTTGCGCACTCGTACAGTGGACAGCTGCGGGAAGCGGAGCGCGTTTGTAACGAGGTCATCGAGCTGGCCCGCGAGGATCCTCACCTGGGCGCCGATGTGACGGGCTTCAGTCCCTTGCTGGCCGCGCGCTACCTCCGCTATCAGTGTATCGGCTTTACGCGCGACCCCGCGACGGCCCTGCGCGAGCTTCCGCTCCTGCGCCAGCTCGCTCTGGACAGTGGCTACCCGGAAGTAGCCGTATGGGTGTTACTTTTTGGAGCGGAGCTCAAACACGTTCTCGGCAACTCTGACGGAACGCGTGCGCTGGCGCAAGCCGCGGTGCGGCTGGCGGAGCACCTCGGCGTCGGCAATGAGCTCCTGGCAGCTCTCGCCCTGTGCGACGCGCTCGCCTGCGAGCGCGAGTGGCAACTCGTGCTGGACACGGCCGGTGACGCGCTGCAACTGCTCCGTGAGCGGGGCGCCGTACGGCTGCATGAGCAGAATTTCCTGGCGCATATCGGCGCCGCGCAGCTCGAGCTCGGCAACCTGGAGGCGGGTCGCGCGGCGGCGGCAGAGGGCGTGGTGTTCATGCGCGAATCACAGGGTACGTGGAGCCCGCGCAGCTACGCGGTGCTCGCGCGCTCCCAGCTTGCGTTGGCTGAGCCGGCAGCCGACATTGCTAGCACGCTCGACGAGTATGCGGCGCTGCTGGAGCGCACGGAGTTTCATCTCTTCGAGGGTGAGCTGCACGAACTACGCGCGCAGCTCGCTGAACGTGAAGGCCGTGCAGCCGAAAAGACCGCCGCCCTACAACGCGCTCATGAGTGCTACACCCGCTTCGGCATGACTGCCCAGGCTGCACGGGTGATGAAGGAGATCGGCTAATTGTCAACCAGGAATGATGGCAGCGGAACGTCGCGGATCCTCACGCTGGTCTTCACCGACCTGGCGGACTCGACTGCCTTGAAGACCCAGCGAGGGGATCAAGCCGTTGGCGAGCTGATCACTCGGCATCGGGCGCATGTGCAGCGGCTGGCGGCGGAGTCGGGCGGGCGCATCATCGACTGGGCCGGCGATGGCTGCTTTCTGACCTGCGAGACTCCCAGCGCCGCGGTCCTGTTCGCGTTGCGGCTCCAGCAGGCGCACGGCGAAGAGTCCGACCTCCCCGGCGTGCGCATCGGCATGCACATGGGTGAGGTGAGCGAACGTCCAAATCCTGAGGGTGATGACGCGCATCCTCGTGTCGAAGGTCTTGCCGTTGATCTGGCCGCCCGCATCTCCAGCCTTGCCCGACCGGGACAGGTGTTGATGTCGTCCTCGGTGGCCGACAACGCGCGGCAGCGCCTGGACGACCACACCTTCGATCAGCCGATCGGCTGGCGGACGCACGGCAGCTATGTCCTGAAAGGGGTCGACGAGGCGTTGGAGATCCGCGAGGCCGGGCTCGAGGGCGTGGCGTCCTTCGAGGCGCCAGCAGCGAGCGACAAGGCGATGC
>JACQDF010000214.1 GCA_016201205.1 Acidobacteriota bacterium
CCTGGTTCGTTTCCAGCTTCACGAAGACATAGGGACGGTCCGAATCCGGCGTAAGCGAGACGCCGAAGACCTTCATGCCGGTAATGCGAAGCTTCGAGCCGGCGCCCGAAAAGGCGTCCGCGCCCAGCGGGCGAGCCGCTTGCATCATCGGCGCGCAGCCACACAGATCGGACGCGCCGAGCGTTGGAGCCGCCAGTGCGCCGCCGGCGAGCCCCTGAAAGAATCTGCGCCGTTTCATGCGATCACCTCCCCGTACTTCAGCAACGCGTCCCGGCGAATGGCGACGCCGAGCCCCGGCTGTGTGGACAAGGTCGCGAAGCCGTCTTTGACGGCTTCGATGTTTGCGCCGGTGAGAGCCGCCCGCATCTCGCGGTCCTGCGGCGCGTCCGGATATGGAATGTGCTGGATGAAGAAATTGGGGAGGCTTGCTCCCAGGTGCAACGCGGCTGCCGTGTTCACCGGCCCTTCGCCGTGCCGCGGCGCGATGGCGACGTAGTAGACCTCGGCCAGCGCGGCGATCTTGCGCACGCCGGTGATGCCGTGAATGGCCAGCTCCGGCCGCACCAGGTCGATGGCGTCCTCGCGGAGCAGATTCTGGAAGAAGCTCGCTTCCGCCACGCCTTCTCCAAACGCCACTGGCGTCACGTTCTCCGCGGAGATCTTGCGAAGGGCGCCGAGACTCGATGTCGAGCAGGGCTCGTCGAACCACAGCAGGTGGAACCGCTCGAAGGCGGCGGCCAGGCTGGCGGCGTCGCCGGGGGTGAGCCGGCCGAGGCCGTTCAGGATGAAATCGCAATCCTCGCCGGCGGCGCGCCTGAGTGCATTCATGCGTTTTTGTGCCTCGAGCACAAAGGCCCGCCCGGAGTTGCGGAACGGCGGCAGCGGCGCGGGCACGGAGAAGGCTTTGAAACCGGCGGCTCGCGAGCGTTCCAACGCCTTGCCGAGCTCGTCGTCATTGTTGCCGTCGAGCGAGGTGTAGGCGCGCAGCTTGAAGCGTGTCGGGCCGCCGAGGAACTGGTCGAGAGGCGCTTTCGCGGCTTTGGCGAGAATGTCCAGGGCGGCGATGTTGGCTGCCGCGGCGCCCGGATGCCCCTTCAGCCGGACGCGTAGCGCCTCGTAGGCATTGGCGGGCGTTCCGGAGACGATGTCGCGAAGGCTTTTGAGCGAATCACGCGCCAGCGGGCGGCACTCGCCCCAGCCTTCGAGGCCCTCCCTGGTCGCCAGTCGCACCAGCGCCCAGGAGCGCCCGCCCACCGGCTGGCGCAAGTTCCAGGCTTCCACCGAGGTGATCGAGTAAAGAGCCGACGAGGCGTGCGCGGCGGCGGCTTGTGCCGCCATGGGCGGTTGCAAACGCGCCCGCCGCAGCGGGATGGGTCGCATGGGCTGCCCTCCTTCCGTAAGGAAAGCAGTATATAACGATTACCAGCTCTTGGCGGGAGGGAACGCTACGCCCGCTCCTGATAGGTGCCTTCCGCTGTACTTACGCGAATCCTCTCGCCGGCGTTGATAAACGGCGGCACCTGGACCACCAGACCGCTTTCGAGCTTGGCTGGCTTGGTGACGTTGGACACCGACGCCCCTTTCAGGCCGGGTTCGGTCTCCACCACCGTCAGATCCACCGACGGCGGCAGCTCGACGCTGATCGGCTTGCCTTCATGGAATTCCACCGTCACTTTGAGCTGCGGCGCCAGGTAATGGACAGCGTCGCCCAGCAGATCCTGGGTGAAGTGCATCTGTTCGAAGTTCTCGGTGTTCATGAAGTAGTAAAACTCGCCGTCGTCGTAGAGATACTCCATCTCGTGCTCGTCGAGTTGCGCTTTTTCGACGCGGTCTTCCGACGAGAAGCGGTGCTCGATCATCGCGCCGGAGCGCAGGTTGCGCATCTTGGCTTGCACGAACCCTCGCAGGTTGCCCGGCGTGCGGTGCTCGGTCTTGAAGATCGAGAACAGCTCGTTGCCGAATTTGATGACCATTCCCGGGCGCAGTTGGGTTGCGTAAAGCATGCGGAATTCCTCACAAAGATTGCGTTGGAAGATCGGTGTGAATTGTCAGTTTAGCAAACAACGTCTCCTGAGCGGGTATACTTGCCCTTAAGGCCCTGAAGGATGCGCACGATGCTTTTCCAGACGCTCTGTTTCTTTCTTGCGACGCTCTCGGGCGAAGGGCGGCCGCTGCTGCTTCAAAACCCTACTGTGAGCAGGGCGCATGTCGTCTTCCAATTCGCGGGGGATCTGTGGATCGCCGGCCGCGAAGGCGGCCAGGCGAAGCGGCTCACCACTGGTGCGGGCGAGGAAACGAGGCCGCTGTTTTCCCCAAACGGCGAATGGATCGCCTTCACGGGAGAGTATGACGGCAACGTTGACGTGTACGTGGTGGCGGCGGCGGGAGGCGTGCCGAAGCGCCTTACCTACCATCCGGATGCCGATCAAGCCGCCGGCTGGACGCCCGACTCGAAAGCCGTGCTGTTCCGGTCCTCGCGCGCGGTGCCCGCACGCGGGTCGCGACTCTATACAGTGCCAGTCGAGGGCGGCTGGCCCGCCGAGCTGCCTCTGAACCAGGCTTACAGCGGAAGCTATTCCTCCGACCAGAAACGCATTGCGTACATGCCGCTCGCTCCCGCGTTCGCGACGTGGAAGATGTATCGAGGCGGCCGCGCCACTTATCTTCAGATCGCCGATCTGGCCGATAGCCGCGGAGAGCGCATCCCTCGCGGCGCCTCGAACGACTTCAACCCGATGTGGATCGGCAACGAAGTGTACTTCCTGTCCGACCGCAGCGGCACGGTTTCACTTTATCGCTACAACACCCAGTCGAAGAAAGTAACGCTGGCGGTATCCGGCGGCGGCGGCGACATCAAGTCGGCTTCCTATGGCGGCGATGCCGTCGTCTACGAACAGTTCGGCTCGCTGCACTTGCTGGATCTCAAGAGCGGCAAGGCGCGCAAGCTGGAGATCACTGTGAACGGCGATTTGCCCGAGCTGCGTCCCAAAATCGTCAACGCCGGCAGCCGGGTGCAGAATGGCAGCCTGTCGCCGTCCGGAGCGCGCGCCGTGTTCAATGCCCGCGGGGACATCTTCACGGTTCCCGCTGAAAAAGGCGATCCACGCAATCTGACTGAGACGCCGGGAGTGCACGAACGCTACCCGGCATGGTCGCCCGACGGCCGCAGCATCGCCTGTTTCTCCGATGAAAGCGGCGAGTATGCGCTGCACATCCGCAATCAGAACGGAGCCGGCGAGGTAAAGAAGATCAGGATGCCGGAGTCCACCTTCTATCTGTCGCCCGCATGGTCGCCGGACAGCAAGAAGATCGCCTTCCATGATCAGCGGCTGAATTACTGGTACGTCGATGTGAAAAAAGCCGGGCCGGTGAAGATTGACACTGATGCATTCGCCGAGTCCGCGCAGCGCACCCCGGTCTGGTCTCCGGACAGCCGCTGGCTGGCCTACTCGAAATCGCTGGACAATCGTCTCCGCGCGATCATGATCTATTCCGTCGAGGACGGAAAGGCAACCGAGATCACCGACGGCATGAGCGACGCGCGTCATCCCGTGTTCGACAAGAACGGCAAACACCTCTACTTCACGGCCTCCACCGACATCGGCCCGTCCATCGGCGACGGCCTGGCGACATTCCGCCGGGCAGTGACGCGCAGCGTGTATCTGGCGGTGTTGGGCAAGGATCTGCCTTCGCCTCTGGCGCCGGAGAGCGATGAAGAGAAGGCTGCGGCTCCGCCAAAGCCCGCCGGACCCGCGAAGCCGGAGGGAGAAGCCACACCCGCCGCCGCGCCCAAACCTCCCGAGAAAGTGACCATCGATTTCGAGAACATTGGCCAGCGCATCCTCGCGCTGCCGATACCGCCGCGCGACATCTCGGCTCTGCACGCCGGCAAAGCGAACACACTGTTCCTGGTCGAGGCTGGGACGCCGGCGCCCGGCGCTTTCTTTGGCGCCGGTTCGGTGCAGAAATACGACCTGGAAAAGCGGAAGCTCGACAAGGTGCTCGACGCCGCTGGCGGCTTCAGCGTCTCGCACAACGGCGAGAAGATGCTCTATTCGCAGGGCAGCCGCTGGTTCATCGCCTCGACTGCTGCGCCGGTCAAGCCGGGCGAAGGCGCCTTGAGAATGGAGCGGATGGAAATGCGCGTCGATCCAGTCGCCGAGTGGAGCCAGATGTACCGCGAGGTGTGGCGCTACGAGCGCGATTTCTTCTATGACGGCGGCCATCATGGCTATGACTTGCAAGCAGCGGCCAAACAGTATGAGCCGTATCTGGCCGGTGTCGCCAGCCGCGGCGACCTGAACTACCTGTTCACCGAGATGCTGCGTGAGATGCGCGTCAGCCACCTCGGCATCGGCGGCGGGGATCAGCCCGAAGTGAAGCGAGTGCGGGGAGGGCTGCTGGGCGCTGATTACAAGATCGAGAACGGCCGTTACCGTTTCGCCAAGGTCTACAACGGCGAGAATTGGAATCCGCAGACGCGAGCGCCGCTGACGCAGCCGGGCGTCAACGTCGCCGCGGGCGAGTATCTGCTGGGGGTGAATGGCCGCGAGCTGCGCGCTTCCGACAACCTCTACGCGGTCTTCGAGGGCACGGCGGACAAGAGCGTCGTGCTGCGGGTGGGACCGAATGCGGATGGATCCGGCGCCCGGAATGTCACTGTGGTCCCGGTGGCAAATGAGTTCAGCCTTCGTCACCTGGACTGGATCGAGGGCAATCGCCGCAAGGTCGAGCAGGCGACCGGCGGCAAAGTGGCGTATGTCTATCTGCCCGACACCGCCTTCGGCGGCTACAGCAACTTCAACCGCTATTTCTATTCCCAGATCGGCAAGAAGGCGGTGATCTTCGATGAGCGCTACAACGGCGGAGGAGCGCTGGCGGATTACATTGTGGAATCCGCCGGGCGCAAGCTGTTGAGCATGGGCGCTCAGAGCGGCGGCAAGGACTTCTGGGTGCCGCATTCCATCTACGGTCCCAGGGTGATGCTGATCAACGAATACGCCGGCTCGGGCGGGGACGCCATGCCGTATTACTTCAAAGAGCTGGGTCTCGGCCCGCTGATCGGCAAGCGCACCTGGGGCGGGCTGGTGCGCGGCGGCGGCCCGCCGGGCGGCCTGATCGATGGCGGCTTCGTCTCGACGCCAAACGCCGGTCTCTATAACGGCCGCGGTGAATGGATCGGCGAGAACAAGGGCATTCAGCCGGATATCGAAGTCGAGGACGACCCGGCCGCGGTTCGCGCCGGCCGCGATCCACAACTCGAGAAAGCAATGGAAGTGGTTCTGAAGGAACTCGAAAAGAATCCCTATCCGGAATGGAAGCGTCCGCCGTTCACCCGCCACGATCGCGGCCGGTAGCGCAGGCCCGCCCGCTTCAACGCGGCCCAGCCTCTTTCTCGTAGCCGGCCAGCAGCGCGGCTGCTCTTTTCTCACGCATCTGCTGGTAGGGACCAGGCAAGACCGTGCGTGGCCACTCGCGCCAGGTGTCCAGGCTCTTCTTCTGGTAATCGATCGCCCTCTTCCAAGGCCCGCGAGACGGGCCCGCTTCCAGCCGCGCCTGGCGCGCATAAAACCCGGCCAGGCTTTCGTCCATGTCGGCGAGGTCGCGCAAGAGTTGCGGATCGGTCGGCTGCGCCCACAACAGGCCTACAATCGTCTCCCTGCCTTTTTCGTAACTGGCGAGGGCCGCATTCGTGTTGCCGAGCGCGACCTGCGCATCCCCCATCGCCTGGTAGGTTTCCTTGAATTCCCGCTGGAACTGCCGCCACTCCGGCGTCAGGCGTTTGAGCTCGGTCTGCCGCCCATGCGCCTTTACCAGGTATTGGAGCGCTTCCCGGTGGTTGTTCATTCTCTCGAAGGCGAGCGACATGCCCAGATACGCGTCCGTCTCATCATGAATCAGCTCCGCATTGTTGGGGGAAAGCCGCAGTCCGGCCTCCACCAGCCGCAACGCGCGTTGGTAGAGCCGGATGGCCTCCGGCGGATTCTCATCGACCTGGACGAACGCCAGCTTCCGAAGGCTGCGATCCAGATCGCGGCGGCCGCGGGCGTCATTCGTATCGCGCCGGTACAGCTTCTCGGCGATCTCCAAAGCCGTTTGGTAGCGCTTCCTGGCGGCGCCCAAATCCCCGAGATGAATGTGACGCGGATTGCCAAGCAAATCGCCTTCCAGCAGAAGGACGCGGATCTTATACATCGACTCCGCCCAGGCCTCCCGCCCCAGGATCTTTTCTCCAAACTCCATCACTTCGCTGGTCGTCTGCAATGCCCTGCTTGCGTCGCCTGTCTCGAGCCTGGCTGCGGCCAGCGCCTGCTGCGCGGCGAGGATCTGCAATTGAGAAGGGAAAGCGGCATCCAGCCTGGCCCAGCGGCGGGCGTACTCGAGGTGATTGGTGAGAAAGGGAATCGCTCCGCGCGGGTTGGCCGAGCGGATCTCCAGGTTCCCCAATCCGGCGTAGGTTCCCGCAAGGCATTCATAGCCCGCACCCTGCTTCCATTCCGCCAGTACTTCCCCGACTTCGCGGGCGGTTTGATAGTGACTGCGCGCATGCGCTTCGCGGCCGGCGGGAATCTCGACCGAGGCCGCCAGCCGGAGCGAGCTGCAATAATCGCTGAGAAAAGCCGTATCCCGCAGCTTTTTCTGGTAAAGGCGGCGGTAGATCTGAAGCGCCTTCTGGTAGCTCTCCAGCGCCAGCGCGATCTGCCCGGTGTTGGCCTCCGTGGGCGCGCCCTGGAGCATGCCCACCTTCGTGTACCCCTGTGCCAGCTCATGCTGTAGCCGGTCATCCCCTCCGGCCTCTTTGGCAAGATTGTCCAGGTATTGCACCACCGTCGTGGACATCCACTGGCGGAGTTCGAGTGACTGGGGGAAGGCGGCGACCCGGCGGTCGAAATCGTTCAGCAGCGTGTTTGCCAGTTGCCGGACCTGCTGGAAGCGCCGCTCGGCGCGCCGCGCTTCGTACGCGGTGGCGGCGATGCCGCCGATGAGGCTCGCCAGAATGAGGGAAATCGCCACCAGCGAAAGCCGGTGGCGGCGGACGAACTTGCCCGCACGGTAGCGCACCGTCCCGCGGAGAGCGCCCACGGGCTGGCCGCCGGCGTAGCGCTCGAGATCATCGGCGAGCTGCTCGACCGACTGGTACCGCCGCTCCGGCTCCTTGCGCATCGCCATCGAAACGATGCCATCCAGGTCGCCTTCCAGCTCCCGCGCCCGCCGCAACGCATCCGGAGTCGCGGAACCCTGGCGAAGCGCCTCACTGGGCGGAATGGGATCTTCCAGGCAGATCACCCGCTCGATCTCGCCCGCCGTGTAGTTGCGGAAGCGATGGGCGGCCTTTCCAGTGAGCAGCTCGTACAGGATGGCTCCGAGCGAATACACATCGGTGGCCGTCGTGATCGGGTGCCCCAGCACCTGCTCCGGGCTGGCGTAGTCCGGCGTCAGCATGCGCACCGCGGTCTCGGTCGCCTTGCTGCTGCCGCCTTCCTCGGTGAGCAGTTTGGCAATGCCAAAATCGAGAAGCTTCGGAGCGCCGTGCTGATCCACGAGAATATTGCTCGGCTTCAGATCCCGGTGCACCACCAGATTGCGATGAGCAAAGTGCACCGCGGAACAAACGCGCAGGAACAGGTTGATACGATACACGACCGGCAGCCGCTCGCCATCCGCATATTGCACGATCGGCTTGCCGCCCTCGATGTACTCCATGATGTAGTAGGGCAGGCCATCCGGCGTAATGCCGCCGTCGAGGAACCGGGCGATATTGGGATGATCGAGCCGCGCCAGAATCTGCCGCTCCTGCTGGAAGCGGTCCAGAACGTTCTTCGAGTCCCGCCCATACTGGACGAGTTTGATGGCGACTTTCTTCTGATGCTGGTCGTCGTCTCGCACGGCGAGATAGACGACGCCCATGCCGCCGGCGCCAATCACTTCGCTGATGCGATAGGGGCCGATCGAGAGGCCGATGCGCCGCTCCGCCGGGTCCCGCCGGAGCGCCGATTCCGAGTCAGCCAGCAGAACCGCTGCCTGCTCGACCACGCCGTCGAGCAGCGAGTTGTCCGCCGCCTCATGAGCGAGGAGCGCTTCCACCTCGTGGCGCAGCTCCGGGTCGCCGGCGCACTCGCGGTCCAGGTGTTCGGCCACCTGTTGCCGGGACAGGCCCGCAGTTCCGGCAAAAACCTCCTCCACCCGGCGCCATCGTTGGGGAGTCATGGGAGGGACGCCGCGCGGAGCGGCTCAGGCAGCGGCCATCTCGAGGCCGAGCTTGGCGTACCACGGTTTGGCCGTTTTCAGAGCGGCGTTCACGGCCTGGATATTCCTGATTCCCTCGCTGGCGAGCCAGGCTTCCAGCGCCTGGATGCCGCTCCTGCCATAGAGGGGAATGCCATCCTTCCAGGTGGCGCGGCCGCAGAGCACGCCGGAAAAATCAGTGCCCGCCTCGGCCGCCATCCGCAGCGACTCGGTGAACTGGGCGTTGCTCACTCCGGCGCTCAGGTAAATGAACGGCTTGGCGGCCACTTCCGAGCAGCGGCGGAAATGATCCAGCGCTTCGGCCATCGAGTGCACCTTCCGGCCTTTGAACACGCTGCTGCCTTCCACGTAACTGGCGTTCACCGGCACCTCCACCTTCAACACATCCACGTGGTAGTGCGGCTTGGAGAATTCTTCCATGCTCCGCCGGACGATGTCGGGCTTGAGGCTGGCGAATTCCGGGCCCTTCTCATCTCCGCCGTTCGGATCGTAGCCGACAAATTCGAGGAAGAACGGAATCTGGAAATGCTCGCATTCGGCGCCGATGCGCTCCACGAAAGCGTGCTTGACGTCGTTCACCGCGGCGTCATCAAACGGCGTGTAGTAGATCAGAATCTTGACGGCGTCCCCACCCCAGTCCTTGATGCGTTTCACCGAGACATGCGGCAGCAGGTCGGGCAGGCGGCCCGGCTGCGTGTTGTCGTAGCCGCTCTTCTCGTAGGCGATCAGCAGGCCGGCGTTGGCCGAGCGTGCTGTGGCGGCGGGCAGGCCATATTCGGGATCCAGCAGAATCGCGCTGGCGTGCGGTGTGAGGATGCGCGTGACGGCGATCTTGAACTCGGACATCATCTCATCGGTCACATCGCTCTGCGCAATCCCTTTGGCTTCGGCGATCGATTTCTGGAGGCTGCCGCGCTGGTCCATGGCCGCCGCGGCAATGACGCCGCGGTTGTCGGAAAGCGCTTTCAAATGCTTCAGTTTTCCTTCCGAAAGACGCATATGTTTCAGTATAGCGGCTGGCGTTGACTTGATTCGGCTCGTTTAACGCCGCGCCAATCCATCCAGCGCCGGTGCCAGCGCCGTGCACGCTCCGCATCCCGCATGATCTGCTCCCTCAGCGCTTCCGGGCTCTCGAACTTCCTCTCCTGCCGCAGCCGGTGCGTCAACTCGACGCCGAGCCGCAGCGGGGGCGGCCCGGCCAGCGGCTCGAGCAGAAAAGTCTCGATCGACAACCGGTCGCCCTCGAACGTGGGGCGATAGCCAATGTTGGTGACCGAAGGCCACCGCCGTTCGGAATCGGCATCCCGCGCTGCGCTGACATAAACGCCCGCCGCCGGCAGCACCTCGGCCGCCGATTCCAGATTCAGGGTGGGAACCGTTTGCCGGGCGCCGACGCCATGTCCTTTCACGACCGGGCCCTCGAGCGCAAAGAATCTTCCCAACATGCGGGCCGCCTTGGCCACCTCACCCGCCAGCAGGCGCTTGCGGATCTCGCTGCTCGAGATGACGGCGCCGCGCAGGCGCATCGCGGGCAGCGCCCGCGCCTGGAACCCGTATCGCGCGCCGAGCGCCAGCAGCGTTTGCGTGTCACCGGCCTGCCGGCGCCCGAAGCGGAAGTTGTCTCCCACCAGGACCGCGCGTGCATCGAGCGTCTCTACCACGATGCTTTGCACGAACTCTTCCGGGCTGAGCGAAGCCGTCTGCCGGTCAAACGGCAGAACCAGAACGTGCCCGATGCCGCATTCGCCCATCCACCGGCAGCGCTGCTCCATTGTGCTGAGCAGGTGCGGCGCGCGATCCGGCGCCACCACCTTCGCCGGATGCGGATCGAACGTGAGCACGGCGGGAATCCATCCTCCGGCGCGGGCCGCGCCAACGACTTCCGCGAAGATGCTCTGGTGGCCCAGATGGACCCCGTCAAAATTGCCGATACTGAGCGCGCATGGCCCGAAACAACCGCGCGCTTCGTCCGGCGACCGATAGATTCTCGGGCGGCTGTCCATTTCAGCCCGATCCTCCCAGCTTGATCTCCAGACCGTCATAGGCCAGCCGCACGTGCGGCGGAAGCCGCGACTCCGTCCGCTCGTGAGCCAGATCGTGGGAGATGTGCGTGAAGTAAGCGCGCCGCGGCTTCAGCAGCTCGACATACTTGAGCGATTGCTCGACGGTGGAATGCGTCGGATGCGGTTTGTGGCGCAGCGCATCCAGAAACAGCACATCCAGCTCGTGCAGTTTCTCGATCGACTCCGGCGGAATCTCGTTGTGATCCGTCAGGTATGCCAGCGCTCCAAAGCGGAAGCCGAAGACGGTCCCTTTGCCATGCTTGAGCCGGATTGGGACCACCGGCATCCCGAACAGATTGAGAACATCGTCCGGACTGAAGATGTGCGAGCGGATCTTCGGCACCCAGGATTCGGATTCTCCCTCCGCGAAGATGTAGGCGAACACCCGCTGGATGACGGCGATGGTTTCTTCGGTTCCATAGATGGGGATCTCGCCGCGATGGCGGAAGTTGAAAGGCCGGGTGTCATCGAGGCCCAGGATGTGGTCGGCATGGGCGTGAGTGAACAGAATCGCATCCACGCGGTCCAGCCCGCAGCGTAAAGCCTGCATCCGGAAGTCGGGCGAGGTGTCGATCACCACCACGCGGTCCAGGTAGCGCACGGCGATGGAAGGCCGCAGCCGCTGGTCCCGCGGATCGGCGGAGGTGCAAACGGAGCAGTGGCAGCCGATGGTGGGCACGCCGGCGCTGGTGCCCGAGCCCAGCACGATGACGGTCACTTCATGATTGCCGGACTCCATCAGGGATTCGTGGCCGGAGCGAATTGCTGCACGTAGCGAAAGCGAAGTTCGGTGAGCGAGTTATCCAGCAGACGCTGCTCTTCCAGGGACAGATTGCCGCGTGTTTTCTCCTGCAGCATGGCCAGCATGTCAATCGTATGGCGGGCCAGCCGCGCATTGGGTTTGGGGCGCTCGTTTTCCTCGCCAAAGTGCAAAAGGCCCAGGTGCATTTCCGCCTGCGTCTTGAATGACAGGGTCAGAAACGCGAACGACGGTGGCGGAAGGGGCATTGCCTCGGCGTCGTCTTCGGCTTGGGATTCGGGAATATTGGCCTCGTCACTCATAGACATTATTTTACGGCGGCTTCACCCCAGCCGCCGCCGCCGGGCGTTTCAATCGCGAGCACATCTGCCGCCTCGGCGAGGAAATTCGCTTTCGCCGGCGCCGCCGATCGCCGGCCGCGGCGAATCAGCTCGTTTCGGCCCGGCTTGCCCGCCTCCCCGCCCTGCAATCCATAAGGGCTCGTTTCCCGCCGGTCCGAGAGAATGGTGACTTCCGCCGGAGCAAGAAACTCGAATTCGCGCCGGATGCCGTCCCCGCCGCGCTGAAGGCCCTTGCCGCCGGAGCCGTCGCGGATACAGTATCTTCGCAGGCGGATGGGAAACAGGTGCTCGAACGCCTCCACCGGCGTATTCCAACTGTTCGTCATATGGGTGTGGGTGGCGCTCAGCCCGTCATGCCGCGGCCCGGCCCCCATGCCGCCGGCAATGGTCTCATAGTAGGCGAACGCGCGCTGCCGAAAAGGATCCCAGCCGCCAAAACTCAGGTTGTTCATGGTGCCTGAGCTGGCCGCGGGAATCCGTTCCGGCGCCGCCTTCGAGAGCGCGCCCAAGAGCACATCCGTGATGCGCTGCGAAGTCTCGACATTGCCCGCCGCCATGGCCGCCGGCGGCCTTGCGTTCACCACTGTTCCTTCCGGCGCAATCACCCGGATCGGGCGCATCAGGCCTTCGGTGAAAGGCACATCCTCGCGGATCAGGCAGCGGAACACATACATCGTGGCTGCGACCGCGATCGCGTGGTTTGCGTTCACCGGACCGGCCGCCTGGGAATCACTGC
>JACQDF010000060.1 GCA_016201205.1 Acidobacteriota bacterium
GCGCACCTGGCGGGCGCGGATGGGCTGCCCGAATGCCCCGTGCCGCGGATCTTCATCCACAGCCGCCGCGATGCGATCTGCCCGCCGGGGCCGCTCGAGCAGTTGGTGGCCTCGCTGGCCGGAGAGAAGCGGTTGCTGTGGCTGGAGGCGGCCGATCACTTCTTTTCGGATGCGTTGCCGCAGTTGGAAGAGCTGGTCTTCGAGCTCGGGTAGGCGGGCTCGGGTGGGCTACCATCATATCCATGGCCAAAACGACCGTCGCCGCGCCCGCGGACACCGGGTTCCGCCGGCAACTGGGCCTCGCCGATTCGACGATGATCGTCATGGGCTCGATGATCGGGTCGGGCATCTTCATCGTGTCCGCGGAGATGGCGCGCCAGGTTGGTTCGCCGGGCTGGCTGCTGATGGCGTGGCTGGTGACGGGCGTGCTGACGGTGACCGGTGCGCTGTCCTATGGCGAGCTGGCGTCAATGATGCCTCGCGCCGGCGGCCAGTATGTCTACCTGCGCGAAGCGTTCTCGCCGCTGTCGGGATTCCTGTACGGCTGGACGCTGTTCCTGGTGATCCAGACGGGAACGATCGCGGCGGTCGGAGTGGGCTTCGCCCGCTTCACCGGCGTGCTGTTTCCAGCGATCTCGGAATCGAACTATCTTGTGCCGCCGGTTCACTTGAGCGCGGGCTATGCCGTGTCGCTGTCCACCGCGCAGTTGCTGGGCGTGGCGGTGATCGCGCTGCTGACATGGACGAACACGCGCGGCTTGCAGTACGGCAAACTCGTGCAGAACGTGTTCACGGCCGCAAAGACAGGGAGCCTGGCGGGGCTGATCCTGCTCGGGCTGGCGCTGGGGTGGAACGCGAACGCCATCGGTGAGAACTTCGGGAACTTCTGGACGCCGCGCGGATTTGATGCGATCGCGCCGGGGCTCACGGCGGCCACGCTGTTCGGCCTGTTCGCCGCCATCTGCGTCTCGCAAACCGGATCGCTGTTTTCCGCCGACGCCTGGAACAACATCACGTTCACCGCGGGCGAAGTCATCAACCCCAGGCGCAATATTCCTTTGTCGCTGGCGCTCGGAACCGGCATTGTGATCACGTTATACCTGCTGGCCAACGTCGCCTATCTGGTGACGCTGCCGCTCGATGGGGTCCAGCACGCGCCGGCCGATCGGGTGGCGACGGCGACGTTGCAGCGAATTTTTCCGGCAGCCGGCGCGGCGCTGATGGCGGGCGTGATCATGGTCTCGGCGTTCGGCTGCATGAACGGGCTGATCCTGACGGGCGCCCGGGCATACTTCGCCATGGCGCGCGATGGGTTGTTTTTTCGCCAGGCGGGGGAGCTGAACGGAGCGCTCGTGCCGGGGTGGGCGCTGGCGGTGCAAGGAATCTGGGCGGCGTTCCTGGTTCTGCCCCGGACGTACAATTCCCAGACCCGCGCATACGGCAATCTCTACAGCAATCTGCTCGATTACGTGATCTCGGCAGCGCTGATTTTTTACATTCTCACCATCGCGGGCATCTTCCGGTTGCGAAGCACACGGCCGGAGGCCGAGCGGCCGTACAGGGCATTCGGGTACCCGGCGGTACCGGCGCTGTACATACTGGGCGCAGTGGCGATTCTGATCGTGCTGTTCCTCTACCGGCCTTCGACAACCTGGCCCGGGCTGGTGATCGTCACGCTGGGGCTGCCGGTGTACTGGTGGTTCCGGCGGTAGTCCGGCCGGTTACTGAATGACGGTGACCACAAAGCTCACGCTCACTCCATCGCGCGTGAGGCCGACGGTGTTGCTGCCCGTTGCAGCCCCGGCTTGCGGAGTGATCTTCAGGACCAGCTTCTTGCCCTTTCTCTCGTCATCGTCGGAGGCCGGCTGAGCATTCACTTTGACATTGGGGGGCGCGTTGATCCGGGCGCGGTTCAGGAACTCACCGGTCAGGGTCACACTGGTTTCCGTGCCGATCTTTACTTCCGCCGGCTTCACGTCCGTTACTTTGGGAGTTCCCGTGCGCACGATCAAATCGAGGGTGGCGACGCCTCCGACGGTGCTCATCGCCATGGTGACGCGTCCAGGCGCGGCGTCGAGTCCGGCTTCCACGGTCAGCTCAGTGAACTTTCCGTTGGGATCGTTTGTTGTCTGGCTGACCCGGAGACCGGAGTCGTCGGGGACCGACGGCACAACATTGGCCAAGCCGTTGCCCGTCAGCTTGAGTTTGAGGGTTCCGCTCTGGGCTAGTGTGCGGGCCTGGGTGGGAAGCTCCTGCACCACCGGGGGAACGGGCGTCGCGGAAGGCGCTTCACGCGAGACCACGCGTACGCGATTGATGTACTCGATCTCGTGCCCGACCAACACGACCTGTCCGAGTCCGTTCATCACTTCGAGTGGATGGAAGCCCTTTCGGCTGAAGTCCAGCCGAGTGCCCTTCTTCACGGCGCAGTCCTTCTTACACTCAACCATCTCCCGGCTGATGAAAGTATAGATGGACTTGGGCTCGTTGTTCTTGATAATCATGGGTCCCCGGAAGACACGCGTATCCATCGCGATGAGGTGCCGCACGGTCTTATCGGGCCAGATCAGGCGCAATCCTTCGAGGATCGGGTTGCCCAATCCGACGAAAACGCCGAACTGAGCCAGGTGCCCTTGATTCTTGAAGAAAGGGCTGGTGGCAGTGGCGACGCCGGCGGCTCCGGCGATGCTGTTGAGAACCATTGCGCGTGTGCCCACCTGCTGTTCCCGCTCGATGGTGCTTCGCGTGATCGAATAGGCGTCGTTGGGCCATGGGATGTCGCGTGATGGAGCCAGAAAGCCAATGCTTTCAATCAGCAGGGAGTAGCCGGCATTGTTGCCCACGGTCAGCTCGACGGCGAAGTACTGGTCGGCGACCTTCTTGCCGTAGCTGTCCGCCACCTGCCGCCAGGGCAAGACCTTCCACATGATGTCGACCTTCTGGCCGAGTCCCGGCGGTGTCGGCTCGGGGGTGACCGCCGCCACCTCGATGCTCAGAGCCTTCAGAAGCTTCCTGGCGGAGTCTGTTCGTTCCACGAGGTTGAGAGTCGCCCTGCCGAAGGCGGCCTGATCCTGGACAGTGAGTTTGGCCGTGAGGTCGCACCGGTCTTCCGCCACCAGCCTGTCGGTGATGATGAGGCCGGAGGTGGCGGTTTCCAGCTCAGTATCCGGCGACAGCTTGTTCTTGGCGTCGCAAGGATCGATTGTGACCTTCAGCGTGTAAGATGCCTTGCGTTCAACGGATTGCGGAGAAAGTTTGTAATCGGCCGCGCGGATCGGCGACAGGCAGAGGAAAAGCGCGAGTGGGACGTCGAGTCTCAGTTTCATTTTCCTGATCATTATCCCACAAAGCGGAAAAACACAAAGAATACCGCCACTTATTGGGAGGAAACAACGCACAAATCGGGGGACAGCGTAGCCTGTCCCCGCTTTTCTTACAGCAGCGCCGCCAGCATCCGCTGGGCCGCCTGCTTGCCGCCGGCCGGGCCCACACAACTTGGACAGCCCGATTCGCAGGGGCAGCAGGCGATCATCTGCAAGGCGCCCTCGACGAGATTGCGGTGCAATTCATACAGCGGTGCGCTCTGGCCAATGCCGCCCGGGTAAGTGTCGTAGAGAAACAAATCGGGCTCGAAGCAGGGGTTGCTTTGCGCAATATCCTCGGTAAGAGCCACGCCCAGATCCCTCGGATCGCACATCAGCAGCAACGCCGCCATCGCCCTCATGGCGGCGCCGGCGCCTGAAAGGCCGCCAAGCCTCTGGGCCGGAGAGAGATCAGGGAACCGGTCGAAAAATGCCGCCGGAAAATGCAGCCAGAACGCCGTGGTATGCATCTCCTGCTCGGGCATGGAGAGATGCCCGGCGCCCACGTTCTCGAGCGTATAGAACTTGATTTTCTTGAAACCAACGATCTGGCGGTTGATGCGCACTTCCCCATGAGCAGCCACGGCGCCGGCCAGCGGGGACTCGGCAAAGCGCTCGAGCTCTTTGACCTGCGTGTAGTCGATGGCGTCGGTGAAGTAATCGCACTCGACCTGGCGCACAAACGCCTTGCGTTGCTCGTAATCAAATTTCTCGACCTGGTACTGGCGCGCTTCATGCAGGTAGATCGCCTTTTCGTGGACCTCGACCAGCGCGGCGGGGAAAGAGACTTCGGCAATCACCTTGGGCTCTCCAGTCGTGTCAATGACGACGAAGTTGTCGCTGGTGACCGCCCGCAAGCTGATCGCGTCGGCGGGGTAGGTGTCCGAAGTCCAGTGCCAGGCGCCGGCGGAATGATGCAGCAGACCCAACTCGCCCAGAAAACGGCACAGGCGTCCGGTGTCATGCGGGCCGAACTTCTCGCCGTCCTTGACCGGCAATTCAAAGGCGGCGCACTTGAGATGATTCAACAGAATCTCGAGGTTGTCGGCGTTGATGCAGGCGTGCTCGGGCGACTGGCCGAGGAAATACTCGGGGTGCTCGATGATGTACTGGTCCAGCGGATTGCTCGAGGCGACCAGCACCGCCAGGGAAGTATTCTGGCGGCGGCCGGCCCGGCCCGCGCGTTGCCAGGTGGAGGCGACCGTGCCGGGGTAGCCGGCGAGCACGACTGCGTCGAGCGAGCCGATGTCGATGCCCAGCTCGAGCGCGTTCGTGGCCACCACGCCGCGGATCTCTCCGTCGCGCAGCTTCCGCTCGATCTCGCGCCGCTCGCGAGGAAGATAGCCTCCGCGGTAGCCGCGAATCGTGCCCGGCGGCGCCAGACCGCGCTCGCAGGCGTCCTTCAGATAGGTGACCAGAATCTCCGTGGCCAGCCGGTTGTTGGCGAAGACCAGGGTCTGCTGGCCGCGGTCGATGATTTCCACGGCGATCCGCCTGGACTCATGCAGATAGCTGCGGCGGATGCCAAGCTGCGCGTTGACGACGGGCGGGTTGTAAAAGACAAAGTATTTTTCCCCAGCCGGAGCGCCGCTTGATTCAATCGCTTCCACCGGGGCTTCCACCAGCGCTTCGGCCAGCTCCTTCGGATTGGCGATGGTCGCTGAGGAGCAGATGAAGCGCGGCTGGGAGCCATAAAACTCGCAAATGCGGCGCAGGCGGCGGAGAATGTTCGCCAGGTGGCTGCCGTACACTCCGCGGTAATAGTGAAGCTCGTCGATGATGACAAAGCGCAGGTTCTCAAAGAATTTCGACCACCTGGTGTGGTGCGGAAGGATGCCGCTGTGCAGCATGTCCGGATTGGTCAGGGCCACGTTGGCTCGCTCGCGAATCGTTTTGCGCGCCTCCTGCGGCGTGTCTCCGTCGTAGGTGAAAGCGCGGATGGCGGCGCCAATCGCGTCCACCGCGGCGCTGAATTCGTGGAGCTGATCCTGCGCCAGAGCTTTGGTCGGAAACAGGTAGAAAGCCCGCGCGTTCGGGTCGTCGAGCAGATGATTCCAGACCGGCAGGTTGTAGCAAAGCGTCTTCCCGCTCGCTGTGGGGGTCACGATCACGACATTCTGCCCCGCGGCGATGCGGTCAAACGCATCCCGCTGGTGAGAATACAACCGTGCGATGCCGCGCCGCTCCAGCATTCTCAGAATCGACGCATCGAGAGTCTCTGGGAAATCGGCGAACTCGCCGGGACGCGACGGAATATGGTGAATCCCGCGAACGGGTGAGTTCGGCTGCGCTTTCCACTCCCGCAGTTGGGCCAGGATAGCATCCAGGCTCGGCTTGTGAATCAGGGACCGGGAATCCGGGACGTCGGCAAACAGATCGAGGGTCATTTCTTCGCCTTTTGTTTGCCTAGTATACAGCAAGAACCCCGCTTGGGGGAATCAAGAACTACAGTCTTGCTCCGGATTATCCGCCGGAACGGACGAATTCAAAGCGCTCCAGGGTGGCGGCGACCGAGGGGATTGAATTCGTCTCAGCGGCTTCGCTTTCGAGCCTTACCACCTTCCCCACGCACCGTATCCGGACAGGACGGCCGTTGGCGGCGGTGGGCAGAGTGATCATGAACTCGATCGGCTGTCCAACTCGTACGTCCACGTCAGACGTGAACAGAACTCCGCCCGAGCTGACGTTGCGCGTCTCTCCGGTTTTCGCCAGCGGTTTCGAGCCGGAGCGAACCAGTTCGAACGGAAGACGGAGTTCGTATCTTTGGTTCCTGCGTTGCTCTCTCAAGGGCACATTTCAATCTAAGGAATTCACCTGACCACGTCAAGGGTGTTGTGCCTGAAACTGGCAGAAGTTTGTACTATGACAATCCGTTCCCAGCGAACCCCGTACCATGAGGTGGAAGGCGGGAGGGACACCCCGTGTTCCTCGGGCTATGGCGCCGCCGGGCGCCTTAGCGGTACACTATAACCAGGGCGAAGAAAATTGAAACGGATCGCGAGGATCATCGGAGGAGTGGGGCTGATTGTGGTCGGCTTCGTCCTCTCCCTTCCACTGGTGCCTGGGCCGGGCATCGCCTTGATGGTTCTGGGACTGGTCATTCTCAGCAGCCACTACCGGTGGGCCAGGAGGATCGTGGAATGGGTCCAGGCCAAGCTGGAGGGCATCGACCCCAGGAAGAAACGCACCGGGCAAACGGGGACGTCGCCTGTCGATTTGGGTTGAATGAGTCTCTACGCCAGCAGGTCGAGCGCCGCCTGAATCTCGTTGCGCGTGTGCGTATCCCCGGTGCGGTTGCACGCATCGATGCCCTGCTGATAGACGCCCCGCGCTTCTTCCACCCGTCCGAGCTTCTCCAGGGCCTGACCGCTGTGGTAGTAAGCGGCGACATAATCCGGATTGAAGTCCATCAGATCCTTGTACGCCGCGACTGCTTCTTCCACGCGGCCGGCTGACGCCAGCGCTTGCGCCAGTCCATAGCGGGCGAAATGATTGGCTGGATCCAGTTCAATCAGCGTCTTCAATGCGTCCAGGCGATCAGCGGGCATGGCTCGAAATGAGCTCAGGAGCCCTCGTCCTTGTACATGTAGGCGATGTTGGATTTGTAGACCAGCAGACTGGCGCCTTCGTCGCGGGCGATTCTGATACAGTCCCTGTCGTACCACTCGATCACGCCGTGGACGCTCGCGCCACCCTTCAGCACCAACACCATCGGCGTCTTGGACTGTATCTGTTTGACGTAATAGAAATTCTCCGCATTCGTCTGGTCGGAGGGAGCGGGTTTCTTCAGGATGCGGCTCTTATCCATCTTCTCCTTCAAATCGTCCATGTGCGGACGCAGCATCCTTCGATTTCCCGTCTCCATGTTCCAGGCACCTCAGCCGGATCGGTTCAGCTTTCGTTCTCTAAGAATCAATTGATAGCACACCGCCCGAGGGGAGGCAAGAGCGTGGGTTGCCTGCGCCGGTCGTCGCCAACAAAAAAAAAAGGAAAAGCGGGCGCAACATTGGGTGAAAGGGGTGAGTGCGCCCGCCGTCGTAACGGGGATTTAACGGTAGGGCGATGACATCGCCGGGATAGTTACATGGACCGCCAGAAAAGCCTCCGGCCTGAGAAGGCGTCGAGAAAATGCAAAAACTTGCAAGAAGCCCCCTTGACGGGAGGCTGAAAGGGGGGTATTCTGGAGGCGAATAAAAGGCGAAATGGCCATGCCCTCCCCCTTCCCTTCTTGCCCGCTCCGCTGCGGCGTCGCCGGCTGGGACTACCCGGACTGGGACCGCGTCGTCTACCCCTGCCCGAAACCCCGCGGGTTTCATCCCCTCGAGTTCCTGTCGCGTCTTTTCGATGTCGTGGAAATCAGCTCCTCGTTCCATGAATTCCTGCGGCCCGAGGTGTGCCGGTTATGGGTGCGGAGGGTACGTCAGAATCCGCAGTTTCGCTTCACAGCGAAGCTCCACCGCCTGTTCACCCATGACCGTGTACTGGAGACCGGCGCCGTGGATCGGTTTCAGCACGGCTTGCTGCCCCTGGCTGAGAGCGGGCTGCTTTCCTGCCTGTTGATGCAATTCCCCTGGTCCTTCCGGTTCACCCAGGAAAACCGCGAGTATTTCATCAAGCTGCGGCGCTCATTCCACACTTTTCCCCTGGTGGCGGAGATGCGTCACGCGAGCTGGATGTGCGAGGAGGCGCTGGGAACATTCATTGACTATCACGTCGGCTTTGTCAACCTGGACCAGCCGCAGTACATCAGGGCGATGCCTCCGACTGCGTTCCTTACCGCCTCGGCCGGCTACGTCCGCCTGCATGGGCGGAACAATGCCAACTGGATGCGGGAATACTCCCGGCCGGCCGGGCGCGGTCAGCGCAATGATTATCTGTACACGGAAGAAGAGCTCAGCGAGTGGAAGCAGCGCATCGACCGGCTCCGGTCGTTCGCTTCCGAGGTCAACGTGATCCTGAACAACGACGTGGGAGGCAAGAGCGTCATCAACGCGCTGGAGATGGAAAGAATGCTGGGGCTCGACATGCGGATCGGGCCGCGGGGGGAAGAGAGCCAGTTACAGGAAACATTGTTCGGCCCGCGGAAAGCGGTGGCCTGAAATCATTTGGCGTGGCTGTTGCCTTTGGCGGACGCCTCGGCGGCGGCGTGGTCCTTCTCCTTGTGCTCCTGTGGATTCAGGTACTGCACGATGATCGAGATCCTGCGGTTGGACGGGTGGTTGGGGTCATTCTGCATCCGGAGCCGCTGATCGGCGAATCCGCGCACCTGGGCCACCTGGTCGGGCCGCAGTCCGTGCTCCATCATGATGCGCCGGGCGGCGTTGCTGCGGTCCGCCGACAGCTCCCAGTTGCTGTAGCTGTGGTCCGATGCAAAAGGTTTTGCGTCCGTATGGCCCTCCAGCGATAGCTTGTTGGGCAGCTTGTGCAATTCCGAGGCCAGCTTGGAAAGCAGTTCGATACCCACCTGGCTGGGCCGTGCACTGCCGCTTTCGAAAAAAACGCCCTTCTCGTTCTCGAGGAACTCGATGCGCAGGCCTTCTCCGGTCACCGTGATCTGGATGTTGCGGCTCAGCTTTTGCCAGCTCGGCGACTGCTTCAGAGCCGCCTCGATTTTCTCCTTCAGCTTCTCCATGTCCGTTTCTTCCAGCTCGATGCCCTCGCCCGCGCCCGACATGGTCGAGCCCATCAGCTTGCCGGCGCCGGTCGGATCCTGGAAATAGCCGCCCACCGCCTGTTTGATTTTCTCGTCGCTCGACAGCAGCCACAGCACAATGAACAGCGCCATCATCGCGGTTACGAAATCCGCATACGCGACTTTCCATGCTCCGCCATGGTGGCCTTGGTGGCCGCGCTTGTTCTTCTTGATGATGATGATCGGTTGCTGGTTCCCTTGCTCCGCCATCTCCTACGCCCCTCCGCCGCCTTTGCACGCCTTCTCCATCTCCTTGAAAGATGGCCTCACGTTCCCCGGAATGGCCCGCCGCGCGAATTCGGCGGCGATTATCGGCGGCGATCCTTTGGCGAACGAAATCAGGCCGACGCGCAGGCAATGGTGATACTGGTGTTCGGCGTCATTGATCTTCGCCATGTGCGACGCCAGCGGCCCGAAAAAGCCGTAGCACAGCAGGATGCCGAGGAAGGTGCCCACCAGCGCCGCCGCCACCTTGTGGCCGATCTCCTCCGGCGGACCGCCCAGCGCTCCCATGGTGATGACCACACCGAGCACCGCCGCCACGATCCCCAGCCCGGGCAGCGAATCCGCCATCGACGTCAGCGCCCCCACCGGCGCCGCCGCTTCATGCTGGTGCGTCTCCAGGTCCAGCTCCATCATTTCGTTCAGGTCGTGATTGGCGATCCCGCCGGTCACCAGCATCCGCATCGTGTCGCAGAAAAAGAACAGCGTGTGGTGGTCCTTGACGAGGTTCGGATACTTGGAAAAAAGCTGGCTCTTTTCCGGCTCTTCCACTTCCGGCTCGAGCTTTGCCAGGCTGTTCTTCCGCACGAATACAAACACCTCATTCAGCATCTTCAGCGTGTCCAGGTAGAACGGCTTGTTGCAGCGGCTGCCCTTCAGCACAGCAATGGCGCCGTGGAGGATCGCGATGATCGTCGGCAAGGGATTGGCGACCAGCACGGTCCCAACCGCCGACCCGCCGATAATCAGCAGCTCCGCCGGCTGCACCAGCACCATCAGGTTGCCGTGCTCGAGCAGATAGCCGCCCACCACCGCGCCCAGAACCACAAGCATCCCTATAATGGCAAACATACGAGTTTATGACGCTCACGCCCGGCACGAGTGCGCCACCCTTGCTCCTTATCGGACGCGCCATACTGGACATGAATATGCACCGCCGTCACTTTCTCGCCAGCCCTCTGGCCGCCCTGCCCCTGCGCGCGGCGCGGCGTCCCAACATCCTCATCCTTCTCGCCGACGACCTGGGGTTCGCGGATCTCGGCTTCCAGGGCTCCAACGAGATCCCGACGCCACATCTGGATACGCTCGCCAGGACCGGAGTCCGGTTCACCAACGGCTACGTCTCGCACCCCTTTTGCAGCCCGACGCGCGCCGGCCTCATGACAGGCCGCTATCAACAGCGGTTTGGGCACGAGAACAACCCGCGCTACGACCCGCGCGATGAGGTATCGGGCCTGCCCACGGACCAGATCACGCTCGCGCAGTTGCTCAAGGACGCCGGCTACGCCACCGGTCTGTTCGGCAAATGGCATCTGGGCGCGGCCCCCAGGTTTCATCCCATGAAGCGCGGGTTCACCGAGACGTTCAGCTTTCTCGGCGGCGGTCACGATTACTTTGAGACGCAGCTTGACGGCGAGCCGCGCGAGTATCTGATCCCCATCCAGCGCAATGGCAATCCGGTGGCTTTGAACGAATACCTCACCGATGCGCTGTCGCGCGAGGCAGCCGCCTTCATCGGGCGGCGCCGGGAACATCCGTTCCTGCTGTACCTGGCTTACAACACCCCGCACACGCCTTTGCAGCCGGCGTCGAAGTATCTGGATCGCTTTGCCCACATTGCGAATGAGCGGCGCCGCAAGTATGCCGCCATGGTCAGCGCGCTCGATGACGGCGTCGGCCGCGTGCTCGGCGCGTTGCGCGAAGCAAAGCTGGAATCCGACACGCTGGTCTTTTTCCTGAGCGACAACGGCGGGCCGCCCGAGGCTAACGCCTCGTCGAACCACCCGCTGCGCGCCTCGAAGGGCACTGTCTACGAGGGCGGCATCCGCGTGCCGTTTGTCGCACGCTGGCCGGGCGTGCTCGAGCCGGGCCTGTACCACCATCCGGTGATCTCGCTCGATCTGCTTCCCACCGCGCTGGGCGCGGCCGGCCTCAAACCGCCCGCCGTGGACGGCGTCGACCTGCTGCCGCATCTGACCGACAAATCGCCGCCGCCGCCTCATGAAAAGCTGTTCTGGCGCACCGGCGGCGGCGTGTCAGGCGCGGTGCGACAGGGGCGGTTCAAGCTGGTTCGTCCACCCGGAGGCGGCCCGCCGCAATTGTTTGATCTGGAAACAGACGCCGGCGAGAGCAACGATCTTGCCGCCGCCAGGTCTGTCCTTGCGGTCCAATTGAATGCCGCCTGGGAGCAGTGGAACCGCCAGCTTGTTCCACCGCTGTTTTGAACAAGGGGGATGACGTGTCCGGACCACTCTCCATCGCCATCCTCGGCGCCGGCAATATGGGCGGCGCTCTGCTGGGCGGCATTCTGAAAGCGGGCGTGGTGGACAAAGACCACGTCCTTGCCACCACCCGCACTGAGGAGCACGCCAACGCCTTGCGAGACCGCTACGGCTGCACGGTGCTTGCCGGCGGCAATTGCATCGCCGCCGGGCAGGCTTCGCTCATCGTGCTGGCGACCAAGCCGCCCGTCGTGCCCAAAGTCGTCGACGAGATCCGCGATGTGCTGCGCCCCGATCAGATCCTGGTGACGCTGGCCGCCGCCCTTCCCATGGCGGTGGTCGAGAAGCGGCTGCGGACGCCCATGCCCGTCTTCCGCGCCATGCCGAACATTCCGGTGGTGGTGGAAGAAGGCGCCATCGCCTATTGCGCCAATGCGCAGGCGCGTCCCGAGCACCACCTGATCGTCGACCGCCTGTTCCGCTCGGTGGGCGTCGTCTGCACCGTCGAGGAGGAACTGATGGATGCCGTGACCGCCCTTTCCGGCAGCGGCCCGGCCTACGTCTACATGGTGATCGAAGCGTTCATCGCCGGCGGCGTCAAGATGGGCCTGTCGCGCGAGGTGGCGACGCGGCTGGCCGAACAGACGGTGCTGGGCTCAGCCAAGCATGTGCGTCAGTCCATGCTGCACCCGGCGATCCTGCGGGATGAAGTCACCACCCCGGGCGGCACCACGATTGTGGCGATTCATGAACTGGAACGCCACGGTCTTCGCTCGATGCTCATCTCGGCGATCGAGACGGCGACGCGTCACGCCAAAGAGCGCAGCCGGGCGCTGGCGCAGCGGCTGGATCAGAGTGCTTGATCCCGGCAGATGTTCGGGTGTACCGTGGAAGGGGTACTCCTCGAGCGGGAGTAATTCAGTGGTAGAATGCCAGCTTCCCAAGCTGGACGTCGTGGGTTCGAGTCCCATCTCCCGCTCCATAGAATCAATCAGTTATCGTGCTCGCTGTTGGTCTGCTCCTAATGGAGCCAGCCCACGTGACCACGCGGGTGCCGCTGCTCAATGGGATTGACGCAGGCAGCAAGCGTAAGAGGTGATATTTTGAACGCGACGGTTCAATCCTCGACTCAACACCAAGGGGGTAAACTTGCCAATCACTACCTTTACGAGTTTTACCGATGGCCTCGACCGCGATCAGAGGAGGCGAGAACATTTCATAACCAACACGGATCTGGAAAACGACCGTCTCTGGGTTCCTTACGCGGACGGCGTTTGGTTGCAACCCTGCTACTTTAACGTTACGTCTGGAGGATTCAGCGTCGTGCTCAAGGGCCTCCCCGGCTCTATGATAGGAACTCACTACCACATTGGCACTGTTCACGGCTATACGATACGTGGTCACTGGCGATACCTGGAACATGACTGGGTTGCAAAACCCGGAACTTATATCTACGAACCGGCAGGCGAGGCACACACGCTGGTTATCACCAAGGACTCACCGGAACCGATGGTGACCGTCTTCGTAGTTGGGGGCGGCTTAATCTATCTCGACAAGGCGGTGAACGGTGGCTTTGCTGCCTACGAAGATGGATTCACTCTCCTGGAGCTGACTCGGAAGTACTACCAGCAAGTCGGTCTGGATGTGCGACAACTGGACCTGCTGGTTCGCTAATTTGACGCCGCCGCCAGCCCTTGAACGAACCTGGCGCGGCTGGGTCTCATCGTCGCATCGCCAAGTTCGATGGTTGCCGTCGAGTCACGGCGCATCCGGACGGAACCAGGTAGTGGAAGGGTAGGCGACCACTCGGGACCAATCCAGAGAACCCATGTCAAATATTCCGATGCAGCCGGATTTCCAACAAAATTGCGGGTTCGTTCTCAGTCGGTCATTAGCCGCTCAGCGGTGCCTTGAGCCAGTCCAGTTCATTGCAGGTATGCGTCAATGTGAATCTTGCCAGTAGCCAAGTTCACCGTCCCCGCCCCCCAGATCTGGCGCGCGTTGATCCACACGTAGCCCGCGGCTGCGGTGGTAAGACTGACGTTCTCAAAGAGCTCGGCGATCGGCTCACCCGGGTGCGACACCGCCACGCCGTCGGCAGACAGAGCGATCCGGCAGCCGTCGTCGGTCTCGATGGTCGCTCGGATGTCAAGGTCGATGCGTCCGTCGGTGCGCATCCGGAGGTAATCGACGCCGCGCACTCGCCCCGATAGGCGGCCGGTAGCGCGTCCCTCAAACGCCACGTCGAAGCGCGCCCCCTGCGGCGGGATCTTTTCCTTGCCCGCAAGGATAGCCTCCAGGCTGACGCCGTAGTCCGTCACTCCTGCAATATCCAGATCGTACTCGTAGATTTTCTCGCCCGTCATGGCAGGATTTTGCTCCTCTTAGCCCAGGATCTCCTTTTTGACCGCCCGGATCGTCCATTCTACTCCAAACACCAGTCCTTACGGCGCCGCCGCGAAGTCGCCACCCATATCACTACGGGCCAGCCCTTGCCGCCGCGTCAGGTTGCGCCTGAGTCACGGCGCATCCGGAAACTATCCGCGCAAAGCAGCGGTCTCCAAGTTGTGGTGCTGACAAGGCGATTTGAGTCAGCCATCCACTTGTGCGGTCACGGCACGTGGTCGTGTGGACAGCTTGCCGTTCCCCCTCTCGATTGTGGCGGCCAGTTCGCGGAGCAACGCGGCGCTGTTACCACGATACGCGCTCCCGTGTTGACAGGCGAGCATCGACGGATCGAGATCCGCCATGCGCTCTAATGTGGCTGAAGTATTCGTGGCGTGTGCGTAATAGTCCATCATCTCGCGCATTCCTTCGCTTGCCGTGAGCACCTCCGATTCGGTCACGGGCGGCATGTTCGCGCCCGGTTGCGTGAACAGATCCCCGCAGAGCAACGTCCTGGTGGACAGATCGAACAGAATGCCACAGTCCCAGCCGTGCGGAACGTGCGGCGTGTACAGCCACTTCATCCGCCGGCTGCCGATGGAAAACTCCTCGCCATCCCCGAACCCGCGGGCGGGACGGGAGGCAAAGTCATTGAGCGATGTCAGCACACCGATTTCGGCGCCAAACGGCGTCGCTTCAGGTGCGGCTGCCAGGAAGTCGTTCAGCGCGCCAAATTCGTCGCCTTCAAAGTGCGATCCACCGATCCAGCGCAGCTTCTCGACCGGCATGACTTTCCTGATGGCTTCCAGGGTGATCGGATGCGATAGATTCCAGCCGCGACCTCGTCAACACGGGTTCCTGTTTCTATGTTTGCGATCATTGGCGTTCTCCTTTTCTGTGGCGGACCGCCTTGTGTACAATGGTCCGCGTCTGACACCCGGACGTGTAACGAGCAGCCTCCCCGTTACACATAAGATATGTGTTGATGCAGATTCAGGTGAGCGACGTTGAGCTAGTGCGGCAAATCGGCGCCGGAAGCGACCCTGATTGGGAACGTGCCGGATGACGGTGCTCGACCTGCGCCGCGGCGCTCAAAGAAAAGCACGCTTGCTCGCACAATTTGGGGCGGATCGACTGGCCCCGGTCCAGCCGTCCGTAGCACACCTCGACCATGAACAGCTCACCCGCTGTGTGCAGAATCTAAGAGAACGGGAACGCGCGGTCGTCGTCATGACTTTCTATGATGAGCAGACAGGCGCGGATGTCGCCAGTTTCCTGGGCGTTTCTGAAGCCAACGTGCGGGTGATTCGCCATCGGGCGATTCACCAACTGCGCGAGTGCATGGGGGTTGCAGCATGAACTGCTCGAATCCGATTGACGCGGCAGTCCTCGCCGACTATTGGGTCGCCGCGCTGGCGAAACCCGAAGAAGAAGCGGTCGAGGAGCATCTCCTCAACTGCGACCGATGCGGGACGCGGCTCCGCGAGATGATCTCGCTTGCCGAAGGAGTCCGCCGCCTTGCGCGCGAGGGCTCCCTGCGAATGGTTGTGAGCGACGCATTTCTTCAGCGTGCCGCGGAGGAAGGCTTGCGTGTCCGTGAATACGCCCCTGCTCCTGGAGGCAGCGTCGAGTGCACCGTGACAGCCGAAGACGACATTCTCATCGGGCGCCTGGCCGCGAACTTGAGCGGGTCAAGTAGCGTTGCCTACCAGGAGTCCATCACATTCGCGAAGGCCGCGCCCACGAACAAAATGATCGCGCGTCTGGTCACCTTCGAGGAAGGAGGAGGCGAGCGTCTGCTCGGCGAATACATCTTCAACCACACGCGCTCATTGCCCGGCCCGGGCGCCTGGTAGTCTGACAGCGTGCGATTGTCCGCATGGGCGCTGCGCCCCGGAAGGCGAATTCGGCGATCGAACGCCGACACGGAGGGAATGCGCATGCTGATGCGGGCCGGCATCGACCCGCTCGCGATGGTCTCCATACTCGAGGACGGCGTCGGCCGCCGGCGCAGAACGCGCCAGTTTGGCGGCTCGCCGGGCCGGGCCTTGTGCGCTGCTAAGATAGATTGTTCCGTTTTCTGAAAGGAGCGCCAGGGGATGACGGTGCCATTTTATGGCCATGTGCAGCAGTACCACAACATCAAATCGGAGATCGACACGAATATCCGGGAGGTTCTCGAGAGCGGTCAATACGTGATGGGGCCAATGCTCAAGAGGTTCGAGCGGGAATTGGCGGAGTACCACGGGATGAAGTACGCGGCCGGCGTTGGCAACGGAACGGACGCTTTGTGGCTCACGTTTCTGGCGCTCGGGATCGGGCCCGGGGACGAATGCGTTACGACGACCAACACGTTCTTCGCCACCGCCGAAGCGATCTGGATCGCCAACGCAACGGCGGTGTTCGTCGACTCGGATGCAAGAACGAACTGCATCGATCCCTCCAGGATAGAAGCGGCCATAACCCCGAAGACAAGGGCGCTGGTGCCGGTGCACCTGTATGGCCAGTGCGCGGACATGAAGGCGATCCGCAGGATTGCCGACAAGCACAATCTGCTGGTCATCGAGGACAATGCGCAGGCCATTGGCGCCCGCGGCGACGGCTTCAAAGTCGGCGATCTCAGCGACGCCGTCTGCACCAGCTTCATTACGCAGAAGAACCTCGGCACGTTCGGTGACGGCGGGGCGGTGGTTACCAACAACGAGAAAGTGGACCGTGAGATCCGGAGACTTCGCAACCACGGATCCGAGAAGCGCTCGTGCCACAGCATGGGTTACAACAGCCGGCTGGACGATATCCACGCGGGGATTCTGAGCGCCAAGCTGAAGCACATCGACGAATGGAACGACATGCGCCGGAAGTGGTCGGCGCGATATTCGGCGTGCCTGAAGGATGCCCGAAACGTCACACTGCCGTGCGAGGTTCCGGGCTATCGCCACGTCTTCCATCTCTACATCGTCGAGACCCGGCGGCCTGAACATCGCGACCCGCTGCTTACCTTTCTCAATGAGAGCGGAGTCGACGCCAAGTGTCACTACCCGATCGCCATTCACCAGCAGGAGGGCTACCCGTGGGGCAAACAGGCGCGCATCGCCGGTCCGATCCCGAACTCGGAGCGCAATGCCGGCTGCTGCATTTCCCTGCCGATGTTCCCTGAACTGACGCAGCAGGAAGTGGACTACGTGATCGACAAAACCCTCGAGTGGGACCGAAGCGCGGGGTGAGGCGTGGAGAAATACCGTGTCCTTGTTGTGGGGATGGGCAAGCGGGGCATGCACCACGCCATGGCCTTCCAGGCGAATCCCCGTTTCCAATTAGCGGGTATCTGCAACGTGAGCCCGGCCAGGCTCGAGGATGCGGCTGCCAGACTGGACGTGGCCGTAAAGGGAAACGACGCACGGCAAGTGGCGAGATCCGTCCGCCCCGACGTCTTCTGTTTTTGCACGCCGCCCCACGTCCGCGTCGAGATGATTCGCATCGGCATCGAAAGCGGGGCGCGGTTGATTGCGATGGAGAAGCCGGTAGGGCTGACGAGCGCCGAAGCCTTCGAAATCCGACGGCTGCTGGCGGAGAGCGGGGTCAAGGCGGTGGTCAGCCACCAGCACCGCTACGGAGTCCACTATCAGAAGGTGAAGGAGCTGGTGGCGAGCGGCGTGCTGGGCCGAATCCACACCGTGTACGGGACGGCGACCGGCTGGATGATGCACATGCTCTCCCATCTGATCGACTACGTGCGCTGGTTCAATGGAGAGGCGGAAGCCGAGTGGGTGATGGCGCAAGCCGCCGGGCGCGGCAAACTCGCGGACGTTCATCCGTCGCCGGATTATATCGCCGGCTTCATCCACTTCCGCAACGGGGTGCGTGGCGTCATCGAGTGCGGAGCGGGCGCGCCCGATGTACCGGAGGTCGCCTATTGGTGGCGAAAATGCCGTATCGGCGCGCAGGGCACGGACGGCTTCGCAGAAGTGCTCACCGGAGGCGGCTGGCGCGCGGTGACCAAAGCCGGCGTCTCGTCGGGAGGCGGATCGATGAACTACGACCTCGACATGCCGCCCTACATCGAGCAAATCGCCGACTGGCTCGACGCGGATAGCCGTGTCCACCCTTGCCACTTCGACAGCGCCTATCAGGGGTTCGAGACGATGATGGCGTTCTGCCGCTCGGCGGCCGAAGGCGGGCAGGTGGCGCTGCCGCTGAGCGCGCCGGCGGATGAAATCGAGCTCCTGAGGCGCTCTTTGCCCGAACGAAGAGTACTGCTGTCGATCGCCGCGAATGCGAAAGAGTATCCCGCATAGGGTGGCCGGAGCCTCGCTGTTAGCCGAAGGGGTGCAGGCTCGAGTCCTTACCTGAGGAGCCACCCCGCGGCTGTCGTGAAGCCGTTACGCGTCCTTCAAAGGAAGAGATCGACAGGCACGTGGAACAACCCGGCGAGCTTCTTGGCCTGCGCCTTGCTGATCGCTCGCTTTCCGCTTACAACCTCAGAGGCTATGCCGCGGGAACCAAACACGTCGAGCAAGTCGCGCTGTCGCAGGCCGTGCTCTTCCATCAGGCTGCGCAACCGGCTGTCGGACGTTGATCCTTCGAGGGCGTAGTTGGCGTTCTCGAAGGCTTCGATAAGCACGGTCAGCAGTTCGGAGTACTCCCGTTCTTCCGGCGTGAGTTCGTCATAGCGTCTGTCGAGTTGCTCCAACTCGGCGATGAGGCGCTCATTCTCTTCCTCAGTACGAATGACCGCCGGCAGCTTGCGCGCCAACAGACGGCCGTAACGCTTTGGATCTACTTCAAGCACGGAATTTTTCATCGCTTCTTCCAATCCTCCCTGCTGTATTCCTCGTGCGTCATCACGTGGCGAATGTAGACCTTACCGGTTCGATAGTTGATGTACGTGGCTAAGCGATACTTGTTTCCGCCAATGTTGAAGATCGTGAACTCGCCAACCGGATCCGCGTGTGGATATGTCTTGCGCACATCCACGAGACTGGTCCACCGCAATCGCTTCGCTGTCCGGTACCAGTCATCGAGCGGCGTCTCTGCTTCCTTGTGAGCGCCGGCAAACTCGCGAAGGGCCTTGCGACTGATGACGCGCACGTACCTATACTCTCAAAATGAGAGCACATTGTCAAGCAGAAGCTGAGGACTGTGGAGCGGGTCCAGGATCTGGCCATCCCGGCCCATGAGGCGCGGACGGGACTCTCGCATTCCAAATATGCGCACATGCAACCAGGTCGCGTGGTTTAGCTCAGGTTTAGCTCAGCCCCAGTTCCCTTGCCGCCTTTGCCAGCCTGGTGTCAAGTGTCGAGAACCGGCAGTTGGACAATAGTGCTGAGGCGATCCGCTAGGTGTGGATGGCCGTGCCGGAAGTGCTCAATCCAGACGGAAGTGTCGGCGAGCACCATCAGGCAGATCGCCGCCGCGGAATGTCCGATATCTTGGGTTGTGTACCGCCAGGCGTGGCAAGGCGTTTGCCAGCTTCACGCGCAATTAGCGCCTCCAGTCCGGCCCGCACCAAGGCGGTCTTCTCCTGAATGCCGGTGAGTTCTCTGGCGCGCTCGATCAGGCTCTCGTCGATGATCAACGTGGTGCGGATATGCAGTAGTATGCACGATACATGCATATTCGTCAACGTTCGAAACGTGCTTACCTGACCCGAACGTGGCCACTGTAGCCAGACTTCGTGAGAGCTTCCACCAAGACGTCAGCGATGATCTTCGTGCCCCTGTCGTTGGGATGGATGTTGTCAAACCACGCCATGTCGCCTTGGTGCTTCGGATCCTCTCGAGGATCTCCCTGTCCCTGCCGCAAGCGGAAGTCCCAATTGCCCCTCTCCGTTTCCCGCGCGATGCGCCGGCACACATCGGCCAACCGGTAGCCATGCGCCGCCGTGAATTCCCGGATTTCATGGTTGTAGGGTTCAAGATACTCGTTTCGTGGCCTGCCGTTCTCGAACCCAGGCGCTTTGGGATCGTCACGATGATAAGGCGCCGAATGCTTCGGGTCGACAAACATGGTCGTGGCGAAAATGAGGACGGCGCCGGGGTAATCTTTTTCAAGCACTCTGCCGAGCGCCTCGATCCTTTTTCTGAAGGTGGCTGGCGGATAAACTTTACTGTCATTGCCGCCGTAGTTGACGATGACCGCATCTACCCGGGCATGGCGATGCACGATTTCAAAGTAGCGCCCCGTCTTCTCCGTGGTGAACAGTGGCTCCGAAACGCCCTTCGGTGTTCCTTCCTTGGGTCCGATGTACTCGCCGCCGTGCGCCTCATTGTAGATCGTCCATCGGACCAGGGGGCTCCTTTGCTCGAGCAGATTTTTCATTACGGCCTCTATGCGCTTGTCGCCCTCGTGGAGGTCGAAGATCGAGTCCCCCAGCAGGAGCACGGTCCTGCCCTCGGAGAGATCTTTCGGGAGCGCGGCTTGGCCCGCGTGCGCGGCTGCCGGACACAACGTGAAGCAGAGCCCGACGCACAGCTACCGACTCAGAAGTCGAACCGCACCCCCAGCCGGATTGTCCTGGCGCCCGCTCCCAGGGCGCCGTCGCCCCCTCGCAGGCTGGTGATCTTGCCGACGTTTCCGGAGCTGATGTTGGTGACCGGGTTGCCGAAGTTCGGGTGGTTGAAGAAATTGGTGGCCGTCATGCGCAATTGCAGCCGGCTTCGTTCGCGGATGGTGAAATACTTGAACAACCCGAAGTCGAAGTTGGCCACCCCCGGACCGACGATCACGCCGCGGGCGCTGTTGCCGAACCGTCCCACCGGGGGGACGGCAAACGCGGCGGCGTTGAACCACCGGGTGATCGAGGCGTCCGAAACGTTCCAATCGCCGATCCGATCCGGCCGGCCGCCGGTGGTGCGCGTGTTGGAAGGATCAGCGCCGCTGAACGAAGGGGTCAGGAACTGGCCACTATGGAAAATCAAGATGGACGAGATCGCCCAGTTGCCCAGGCTCTGCCGGACGGCGGCGGGGAGCCTGGCGCCGAAGCGCTTGCCGGTTCCAAACGGCAGTTCATAGATGCCGGAGCTGACAAACCGGTGGCGGTTGACGGCATCGACATTGCCCATTTCGCGGCTGCGATCGTAGGGATTCTCGATAGAACCCGCTTCCTCTCCACCCGGAATATCGGTGAGATCCTTCGCCCAAGTCCATCCTGACTGGAAGGTGAGCCCCTGGGTAAACTTGCGTTCGATCCCGATGTCGAGAGCATGCAGCTTTTGAATCCCGCCGTTCTGCAAGGCGTTGACAGCGAAAAAGTTCGGATAGCGATAGAAATTTCTTTGAGCCGGATCACTGCTCGGGAATGGTTTGTTGATGTTCCCGCTGAAGATGAGCTGGTTGATGCGGAATCCGCGGTAGCCGATGCGGGCCACGATCGAGGCCCCGATTTCTCTTTCCACAGTGAGATTCCACTGCTGGGTGTACGGCGTTCGCGGGTTCATCACCAGCGCGTCTACGCTCTGGGTGGGGACGGTGCCGGCCTCGGTGAACGGGCGGGGGAACTGGAAGGACGGCACTCCCGCGGTGAAGGCGTTCAGGAAATTCTCGTCAGAGCGGAAAGGACCGCCGCTGAAGCCGTCCATCTGGCTCCAGGTCAGGCGGCTGTAATAAACCCCGTAGCCGCCGCGCACCACCGTCCTGGTGTTGCTGAACGGCCGGTAGGCGAAGCCCAGGCGCGGGCCAAAGTTGTTGCGGTCGCCTTCCAGCAAAGCGCGGGTGGGAAAGCCGGCGCTTTGGGCTGTGACGATGGGAATTGTCTTGGGGAACAGAGGGTTCACCAGGGTCCGCAGGACCTGCTCGTTCGGCGCCACCAGGTTGCCCGTGCGGTAATCAAAGGCGAACCGCATATCGTACTTGTCCACTGGCGGGGTGAAGTACTCGTAACGCAACCCCAGATTCAGGGTCAGCTTGGCCGACACCCGCCAGTCGTCCTGGACGAAGAAGCCGCTTTCGAGGTAACGGTTATACCGCGGCTGGGCCCTCTCATAGCGGGAGCTGGTGTGGGGGATGCCGAGCAGGAAGTCTGCATGGTCGAAGCCGGTAGCGAACCCGTCGAAGTTCATCCTTCCGAAGTCGTTCTCGCCGTAATCGGAAATGTTGATCCGGTTGCGGCGCAGAAACACACCGGCCTTGACAATGTGCTTGCCTTTGGTCCAGGTGAGATTATTGATCATGTCGAAGCTTTCCTGCACCCAGAAGTACGTCCCGTACTCAAAGAGGCCGGAAAAGTTCGTGAAGTAGACCCGAGGCACCCCGGCCAAGCCCCGCTTGTTCGATAAGTTGAGGCCCTGAAGCCCCCATTTCTCCGCCACGTCCGCGCCGCGGTGCAACCCCTCGAGCCTGGAATGGTCGCGAGCAAAGCCCAGACGGAACTCGTTGACCAGAGTCGGTGAGAAGAGGTGGGTTTCCGACAAGTAGGCGTTGCGCTCGTTCCGATATTGGTCGCGGCGAAATGCGGGCAGGGATCCGTCGTACTGGCCGGGCAAGGGCGTCTGGCGAAGATTCACCCGGGCGGAGAAGGAATCAGCATTGCGGTGGTGGTGATCCACACGCACGGTGACCCGATTATTGTGCGTGGTGGAAGAACGCAGGTCGCGGTAGTTGCCCGAGAAGTTGTCGGAGGGGCCGAAGTTGGGCGCGGGGATGAAATTCTCGTACCCTTGGATGTTTCGCGAGACGGCGCTGATGCGTGCGGCCGGAACCAGGTTGTTGGCAAACGGCTGGCCGGTGGCCGGATCCCGGACCACAGTGCGCGGCAGCAGCTCGGAGAAGTCGCCGCTGCGCATCTTCAGGGTGGGCACGTTGGCCACGGCGCTGAACTGGCCGGGAAACGCCTGGTATTCCCACGTGAAGTAGAAGAAGGTCCGGTCGCGACCGTTGTAAAGCCCCGGAAAGAATACCGGGCCTCCTAAGCCGCCTCCGGCCTCATCGCGGATCGGCCCTTTGGGCTTGCTCGGTGCGAAGAAATTCCGCGCGTTGAAGGCGTTGTTGCTGTGATCGAAGACCCCGCCTCCGTGGATCTGGTTACTCCCCGACCGCGTGGACACGTACATGGTGGCTACGTCGGGATACTCGGCTGCATTGTTGCTGGACATGACTTTGACTTCTTGAACCGCCTCCAGCGACACCTCGAGCATGGGGCTGGCGCTGCCGCCCCAGGCAGCGGCGTTGCTGGTGATCCCGTCAATGGTGTAGTTCAGGTTGTTGCCGCGCAGACCGCCCACCAGGCGTCCCTCGTAGTTGGAAGAAGTCAGGTAGAGGAAGGAGTGGGTGGCGCGCGTGTTCATGGGCAGATTCAGCAGGTCCGCCCGCGGGCGTACGTCGCCGATCTGGGCATTTTCGGCGTTGACGGTAGGCGCCGCCGCTGCCACCTCGACCCGCTGGGTGATGTCGCCCACCTCGAGCGTGGCGTCAAAGCGCACGGTCTGCTGCGTCGTCAGCGTGATGGGGCTGCTGCGGACCTCTTTGAAGCCCGCACGGGAGGCCGATACCGTGTAGGTACCGGGCGCCAGGCTGGCGAAATGGTAGTTGCCTTCCGCATTACTGGCGGCGGAACGCTGGATGCCCGTGGCCCGTTCCGTGAGCTTCACTTCTGCCCCGGCCACAACCGCGCCGCTGGCATCCCGGATCGTGCCGCCTATCGATCCCAGGAACGTCTGGGCCGGTCCCGAATTCCAGAGGCAGAAGACCACAACCAGACAGATGATCACGCGGCGCCAGCGGGCAGCGGCATCCGTCCCATGGTTGCTCAGAAATACGTTGTACATAATTCTCCCCTTGCGGTAGTCTCGCGCCACTGTACCCCTCGCGCGTCGCCATGCGGAAGTGCGTTTACGGTATGTTTACGGTTAACGGGAGGCCTGGGAGAAGACTCCAGAAGTTCGGCCGACAGAAGGGGAACGGTAGTAGAATGAGATGGTTAGGATCATCACGAGTTGGCCCTTATGAGTGCACGAAGGAAAGGCAAGACAAGTACGATGCCTGCCCGGGATTTGGCCAGCGGAGTAGGTGAAAAGGGTCAGACAACCCTGTGCTAGCCTTAATTAGCTCCATCAACATCTTTAGGCTGATCCTTTTTCTCGTCTGTCTCGTCTTCTCGTCCTCCGTTGCGGCAGAGCGTTTCAACCTGGAGCACGCCGCGAAGATCGCGAACGTATTCAACCCGCAGATTTCGCCCGATGGGAAGAGCATCGTGGTCGCGGTTTCGCGAGCCAATCTGAAGGACAACCGCTACGACACCGAACTGGTGCAGGTGGATGTCGCGACCAAAAAGCAGAAGATCCTGACGCGTCGGCAGGCGAGCCTGCATAGGTGGTCACCGGACGGGACGCGCTTGGCGTTTCTTGCTCCGGCAGACGGAAAATCGCAGATCTGGGTTTTGCCAATCGACGGCGGCGAGGCGATGCAGGTGTCCAAGCCGGAGACGGGCGTGCGGAGTTTCGATTGGCGTCCGGACGGCAAAGCGTTCGTTTATTCGGCCGTTGAAGAAGCGCCGAAACGGGAAGGCGAAGAGAAAAGCAACCGTTCGTTCGAGGCTGACGTGAATTACCTGTCAACGGAAGCGCCTCGCGCCTCGCATCTTTGGCTCGTGCCTGCAGAAGGCGGCGAGAGCAAGCGGCTGACGTCGGGAACCTGGTCGGTTATTGGTAACCTGGGTCTGCGTTGGTCCCCAGATGGAAGGCGGATCGCGTTTGGCTATCAGCCTGGCCCGGGCGAACGGTTTTTCCAGGACCAGACCAGCCGCGTTGTGGATATCGAGACCGGGGCCTTGACCGCGTTATCCGGAAGGACGAAACTCGACTCAGCGATCGGCTTCTCCCCGGACGGCCAGCACTTCTCCTACTCGTGGCCGCGCGACGGCGACACGCGTTTTGGGAACGAGATCTGGGTGATGCCGGCGGGCGGCGGGCCGGCGCGTAATCTGACGCGCGCGCTGGATTCCGACGCATTTGCCCAATGGGCGCCGGACAGTAAATCGCTGTATGTCTTCACACAACAGGGGACGAGCAACGTGATGTGGCGGCAGCCGCTGGATGGTCCGGCACGGCGGCTCGATACCGGACGGCTCGGCAGCTTCGGAGTCAGCGTTTCGAAAAGTGGCAGACTGGCGTTGGCGGCGAGCGAACCCGATCGTCCATTCGATCTTTATTACAAGGAGACGCCCGACTCTCCTCCACAACGCCTGACTGACTTCAACGCCGAAATCGCAGCCTTGGAACTGGGCAAGCAAGAGCCGATCCGCTGGCGCGGGCCCGATAACTTCGAAATGGACGGCATTGTCACCTACCCGCCGGGGTATCGGCCCGGTAAGCCGTATCCGTTGGTCCTTGCGATCCACGGTGGGCCGCGTGGGGCTTCGACCCTTGGCTTCGGGCCGCGGCCCCAGTGGCTGGCTGCGCAGGGGTGGGTCGTCTTCGAGCCGAACTACAGGGGCAGCAGCAATCTCGGCAATGCATTTCAGGCGGCGATCTGGAACGACGCCGGGGCCGGTCCGGGGCGCGACGTGATGTCGGGCGTCGACCTGCTGATCCAGAGAGGGATCGCCGACTCGGCGAAGATGGCAGTGTCCGGTTGGTCCTACGGGGGCTACATGACGACTTGGCTGCTGGGGAACTATCCGGACCACTGGCGCGCTGGTGTGGCTGGCGCGGCCGTGACGGATCACCTCGACCAATACGCGCTGAGCGATATTCACTCCAACGTCGCCACTTACTACGGCGGCTCCCCGTTCACCGATCCTAAGCGCCTACAGGCCTACCGCGACCAGGCCCCGATCACCTACGCATCGAAGATCAAGGCGCCCACGCTGATCCTCTCCGACACGGGCGACCAGCGGGTGCCAATCACGGAGTCCTACCTGCTCTACCACGTATTGCGGGACAACGGCGTGAAGACGAAGTTCATCGCCTATCCGGTGAGTGGGCACGCGCCGAGCGATCCGATCCACCAGCGGGACATCAATCGCCGCTGGGCCGAATGGATCCAAGAGCACCTGGAAGCGCCGAAATAGAGGCAGACCAACTCTTCCGTCAGATGCCATCGAAATCCTAGCATCCAGGCTAGCGAGGGCATGCAACCGGCCGCCCAAGAGACGGGCGGCAGGTGATGCTCAAATCGTTAGCCGACGGGGGGGAACGCAATTGATGCCGCGGCGGACGACGGTATCGATGCCCGCGTGGAAACGGGTGCGTTGAAGGCGCACCGATCAGAATATGAACCGCGCGGTCAACTGGAAATTGCGGTTCCCGTCGGTTGAGAGTGTGCTCAGAATCCTGCCGTACGTGCTCGTGCCGATGGTCGCGGCCGGGTTGCTGAAGTTCGGATGGTTGAAGAAGTTGGTCGAAACCATCTCCAGCTTCAGGTGAGCCCGCTCGTGGAAAGCCATCTCCTTGGTCAATCCGAAGTGGAACACGTTCATGGCGGGCCCTTCCAGAATGAAAGCTCCCGACGTCCCGAAGCGCCCGATGGACGCCGGAGGCGTAATGAACGCCGTGCCGTCAAACCACCGCTCGATCACGCGCCCGCTCGACAGATTGCCATCGGCGACCCGATCCGGCCGCCCGCTGCGGATATTGGTATTGGACGGATCCACGCCGGAGAATGAGGGCGAGAAATACAGGCCCGAGCGGTACACATAGGTGCCCGCGGCCGTCCAGTTGGCGATCACATGGTTCAGCGCGGCCGGCGCTCCGGCGGCGAACCGCTTGCCCTTGCCGAAGGGCAGCTCGTAGATTCCGACCACGACGCCGCGCCAGTGCGGAATCTGGTTGCCCTGCGATCGCTCGCGCCCGCGGTTGAAGGCGTCTTCGGGTGTGCTCGTCCAGTCGTCCGCCACGCTCTTCGCCCAAGTCAAGTGAGCCTGGTAGTAGAGGCCGCCCTTGAACCTTCTCTCCGCCTTGATCACCCCGGCGTGGTAGTTGTGGGCGCCGCCGTTGTCCTGGAAACTCGCCGTGAACAGGTACGGGAAGGGCGCCTGTAACAGTTTTGTGGCGTAGGGTCTGGTATCGGCGGGAACCTGGTTCAGATTGCGGTTCCAGACGTTCTTGCGGGCGAGCGTGGAAACATAGCTCAGCGACAACCCCATGCCGAACATCTCCCTTTCGGCCGTCAGGTTGTACTGCATGCTGTACGGCGTCCGCAGGTCCGGGTTCATCCCGCTCGCCCCCGTCCCGCCGAGCAGATACGTGGTGGACGGGAAGGGTTGCGGGAAAGAGAGACCGGGGACGCCGCTGGTAATGGAGTTCGTGAAGGTCTCTCGAAGTTCAAAAGGCGCTCCGCCGCCGTCGGAAACGTAAGGCTGCATGGCGACATAGTAGACGCCCACACCCCCGCGAATCACGAAATGGTCCGAAGTGGTGGGCCGCCAGGCGAACCCAAAACGCGGGGCGAGGTTGTTGTTGTCCCGGTTCAGCAGCTTCTTGCCGAGACCGGCAGCGCTGGCGGCGAGAATTGGCACGTTCTTCGGGAAACCGGGATGGATCCGGTTCTTTGCCGCTTCATCCGGCACGACCAGGGCGTTCCTGGCGGGATAGAAATTCCCGAACAGGTCCTGCTCGAGATAGCCCGGATCAAGCAGCGAGTACCGTACTCCGTAGTTGAGGGACAGACGCCGAGTGACCTTGAAATCGTCCGTAAAGTAAAGTTCCCAGTTCTTGCGGTGCGGATAGACGGGGCCGACGGAGGTCGATCGGGCGCTCGAGTCCATCAGGCCCAGCAGAAAGTCCCCGTATGGATTGCCGCTGAACCGTCCATTGAAACCGTACTGGCCGTAGACGCGGCTGGGGGATGTCGCCCAAGACCGTCCATTGAAGCTGTCGCGGTCGAAGCCGATGCGAAAATTGTGCTTTCCCTTCATCCAGAGCACGTTTTCGATAATGTGATAATTGCTCCACGTCCAACCGTTCTGGTCTCCCTGGTAGATGGACGAGTAGCCGGTGATGTCCATGCGAGGAAGGGCCCTCACGTCCTCGAGGTCCCGCAGCGCCAGGCCGGAGGCCTTGACCACGTCCAGCCCACGATTCTGACCGCCGTAAAGACTGTCATCCCTGCCATAGCCGAGACGCAGTTCGTTCACCACATTCGGCGAGACGACATGAGTATCGGAGATTACGACCACGAACTGATCGCGCCACTGGTCGTACCTCCCGATCGTCGGGAAATTGTCCCCGTCGAATCGCTCGTACCTGTACGTCTGGTAGAGGAACCGGCCGAACAGTGAGTTCTTGTCGCTCAGTTTGTGGTCCGCGCGCACGGTGTGCTGATCGCTCCAGTTCGGAAAAACAAAGATTCCTGTAAAGCGGTCGGCGCCGCTGTTGGCCGCCGGGTAGAAGGTGGTCTGAAAGTACTTGGAAACCGGGCTGAGCCGGCTGGCGGGAATCTGCTTGTTCGCGAACGGAACTCCGCTCAACGGATCGGTCAGCGCGCCGGAGATCGACGAGAAATCGCCCTGCCGGAAGGCCTGGCTCGGCACCACCGCGTTGGCGACATACGGCGTCTGACTCCCGCGGAGGCCCTGCCAGGAATAGTGCAGGAAGGACCGGTTCTTCCCGTTGTAGATCTTCGGAAGGAAGATCGGTCCTCCGATCTTGATGTTGGGCCGGAAAATGGGCGGACCGTGCGGCCGGGTAGGGGCAAAGAACGGGCGCGCGCCGAAGCCCGTCGCGTTATAGTGCATCCACGCTTCGCCGTGGACCTCGTTCGTGCCGCTCTCGGAGACCACGGTCACATTCGCCGAGGTGCCGGCCGAGGCGTTGGCGCCGACCAGGTCGAAGCGGAATTCCCGATACGAATCCAGGTACGTCAGCGAGGGGCCAAACGTGCCCCCGGTCCAGCCGTCCTTGACTTTGATGCCGTCCATCGTGAACGTGGTGTTCCGGCCTTGCCCATTCCCCGCATAGTTGGAGCCCGAAGTGTAATTGGCGAGCGGGGTCAGATCGAGCATGCGCCAGATCGAGCGATAGTTGGAGTTGACGGGCATGTACGTGAAAACGTAGTTCGACTTCACGTCGCTGAACGTCGCCCTCTCGGTTTCCACCAGTTGCGAGCCGGCGGTTACGCTGACCGATTCTGTGACCGCGCCGACTTCCAGCCTCACATCCACGCGGCGGTCCGCCAGAGCCACAAGTTCCACGTCTTCGACGACGAACTTCTTGAAACCTGGCTTCTCCGCCTCAACCCGGTATTTGCCCGGGATCAGGTTCGGCGCCTGATAGTTTCCAACCTGGTTGCTGGTCACCTTCTGGCTGATGTTTGTTCCCAGGTTGGTGAGGGTCACCTGAACATCGGGGAACGCCGCCCCGCTGGTGTCGATCACGGTTCCGCGAATGGTGCCGTAGTAAGTCTGAGCGAAGGACGCCGCCGCGAGGATCGCGGCTGCGAAACCGGTAAAGAATACGTTAGACATAATCCTCCCCTTGCGGTAGTCTTGCGCCAATGTACCCTCGCGCGTCCCCATGCGGAAGTGCGTTTACGGTATGTTTACGGTTAACGCGGGCCTCCGGAGACGATTCCCAGCTCGGTCATCCAGATGTTGGATGCACTCTCGTCCAGCCACAGCGCCAGTTTGTCGGCGGCGGCTGAGATCCCGCCGGCGACGAACCAGGGGTAGCGCTGATATCTGTGAAAGTGGTGAACGGGGATGGGGCGCCCCATCGGACGCCGGGTCTCAGCGTGTAGAGGCTGCGCCCACAGGCAGGGAAAACCGTCACGGTTCGCGAAAAAGTAGAGGAAGCGACCGTCCGGGGACCACCGCAGCCCCCAGCCCTGACGAAGCTCCTTCAGAGCGACCCATTCCGCCGGACCGCCCTCTGCTTTCGACCGAAACGGCGCCACAAAGGGATCCTCGCCGGCAAGCCCGTCGGCGCGGACCGCGATCCAACGACCGTCGGGCGACAGGGCAGCCTCGCGCAGGGTGTACTTCAGCCCCCCGAGAACCTCCTGCTTCTGCCCGGTCGGGACGCTGAGGGCCACGAGCCGGGCGGGCTGGCCTTCGGCGATCAGCATCAGCCCGCTGCCGGACGTCCAGTCCAAGGGGTAGCCGCAGTTGTCGCACACTTTTTCGGAGACGCCTCCGGCCGTGCCCACCACGTAAATCGCCGGGCTTTGCTTCTCGAGACTCACATAGGCCACCTTCGAACCATCCGCAGCCATGAGGGGTTGTACCTCCGGCCAGGGATTGGCTGTCAGGGGCGTTTCGCGGCCGCTGGCCAAATCCTTCAGCCACACGTCCGGATTGCCGGATCTGGCGGAGCAAAACACCAATTTGGTCCCATCGGCGGAAAGCCGCTGGGGGGTGCCCCAGTCATCCTGGTGCAGCGAGGCGTCCTGGGTCAGCCGGGTGAGATGGCCACCCGCTTCCGGGTGGTTGGGGTTGATCGAAAGGCCCCAGATATGGGTGGTGACATCCTGGTTCGTAAACACGATGCGGGGACGGCCCCTGGACTCGACAGCCACCCGAGGAAACGTATGGGCGCCCGGTCCGGACGTTAGCCGCTCCGGAGGGCCGGCCACGCGCCAGGTCTTTGTCGAGATCGGGATCTGCCACAAGGCGGAGGTCAGCCCCTGGCCGGCGGAAAAGATCAGGCGGTCTCCCACCCAGTCGCCCGGAACGGGAGGGTACCGGCTGGTGCCCAGCCGGTAGCGGCGAAACACTTCCCTGACGCCGGTGCTCACAGACGGGGCGCCGCTCAAGGGGACCACCCGCCAGTCGAACTCCGGATCCGGGCGCTCGGCAACTGTCGTAAGCACCAGCAGATGCTTGCCATCCGGTGTCCAGACCGGATAGTGGCCCGAGTTCAGGTCGGTGGGTACCGCACGGGCTTGCCCGCCGTTGGCCGACACTGTGTAAATCCTGCCCCCGGGACCCTGGTAGGCTACCCAACTGCCGTCCGGGGAAAAGCGGGGCAGGAAGCCCAGGTCGGCAATCTTTTTCTCCTCGCGGCTCAGCAGCGAAATGACGTAGATTCCTCCGCCATCACGGCCTGACTGGAACACAATTCTGGTGCCATCCGGCGAAAAATCGGGCTGCCGGGCCTTGGCCGGATCATGCGTGAGCTGAACCGGCCCCCCCACCCCCAGCGCTTGCACGTAGATGTCCAGTTTGCCTTCTTCGCCCCGATCAGAAGCGAACGCCAGAACTTTTCCCTCTCGGGAAATGGCTGGAAACGCGGAGGTTGACCCCGTCGCAAAGGTCAGTTGGGTGAACACGGGTGCAGGGGTCTGCGACCCTATTTGCCACCAGGCGACGGTCACGACGGCAGCCGCCGAGAGCAACACCAAGGCCGCCCACACCGTTCGTTTCCGTATCCAGGTTCCAGCCGCCCCGCCAGCGGTCGCCTGCCTGGCGTCCTGCCTCCGGAATACCGGGACGTAGCCTCCTTTGGGGAGGTCGATGACAACGGTGTCGGAGCGCCCCTCGTCGGCGTAGTATTGCTGCAAGCGAGTCCGCAGCTTCCCTGCCTGAACGCGAACGATCGGATCGATTCGCGGGTCGAACGTGTCTCCCCGGCCGAACAATTCTACCCCCAGCACGTATTCCTTCAGTCGATCTCCCCCGCACTCCATCACCTGGTGGACGGCATATCGCAGGAAGCGCCTCAGGCTGTCGGAATGAGCAAATTCCTTGCTAACCAGGATCTTGTCCACTTGCGCGAGGATGGCGCTGGAAGAGACGTCGCCGGACGAATTGAGGCTGTCACCTTTGCCGTTGGGGTGTCTCGGTTCCATCCACTCACCGTTTCCGGCGAATTCCGCTTGGCGTTGCCACCCGTCTGTGGCTGGCCGCCTCGCTGGTCTCGATTGTACATCAGTTCGCCTCATCCGCCTTTCCGGGGCCGTAAAGGACACGGCCCGGGCGGCCGTCGGTGATCCTGCCATTGTGGAGGGCGAGCCGGCCGTTCACCAGCACGTCGCGCACTCCTTCGGCGCGCTCGAACGGCTTGGCAAAGGTTGCTTGATCCAGCACCTTTTCCGGATCCAGCACCACCAGATCGGCTTTCATCCCCGGGCGGATCAGCCCCCGGTCAAACAGCTTGAGCCGCTGCGCGGGCAAACCGGACATCTTGCGGACGGCGTCTTCGAACGAGATCAATTTCTTCTCGCGCACATAGCGCGCCAGCACGCGGGCGAAGGTTCCGTAGCTGCGGGGATGCCCCATGCGAATCGCTCCGTCGGAGGCGACCATCGTGTGCGGGTACTTCAGGATGCGTTCGATGTCCTCCTCGTGGATCCAGTGGAAAATCGCGCCGCATCCGCCCTTTTTCTGAATCTCGATGGCCATCTCGGCGGCGTTGGCGATGGTGGGCTCCTTGCCCGAAGCGCGGGTCACATCGGCCAGGGATTTTCCCTCCAGGCTGCGGTCGCCGGACCGGCCCGCGTCCAGATTGCCGAGCGGGCCGCAGCGCGTAAACACGATATTGCTCGGATCGCCGCCTCCGCGCTCATTCTCGATACGGCGCATGATCTCCGCTTTGATCTTTGCGCGGGTGTCCGGAGCTTCGAGTCTCTCTCCCAACGCGCTGTTGCCGCCCGCGAAAGCCCACTGCGGGAACAAAGCTGCACCCAGGCTGGTGTGAGACGCCGTGTATGGATATTGGTCGATGGTGGCGTCGACTCCGCGCGCGCGTGCCTCCTCCACCAGGCGGATCGTCTCCGCACTGCGGCCGCGGTTCATCTTGCCGCCGATCTTGTGATGCGTTACCTGGGTCGCAAGACCGCCTTGCTCTCCGATGCGGATGGTCTCTTTCACTGCCTCGAGAATGCCGTTTCCTTCATCGCGGATGTGCGAAACGTGAAATCCGCCGTACTCGGCGGCGGTTTTGGCCAGCGCGATCACCTCTTCGGTCTGTGCGAAATTCGCCGGCGTGTAGAACAGGCCGGTCGAAAGACCCATCGCGCCGTCGCGCATCCCTTCGCGAACCATCTCCTGCATCCGCGCCAGCTCCTGATCGGTGGGCTTGCGGTTTTCCATGTTCAGGACGGCGCGGCGGATCGAGCCGTGCCCGATGCAGAAGCCCATGTTGACGCTCATCCGGTGCTGGCTGAGCTTGTCGAGCATCGGCTTCAGCGGGACTGGAGAGCTGCCGTCGGGCCCCTCGATGAGCGTGGTGACGCCTTGATAAAGGAAACCGGCGGCAGTCGGCTCATCAAAGATGTCGCGAATGGAATGGTTATGTATGTCGATGAAGCCGGGTGTAACGGTCAGACCGCTGGCGTCGATTCGAAGGCGCGCGGGATGGGAAGCGAGCCGGCCGATGGCGGCGATGGCATCGCCTCGAATGCCGATATCCGCGAAAAAGTAAGGATTCCCGGCGCCGTCAACGACACGGCCGCCGGTGATGACAACGTCCAACGGCTCCTGTGCGGAAAGGGAGAAAGGCGTCGAAGCCAGCAGAACAAGGAGAACCAACATTTCCCCATCTTACGCCGGACCACGCCCGTTTTCTGCCGCATGATAAGGTGAAGGACTGGAACCAGACATCTTATCGCTCGGATGCCACAGCCAGCACGGTCAGCTCCTGACTTTGCGAGCCGCTCTCGTCCACCGTCACTCTCTTCATCTTGGCCCGGATCTGCTTGAGGAAATCATCGTCTTCGAGCGCGCCTGATTCGAGCGAATCGAGCGCGACCAGCAAGTACTCTCCTGGCGGCAGGTTGGGAAGCTTGAATGCTCCGCTCTGATCGCTGTGGCTCATGCGAAGCCGGAAAGGGCGGCGCGGCTCGGGAATCAGGCCGATGTGCGCGCCCGGGACGGGTTCGCCTTTTTCGTTCCGCGCGACACCGTTGATCTCGCCGCGCCCGAGAGCGAAAGAAAGAGTCAACAGCGTCGAGGCGTCGGGGATGTCCACCTCGTCGCCCGGCGCCACCTGGTCGCCGGCACGGATCTCGCGCACGTAGTGGGTAGCCGGAACACCGGCGATCGTGACGCGGTGGCGTCCGGGAGCCATGTTCGCGAGCGTGACATCGCCGTCCGCGTTAGCAGTGCCCATGGCCAGCGCGGAGATGATCTCGTCGGCGGACGTGAGCATGACCCGGATGGAGCCCATCTTCAGCTCGGGTCCCGCCTCGGCGTTGATCTTTGCTTTGATCTCAAAAGGCACAAGCGCCGGAACCAGCAGATCGGTCACCGGCTGGTCGCCGACCTCGACCTTCGCCTTGACCACAAACGGAGCGTTGCCGAGACCGGTGGCCAGCGTATGGAGAGTGTAGGAACCGGGAGGCACGTTCTTGAACTCGAACTTGCCGTCGGCGCTCTGCACGTAGGCTCGCGGATGGATCGCATTTCCCATCGGGCCGGCCGATCCGGCGTTGAGGTTCAGGATCGTGATGGCGCCGGCGCCGGGTGGAACTCCGGTGATGCGACCCTGCACGGTGACGGTGCGTGTCCTGGAAAGGCGGATATCGATCGCGGTGACTTCGGTCGAGTCCTTGATTTCCAGCGCCGTCGCCTCGCTCATCTGCGAGACATTAGGGAAGCAGGTCATGATGGCGGCTTCCTCGCTTCCCGGCTTCGATTCCCTGGCCTGGGTCGAAGGCTGGTAGAAATTGACGGGGACGGCGCACACGACATATTTGCCGGCCGGCAGCGAGCCGATACGGTACTCGCCGAGGTCATTCGAGATCACCGGGATAGCCCCACGCGGGATTCGCGCCCGGCGGCCGTTCTGGTAGTAAATATTGGCCAGCGCCATCACAAGGGTTTTCGGAACGGGCTCGTTGTCGGCATCGAGGATCTTTCCGGCAATGACGCCCTGTTTGGGCAGTGCGATGTCCACGCTGGAAAGAGCGGCCCCGGCATCCACGCGAAGCACCTGGCCCTGGCCTTCGCCCGGCTTGCGCGCTCCGTAAGCCGTGGTCTCGTAGCCGGTCCTTTCCGCACTGAGACGGTAGCGTCCAGGCTTGACGTCCTTAAGAACGAATTTGCCGTCGTCGCCGGACTCGGCGCTGCCTCCGCCTTCCAAACCGATGGCGGTGAGAGTGACCTTGGCTTTGCGGATGGCCGTCTTGGACGCGGCGTGGGTGATCCTGCCTTCGAGGGTGGCGAGCTTGGGCTCGTCAGGCGCCTGGAACAGGAGAAATGCCAATAAGACAGAGGTGAGCATGACACCTCCATTTTATCGCCGGCTACTTGCCAACCATTCGCAGCAAGTCGGACCATCGAACCGCGCGTCCGTGAAGCCTGCCACGCCCGTTTTCTGCCGCATGATATGGTATACGACGTGATTCGAGGAGCGGCGTTTTTCTTCCTGTCCGTTCTTTCAGCGGAAGAGCTGGCACGCTGGGAGGCGAGCAATGCGGCGCGCGGGAATGGCATCGAAGTGGTTCGAGCGCCTGCATCCGGCTGGACCATCGACGCCGGCGGTTTCGCACGGCTGGCTTCGAGCGAGGACTACTATCAGCGCTCGTCGTTCCGGATCAGGATCAGCAAGGACATCCCGGGTCCGGCTTGGCTCGCGGCCGAGTATTTGGACACGGGCTACGGGCTGATCGAGCTTTCCCCTCCCGTAACACAGAGCAGGCAGTGGGGCGTGGCGCGGGTCAATACAGGCAAAGTTCGGCGGTCTGTCTTCCTGCTGGACGCCATCAAGCCGGCAAGCGAATTCCGGCTGTTCGGGCTGACGCACCTGCGGTCCCTGTCCCTGACCGGAAGCGAGCCCGCCCGCGAGCCGGCCCCGCTGGTCGAGCCGGCCGTCGCGCTCACCAGGCCGATGCAGCTTGTGACCACCGCGGGAGCGGATGCGCCACGGCCCGAGGGCTTACCGGAGGCGCTGGCGGCGCTTCGAAACCAGCTTCCGCTGGTGCGCGCCCTGGGATTCAACGGCGTCGAGAGCTACGTCAAGTGGGACTTCGTCGAAAGAAGCCCTGGCGTATTCGACTGGTCGTTTTACGACGCCGTCGTGGACGAGATCGAAAAGCACGGGCTCCAATGGTTCCCTCTGCTGATTGTGGGATCTGCCTACACGCTGCCGGACTGGTATCACGATTCGGCCGAGAACGCCGGTTTCGTGTGCCTGGAACACCGGATGCGGAACGATATCCAGACCATCTTCAGCGACAACCAGGTGAAATATGTCCGGCGCTTTCTGGGCGAATTCGGAAAGCACTACGGGGGCCGCCGCGGGCTGCTCGGCATCCGGTTGGGTCCGAGCGGCAATTACGGAGAAGCGCAGTATCCGGCGCGCGGCGATTGGGGCTATCGCGGCCAGCCCATTCACACACACATCGGCTACTGGGCTGCGGATCCGCGGGCCAGCGTGTCCTTCCGCCACTGGTTGCGGCAGCGGTATGCGACCGTCGAAGATTTGAATCGCTCCTGGGGGGATCGCTTCCCGTCATTCGATCAGGTGCAAACTTTCCTTCCGGTGACGGCGGCAACCCGGCGAAAGCGGATCGACTTCGCCGATTGGTACATGGGCGCGATGAGCGAATGGTGCGCAAAATGGGCGCAGTGGGCTCGCGAGGCCTTGCCGCACACCGTCATCCACCAGTCTTCCGGCGGCTGGGGGCCGATCGAGATCGGCACGGACTACACGCACCAGGCCAGGACGATGGCGGCGCTGAAGGGAGGAATCCGCCTCACCAACGAAGCCGACAACTACGCCGACAACTTTGCCATTACACGGATGGCTTCCTCGGCCGCGCGATTCTACGGCGCGCAGCTCGGTTACGAGCCGGGCGGATTTGGAAGCGTTCGCGGTGTGATGGCGCGGCTGTACAATTGCCTCACCAACGGCGGCGAGCACCTGTTTTATTACCACCCCAACCTGACGGCCAATGACCAGGCGTTGCAAGCGTGGGTGAAGACGGCTTCGTTGCTGGACCGGCGCGCAAAGCCGGTGGTGGACGTAGCAACCTTCTATCCCGACACGTCGATCAAGCTGGACGACGAGGTGATCCGCTACCGGTTTGGCGGGATCTTTCTCGCCATCGCGCGCGAATTGCGCTCGGCCTTCGATCATGACTTCGTCAGCGAGCAGATGATCGAGGATGGCGCGCTCGAGAAATACAAAGTGCTGGTGTTTACCTGGGGGCACATCACCGAGCAAAAAATCGCGGAACGGATCCGGCGCTGGGTCGAGGCGGGCGGAACCGTGATCTATCCCGAGCGGCCGCGGGGTTTGTTGGAAACGGTGGAAGGCGACCGGTCACAGTCCGATCGCTGGAGGCGTGGCGAAACAGGCAAAGGACGCGTGATTTTCTTTTCCGGCGACACGATTCCGGGAGACCAGTATGCGCGCTTTGTGCGAAAAGAGCTTCTGGCGATGGACGGCCTCGATCCCCAGACGCGGCGCGGGCTGAGAATCGCCAAGCCCGCCGGCGTCTATTGGAGCGTGCTCGAAGGCGGCCGGATCGCGCTGCTGAATTTCAGCGACGAGGAAGCCGGGGTGCGCTTCGAGGGGAAGGCGCTGCGCCTTGCCCCGTACGCGGTGGTGGTAGAGTAACGCGTGTAGGAGGTCCCCGATGAAGAAAGAACGGCGGAGATTTCTGGCGGCGGCCGCCGCGCTGGCGCTCCCCTGCGATCCGGAGGCCGAGGCGCTGGCGGCCCAAGGTCCGGCATCCGGCGCCTCGAGTGTTCCGGAATCCCGGGACCCGATGCCATCGCTCAAGCTGGGCAAGTACACCGTGTCGCGGCTGATCATCGGCTCGAATCCGCTCCACGGATACTCCCATTTCAACCAGTTATTCAGCCGCCACATGACGGAGTGGGCGGACCGCGATCGCGTGTGCGGGATCATGGCGCGGTGCGAACGTCACGGCATCAACACCTGGCAGTTTTCCCACCACGAGCGGGCGCTGGGCGACTTCAAACGCCATCGCGAAATGGGCGGCAGGATGCAATGGATTCTGCTCAGCCACCGGGACATCGAGGAGGATCACAAGCTGATCAAGGAAGTCGCGAAACTGGGGCCCATGGCGATCGTCCATCACGGCGGTTCGGCGGAAAGAAAGCGACGCGCCGGCCGAAACGCCCAGATCCGGGATTTCCTGAAAGCCGTCCGCGACCAGGGCGTCATGGCCGGTTTGTCCACGCATGATCCGAATTCCTGAAGCAGGCCGAGGAGGAGAATTGGGAGACAGATCTCTACATGACGGCGCTGTACTACATGACGCGCTCGGCGGAGGAGTTCCGCAAGCTCCTCGGTACGCGCCCGCTCGGAGAAGTCTACCTGCCGGAAGATCCCCCAAAAATGTGCGCCGCCATTCGCCAAACGAAGAAGACCTGCCTGGCGTACAAAGTGCTGGCGGCTGGACGCCTGACCGACACACCCGCCGGCGTGGAAGGCGCCATCCGCTTCGCGCTCACCAACACCAAGCCCAACGACGGGATCATCCTGGGGATGTATCCGCGCTACCATGACCAGGTGGCGGAGAACGCGGCGCTGGTGCGGCGAATCTGCGCCGGGTGAGATTCAGCCGTTCACCGGTTCCCATCGCCGGGCGAGTTCCTGCAGAGCCGGCTCCTGCTCCGGCCAGTCATGCAGCGTGGCCGCGGGCTATCGCAGCGGTTCGATGGGCGCTGGCGGACGTCCTTCCTGCAACCGTTGCCAGCCGCACGCGTTGGACGAAGCCTGGAACCCCAGTGGATCGATCCCGTAGCGTCGATATTCTACTTTGGTCTAATGGTCCGTGGTGTCCATCCAACGAGAATCACCCAACGTAGTTCTTCTTGCCGGACCAAATGGAGCTGGCAAGAGCGCTTCAGCTCCTTACCTTCTGAAAGGTGAGCTTGGTGTCTCGGAGTTTGTGAACGCAGATACGATCGCCCAGGGGCTAAGCGCCTATTCGCCGGAGACCGTGTCCATGGAGGCGGGACGGGTGATGGTGCGCCGGATCCATGAACTGGCGGCACGCCGGTTAGACTTCGCTTTCGAGACCACCCTCGCCAGCCGCAGCTTCGCCCCCTGGATTCGAGATCTTGTTTCCAAAGGCTATGCCTTTCACCTTGTGTTTCTCTGGCTGCCTTCGCCGGACCTGTGTGTGACTCGAGTCCAGCAAAGAGCACGGTTCGGCGGCCACGACGTGCCCGAAACGACGATCCGGCGTCGCTATGAGACCGGACTCTTAAATTTCTTTCTCCTGTATCGGCCGCTGGCATCTTCCTGGAGATTCTACGACAACACGACGCAGCCGGAACTGGTGGCGGAGGGAACAGGGTCCGCCACGACCGCTCACAACCAGAAAGTGTGGCGTACACTAGAAGCAAGGTATTCCCATGGCGGCCGGGCGTGAAGCCACCATTGCCGAAAAATTCCGCGAGGGCAAACAGATCGACCGTGCACTGGTAAAGGCCGTTCGCGAAGCCATCCGAATGCATAAGCGCCTTGGGCAGCCGATTGCTACGTTGCGAGACGGTGAGGTCGTCCTGATTCCGCCCGAGGAAATCCCGGAACCTCCTGCTGACGAATAAGTGGCGTCAGTCCACCTGCGCGCCGTAGGCTCAGCCGTGGACCAGCTCCCAGCGCCGGGCAAGTTCCCGCAGAGCCGGCTCATGGTCCGGCCAATCGATCGTCCGTTCCACCGGTCGATTTGCCGGTGGGCGTGCCGCTCACGCTTCACATCGTGCTGAAGACATTCTCCAACTGATCAAGGAAGTCGTGAAACTGGGGCCCATGGCGATCGTCCATCACGGCGGTTCGGCGGAAAGAAAGCGACGCGCCGGCCGAAACGCCCAGATCCGGGATTTCCTGAAAGCCGTCCGCGACCAGGGCGTCATGGCCGGTTTGTCCACGCATGATCC